>JANPPS010000037.1:0-6226 GCA_031428635.1 Rhodospirillales bacterium
TGATCCACATCTTAGTCCCGTTCAGCACATACCGGCTGCCCCGCCGCTCGGCCTTCAGGCGCATGCCCACCACGTCCGATCCGGCACTACTCTCGCTCATCGCCAGCGCACCGACATGGGTGCCGCTAATCAGGCCGGGCAGATAGCGGCGCTTCTGCTCCTCTGACCCGTTCTTGCTGATCTGGTTCACGCATAAATTGCTATGCGCGCCGTAACTCAGGCCCACCGACGCACTTGCCCGGCTGATTTCCTCCATCGCCACGCAGTGTTCGAGGTAACCCATACCCGCACCGCCATGGTCCTCGTCCACCGTGATGCCGAGTACGCCGAGGTCGCCCATCTTACGCCAAAGATCGGCTGGAAAATCGTTATCGCGGTCGATCGCTGCCGCCCGGGGCGCGATCTCGTCTGCCGCGAACGTCTCCACGCTGCCACGCAGCATGTCGGCCGTTTCACCCAGGTCGAAATTCAGGCTTTGCATCCGATTAGCAAGCATAGCGGTTCTCCCCTACCAGGACGTGGCGATGGCGGCGGGCCCGGCAACGGTGTCGATTGGATTAGCCGGAAACAGTTTGTCGCCGTCCCAACGAAACACCTGGATCACGTGCTCGACCATCGCCTGCACCATCACCGTCCACCCGTCGCGGGAGAACGCGATGCCCTGCGTCCAACGGCCCGTCGGGATGTCGGCCAGGCGCCGCAACGTCTTGCCGTCGAACCCCAGCATAACCAACACGCCATGCTCGTTGGCAAACGGGCTTCCCGCCGGCTCCGTCGTGCCGTTTTGCAGCGCCACGGCCAGATATTTACCATCCGGCGACCAGCGCACACCCTCGGGCGAGCGGCCGACAGCCAGCGTCTGGATGGTACGGAACGGCATGGCGGATAAGTCGATCAGGCTGACGGTATCGATGTCGCCGTCGCCCCGGCCCATGTTGCCGACCGCCGCCCAGGCGCCGTCGGGCGACACGTCGATCGTATAGGGTCCGACGCCGGCCGTAAGCAGCCGGGGCTCCTGGGTCACCGTGTCGCCCATGTGCAGCACCTCGATCGCGGAGTCGCCATAGCGCGTCAACAACGCGGCTTTACCATCGGCCGTGAACGCCAGGCCGGATGGCAGCGTACCCCGCCCGATCGTAATCGTTTGGCGATGCGTCAGGTGGTGATCGGCCAGACCGAACACGCTGACAGTCCCGGCGGCGCGGTTGGCGACCAGGACGGTCTTGCCATCCGGCGCGATCCGAACCGTCGTGGCCCCAGCGCCGGCGGCGATGGTCTGCACAATCGTCGGCGGCCGGGTCGTGAGGTCGATGACGGATAGGCGGTCATCGGGGCCGATGCCGTCGGGCGTGGCCGGATCCCGCTTTGTGGCGCTGGTGGCGATCGCAAAGCTCTCGTCGCGCGCGATCGCGATGGCCGTGGGCGGCCCGATGACGCTGGCGGGCATGTCGATCGTGTCGCGCAGCGTCGGTGGATAGTTCGTGATGTCCAGCACGCTCAGAGTATCGGGGACCAGCGACGGCGATAGAACGGCCACGCCATCCACCAGGATCGTGTGGCCGTCATTGGCCGACACCACGAGGTCCGCCCTCGCCCGGGTAGAAAAAGACGCCGCCATCATCAGTAACGCCAGTCCGACCCGCTTGTGCATTGCGTCTCCTCTGTCGAGCCGGCTTTACGCCGCGTTGCGACCGTTCACCAGGCCCGCCACATGATCGCCGATCGCCAGTGACGCGGTCAGGCCCGGGCTTTCGATGCCGAACAGCTGCACCAGGTCGCGGCGTCCATGCTCGGCCGGGCCGTCGATGCGGAAGTCGGCGTTGGCTTCGCCGGGCCCGGTGATTTTCGGGCGGATACCGGCATAGCCTGGCACGAGCGTCCCGTCCGGCAGGTCCGGCCAGTAGCGGCGAATGGCGGCGTAGAAACCGTCCGCCCGACGTGGATCGACGTCGTAATCCTCGTGGTCCACCCACTGCACATCCGGCCCGAACCGCGCCTGCATCGCCAGATCGAGCGTCAGGTGCACGCCGAGGCCACCCGGTTCCGGCACCGGATAGACCAGCCGTTGGAACGGCGCGCGGCCTTGCAGGCTGTAATAACTGCCCTTCGCCAAAAACGCCGGCGGTGCGGGCAAACCGAGTGCCTGCGCCAGCGCCGGCGCGTGCAGCCCGGCGGCGTTGACCAGTATTCGGCAGGATAGCTGCATCGGCTCCGCCCCGCCCACGTTCAACGTGAACCCCTCACCTACCGTCCCACCCTGCACTGGCGCCCGGCACACAACGCTGCCGCCGGCAGCGGCCAGCTCCCCCTCCATCGCTAGCATCAGCGCGTGACTGTCGACGATGCCGGTGCGTGGCGAGTGCAGGGCGCCCGCGACACGCAGCGCCGGCTCCATCGCGCGCGCCTCCGCCGCCGTCAGTCGAATAAGGGGCACACCGTTGGCTGCGGCCGTGGCGGCAATCTGGTCCAGCGCGGGCAGCTCGGCCGGCTCGGCCGCGACGATCAACTTACCGAGCATGGCGTGGGCGACGCCGCGCTGCTGGCAGAATGCGTATAACTGCTCCCGCCCCTGCACACACAGCCGGGCCTTCAGGCTGCCGGGCGTGTAATAAATGCCGGCGTGCACAACCTCCGAATTGCGGGACGACGTGCCCTGGCCGATGCCGGGTGCGCTGTCGAGCACCAGAACCTCCCGTCCCGATTGCGCCAGGGCCCGGGCGATGGCGAGGCCCACGACGCCGGCGCCCACGACAACGCACTCGACGTCCGTGTCGACAGGCGTGCTCACCGCCGGCCCTCCGCCAGCCGGTTCTGGTCCTCACGGTCACTGCTGACGCCCACGGTGTGGATCAGCGCGGGCGACATGCCGTACATCGCCAGCGGCGTGCGGTCCGGCAGGCCCGCGTGCAGCCGCGTCAACTCTGTCTGCGCGTGGCTGGGTGGCAGCGCTGCCGCGTCCGGTATGCCGTATGCCAGCAGCCGCCAATCCACGTCATCGCCAAAGCCGTCGGCCGCGGCCCGATCCAGCAGCGCCTGCGCCCCGGCAGCGCTTACGAAGTAGCCGTCCCCGCCGGGTGCGTTATCCTGGTGCGGGAAGTCCTGCATAACCTGCAGCAACGTGCGCGCGGTCAGCGCCGCGTCCGCACCGCGATTCAACCGGCTATTGGCAAAGCACACGTCATAGCCCGGCGGCAGCGTAATCCGTGCAGGCAGGTCCACCAGCGGCATCACATCGTCCTCGACCACCAGCGCATGTAGCAGGCCACGGTCCAACACCGCCTGCCACGCCGCCGCATGACTCAGAAAACAGCCGAGTGTCCCCCGCGGCGCATCGGCCCGTCCCGTCAGGCGCTGGACGGCGGGTGCGGCAAGGCGCGCGCCCTCGACGCCGGCCAGCCGATGGATAGGCGCCCGGCAGCCGCGAAACTGGCCTTGCAGCTCGTCCCACCGATCCGAATTACGATCGAGGTTCAGCACCAGCACCGTGTAGGGTTCGCCAGCGTCGGGCATGGTAGCGAGCGCTCGGTACCGCCGGGCCTGGGCTAACTTCGCGGCGTACTCGTCATCACCGGGCACAAGTGCCAGGGCCGCGGCAAACGCCGTCACCGCTGCGTCCCAATCCCGCCGTTGCCGCGCGGCCTTACCCAGTATGTCATGCAGCGCCGGGTTATCCGGGGTGCGGGCCAGCAGTGTCCGGCCCCTTGTGTCGATCACATCGAGGTCGCTGGCGTGATAAATAAGCCGCTCGGCGTAGTGCTCTAGCCACTCCCGGTCCGGCAAGTGGCGCGCGGCCCGGCGGAATTGCGGATCGGATTCCGAGTAGTGGTAGGCGGCCGACAAGTCCTGACGCAACTCAAGCGCGATCCGCCAGTCGTCGGGGTCGAGGCGGAGCGCGGCCCGCCAGGTATCGACCGCGTCGAGGTGCCGGCCATCGGCCCGGGCGGCCAGGGCCTGCTGTGCAATGGTCATTTCTTGATTGTGCGGGGTTGAACGAGGTGGGGCAAGCGGGGAGGTAATTGCGCCTACCCAGAAACTTCCGCGCCGTTTATAGGTTATGGATTGTTCGGGTTGCAGTGGTCGCAGCCCTCAGTTCGGAGATGCGGCATTGCGAACGCGTCGCGCACCATGGCCTACGCTGATGATCGTGGGCCTGCTCCTGAGCGGATGCCAGGCGGGCCCGCCGATTGTGTTGCAGGCACGTCATGAGCCTCTCCATCGTCAGGCTATCCATCATCCAGTCGTCGCAACTACCCCGGTTGGAGACGTTCGCGCGTCAGACACACCGTCGTCCAGTTGCGATCGGCGGCAGCCGGGCGTGGGTCGGGGCGAGCAGAATGCCATTTTCAAAGAGTTCGACGCCGAGCAGTCCGGCGGCGAGAGACCACGGTTCGCCTCGCGGCCAGCGGAAGGCAAATATTGTCGGCCAGCCGGATGATATGTCCATAACCGGCACGTCTGATCCGGAAAGTGCGGCCGATCTGGAAATTGCGGCCGGGTTGGAACACGACCCGCCCGTTCCGGAAGCCCCGCCCGAAAGCGTTCAGTCCCAGCAGTTTATCGATTGCCTATCGTCTGACGGCCGGATCGGGATGATCATTGGCCCGGACCGATCGGGCAAGACGGTCCTGCTCAACACGGTTGCCGCCGCCTTTGACGGTCCGGTGTTCAAGGTCGCCAACCCGCTCTTTACGCCCCTCAGCCTCACGCGGATTTTGGTTCAGGTCGACGCGCTCGACGATGGCGGGGAGGATGCGGCCTTACTCCGCGCGCACCTGGCCATGCACGCCACCCCCGGCCGGCCGGCGATGCTTGCGGTGGATGACGCGCATACACTGGACGATGCCGCGTTTACGGCCCTGGCGGATTTGGCGTCACCCGCCACGGATGGGACCCGGGTTCACCTATTACTGGCCGGGCGGCCGGAGTTAGAGACCCGTGCGGCATCGCTAGGGCTCGGTGCCTTTGACCCAGAGCGGGTCTTCGTTGTTGCGTTGCAGGGCCCCATCTCCGCCCCGTATGCGGTTCGGGAGCAGCGACGGCTGCCGTCGGGCACCGTGCTGCCGGCGATGCCCTTGCCGCCGCCGCCGCTCAAGGCACCCGTCCGTGCGCCCGCGCCTGCGCCCGTGCTGGAATTGGTGGCTTCAGACCCGGTTGCCATGCCGGCGCGCCCACTGCCGCCGATCCGCGAGGATGACGCGCCCGCCAGCCCCCAAACGGCCAGGCGCGGCAGCCGCGTAAAACGTCCCCGGCTTCTGGCTTTGGTTGTCATCACCGCCCTCATTTCCGTTGTTACGATTATCGCCGGGCGACGCGATCCTGCGGCCATCACTGTGACCGCGCCGCCCAACCCGGCCTCGGTCCGGACCACAGCGGAACGCCCACCGGCGACGATCACGAAACCGCCGCCGGCATTGGTCGGCCCGGCGCAGCCCCTGCCTGATCCGGCACCCGAGCCACCCCCTGCGGTCGTCCTCGCCACGCCGGTCCCGGTCCCTGATCAAGCTGATAGTTTCAAACCCGGGTCGGTCAGTAAAAGCGAGGACCAGCTACGCCGGGAGTTCCAGGCTTTTCTGACGCGTACTGGCCGCTATGGTTTGACGACCGATCCCACGGCGTTTGAAGCCCTGTTCCAAAGGTATCAGCAGTGGCGGTTACGGGCGAAACCGGGCGGCGCATTTGTGGTGCCGCGCTGACGCATTAAAGACTTTAGGCCGTGCTTCTCGCTCGCGCCAACAGTCGGTGCGCGTAAAGTTTAATATCCGCAGCGGTGTAAAATGGAATGCGTTGCCCAGGCGCACCGAGGACTGCTTCGCACCCGACTAACTCTTCCAGCCGAGTTGAATAGATTTCTGGAAGCGGAAAGGCGCCTCGCCAAAGCTGAGAGAGAACTTTTCTGGTGAGCCGACACTAGATGATCCGTAAAGATAAATATTTTTAGCGCCATTCTCCTCATTCAATTTGGGCTTCTCGAGAAAGTATACGTGTCGGTCCAGGATCGTCTTGAGTTCCTGGGATCATTCTTGATTCCATGGCGGCAGTCCCGCTTCGCATGAACCACCCAATGTGGACTGCCAGCAACCGAGCCCGGTAGCGTCCGCGCTCGTGGTGGAAATTGGATGAGTTCTGCGGGTGGGGTTCGCCCTTCCCGCAGAACAGGTTTGAGGTGGCCATCGGATCAGCAGGCTACGGTGGAGTTGCGACGCTTCACCCGAACCGATGAGGACCC
>JANPPS010000038.1:0-20654 GCA_031428635.1 Rhodospirillales bacterium
AGCTCGAACCCGTCGCGCCCATACTTTCTGTAGTCGATCCGTTGCATCGGCGTCTCGACCTGCTCGCAGGTCTTCTCGAGCGTCTGGACGGCAGTCTGCTTGGCGGCACTCGTGGCTGTCGGCCGCTGGCGTCCCGCCCGCGCGGTACAAGGCGACGCCAGCTGCGTGATCGACGCACGTTGTCAGCCAGCCCAATGACTATGCCGGACACATGGGCGGCTTGACAGACTACTATGCCACCGTAGCCAAGATAGCCTTCCTCGGCGGCCCTCACGAGGTCGGCAGGGGCTACCGGCAAACCGGCATCGCAACCTTGGCCGAGCACGGGAAAGATGCAGTTTCATCTCTATGTGGTGCCAATAAGCAGCGCTTCTCAAAGACTAGATAATCAACCGCATCAGCGTCTCCAGCCGGTCGGCCTCCGCGGGGGGCTTGTCCGGGCGTAGCCGGGCCACGCGGGGAAAGCGCAATGCCACGCCCGATTTATGCCGGTTGCTACGCTGCGCCGCGTCGAACGCGATTTCCAGCACCAAACCGCGTTCCACCTCCCGCACCGGGCCGAAGCGCGCGACGGTGTGGTTGCGGATCCAGCGATCCATCTGCACCAGCTCCGCGTCGGTGAACCCTGAGTATGCCTTGCCGACCGGTACCAGCTCGCCGTCATCGCGCCACAGGCCGAACGTGTAGTCGCTGTAGTAACTGCTGCGCTTGCCATGGCCGCGTTGTGCGTACATCACCACCGCATCGATCGTCAGCGGGTCGCGCTTCCACTTCCACCACTGGCCCTTGGGACGCCCAGGCACGTAGGGGCTGTCACGCCGTTTCAGCATCAGCCCCTCGATGCTGGCCGCGCGGGTGCCGTCACGTACGGCCGACAGGTCGGCCACTGACCCGAACGGTATCAACGGCGACAGGTCCATGACAGGTGACGGATGCGCGGCCACCCAGTGTTCCAGCCGCGTCCGACGGTCGTCGAATGCTGAGGCGCGCAAGTCATCAGCACCGTCGAACAGCAGATCATACAGCCGTACATGCACCGGAAAGTCGCGCAGCATCTTGGCGCCGGGCGCCTTGCGGTTCAGGCGCTGCTGCAGATCGGCGAACGGCGCCACGACGCCATCCCGCACCACCAGTAGCTCCCCATCGAGCACGCCCTGCCAATCCATGGCGGTTACGATCTCCGGAAACGTGCCGCTGACGTCGTCGGCGCCGCGTGAGTAGATGCGCTTCCCACCCGGTGTGCTAACGAGTTGCACGCGAATGCCGTCCCACTTCCATTCGGCCCGAAAAAGCGCCGGGTTTAGTGCCGCAATGTCCGGCGGCTCGAGCGGGTGGGCCAGCATCGGCGGCCGGAACACGGGGGCACCGCCGGAGTCGGGGCGGTGCCCGAGGTCCTCCAGCCAGGCGAACAACGTGGCGTACGGGGGCGAAAGGCCGTGCCATACTTCCTCGATCTCATCGGGCGCGATCCGGCCATCGGCCAGCTCCGCTAACGCCACCTTCGCAAGCCGCGCCGACGCGCCGACGCGGAGCGACCCGGTGATCATCTTCAGTAGCGCGTAGCGGACGGAGGGGCCGGACGCGTCCAGCCAGCCGGCGACGACGTACGGCAGCTCCGATTTCGGGGTCGCTTGCAACGCCTCCACCACCTCCGTCATTGTGGGGGGCAACGCGTTAGTTTGACGGCCGGGCCAGATCAGCGCGACGGTTTCGGCCAGGTCACCGACGTAGTCATGCGACATGCCAAACAGAACAGGGTCGGTACGTTCCTCGGCCAATGCCCGAATCATGGCGGGTTTGGCAGCGGCGAAACTTAGTTCGTCCGTGAGTGCCGCCAGGCCGTAGCCGCGATCAGGGTCGGGCTGGGTCGCGAAATAGCGGCGTAACAATGCGATTTTTCCCAGCCGACCCGGCGTGAACACCAGTCGTTCAAGCAGGTCGGCGAACACGATCACGCGGCGGCCGGGGCTTCGTGCGCCAGGTCCTCGTCATTTTCGCTATACCCCAGCAGGCGCAGGGCCCGGCCGCGAATGCCGCGAAGGCCGGCGGCGTAGATCAGCGCGTCTTCCCGCCCATGGGTAACCCAGATCTCGGGGGCGGCTACCTCATCCAAAGTGGTCAGTAGCTCGTCCCAATCGCAATGGTCGCTGATGACCAGCGGCAATTCTACGCCTTTGCTGCGCGCCCGCTGCCGTACACGCATCCAACCGCTGGCTACACACACGACGGGGTCAGCCAGCCGCCGGGCCCACCGGTCGGCGATGGCGGACGGTGGAGCAATCACGATGGCGCCGGCCAGCTTTTCCTTGGCCGTGACGGTCGCTGGCAGCAACTCGCCTAACGGCACACCAAGCCGTTCGTAGGCTGCGCATAACGGGATCTGCGCGCCATGAAGGTAGATCGGCCGGTCCCAGCCCGCCTGCCGCAGTAGGGCAATCACCCGCTGCGCTTTTCCGAGCGCGTAGGCTCCGATCACGTGCGTGCGGTCGGGGTACAACGCCACGCTCGCCAATAAACGCGTAATTTCCTCATCCGCGGGCGGATGCCGGAACACCGGAAGGGCGAACGTCGCCTCCGTGACAAACACATCGCAGGTAATGGGCACGAACGGGCGGCAGGTTGGATCGGAGCTTCGTTTATAATCGCCACTGACGACAGCCCGGGCCCCCCGCCACTCCATCGCGACCTGCGCCGAGCCCAGCACATGTCCGGCCGGCTCGATCCACACGGTCACACCGCCGACGTTGATCGTTTCGCCGTACTCGATCACCTGCTGCGTCGCCCCGGCCCGGCCAAGGCCCATGCGTACATCCATCAGCGCCATCGTCTCCGGCGACGCCAGCACGTGAGCGTGCCCGGGGCGCGCATGGTCGGCATGGGCGTGGGTGATGATGGCGCGATCGACGGGCCGGACGGGATCGATGTAGAACCCGCCCGGCTCGCAGTACAATCCGTCCGGCAGAACCCTGAGCCAAGTCTCCGGGTGTGGCCCCATTCCTAGCCCGGCTTACGTGCCGGGTCGGGCTGCAACGGCACCGGCACCCAGCGCAGACCCTCGCCCGACTGGATCAGCATCAGCACCGACTTACGGTTTAACTTGCGGTACTTTTCCAGCCGGGCCTGAACGTCGGCGGGCGTTGCTACCGGCTCTTGCTGCACCTCGACAATCACGTCACCGGGCTTTAGGCCGCGACCGGCGGCGGGACCGTCGCTGGCGACGTCAGTTACGACCACGCCCGTCTGGCCCTGCGCCAGCTTATACTTGTCGCGTAGCTCGTCCGACAGCGGCGCGAGCTTGGCACCTAGGCCCGCGATATCACTACTCGGGGTAGCCGCTGGCGGCTGGCTGGGCTTGTCAGTTGTGCTGGCCTGCTGAATGTCGTCCGGCAACTCACCGATGGATGCTTGCAGAGTCAGTAGCTTACCGTCCCGCCACAAGACGACGGGCACGTCTTTGCCGATAGCTGTCTCGGCGACGATGCGCGGCAGATTTTTCATCTCGCGCACGTCCTGATTGTTGAACTTCAGGATCACATCACCGCTTTTGATCTTCGCCAGGTCGGCAGGCCCTCCGTCATTCACGCCGGCTACCATGGCACCCTGGCTATCTTTCAGCCCCAGGCCTTCCGCGATATCGGGCGTGACCTGCTGAATGCGCACCCCAAGCCAGCCACGCCGGGCGTGCCCAAACTCTCTCAACTGGCCCATGACGGTCTTGGCTAAGTTGGAAGGCAGCGAGAACCCGATGCCGACCGACCCGCCCGTTGGCGAGTAGATGGCCGTGTTGATCCCGATTACCTGCCCGTCCATGTTGAACAATGGGCCGCCCGAGTTACCCTTGTTGATCGCCGCATCAGTTTGGATGAAGTCGTCGTACGGCCCCTGCCGGATATCCCGTCCGCGTGCACTGACGATGCCGGCCGTGACCGAGCCGCCTAGTCCGAAGGGGTTGCCAATTGCCAGCACCCAGTCACCCACGCGCGATGCATCGCTATCGCCGAACGGCACGAACGGCATCGGCTTGTCGGACTCGACCTTCAACAGCGCCAGATCGACGCGCTCATCCTTGCCGACCAGTCTGGCCTTCAGCGTTGTGTTGTCCTGCAACGTCACGCTGATCTCATCCGCGCCATCGATTACGTGGTTATTGGTGACGATATAGCCGGCCGGGTCGATCACGAAGCCAGAGCCGAGGCTCATAGCACGACCGCCGCCCTCACCCGGCGGGCCACGGCGCTGCGGACTGTTCTCACCCTGGCCGCCCCCGGGTCCACCCTGACCCGGGTGGTTTCGCTCCATAAAGTCCTTAAAGAACTGCTCAAACGGTGAACCGGGCGGAAAACTTGGAACCTCTGGCCCACCGCGTTCGGCCCGCACCTGTGCCGCCTGGGTCGACGAAATATTGACCACAGCTGGCAGGAGCTTTTCTGCCAGATCGGCAAAGCTATCCGGAGCGCCGCGGGCGTAGGCCGGGGTCGCCACCATCGGCATCATCGCGGCAGGAGCCAGAAACACGCTCGCTAGGGCGGCGGCTCGAAGGGTGCGGACAAGCATCGGTCGTAAGCTCCTATAAGTAGCAGACATACGCGGAGGCGCGCCGCACCCCACGCAGAGGAAGCGCGGGATTACTTCGGCGGTTCCCGCAGCAAGCGTAGGAAGTCGTTATCGGGCGTCAGCACCATTCGCGACTGACCGTTGGCAAAGACCTCGCGATAGGCCTGTAGCGTCCTGTAGAAGTTGTAGAACACCGGGTCGCGTTGATAGGCGTCGGCGAAGATCTTAGTTGACGCTTGCTCGCCCTCACCCCGTAGTTTGTCGGACTGGGCGTTAGCCTCGGCAATCAGAACGGTCTTATCGCGATCGGCATCGGCGCGGATACGTGCAGATGCCTCGGCACCTTCGGCGCGTTGCTGCTTGGCGATTCGTTCACGCTCCGATTTCATACGATTAAGAATGGCCTGCGTGTTTTCCGGCGGAAGGTCGGCACGGCGCAAACGAACATCTTCGATCGTCACGCCGAACGCTTTCATCTCACCTGCGACCTGGTCACGGATCAGACTCATGATGCGCGACCGCTCGGCCGACAGAACATTGAGCAGCGACTCGTTGCCCAGTACGCGACGTAGGCTGGACGTCACGACCGAGTTTAGCCGCGCACGTACCGCGTCCTCCCCCGGACCGACGGCCTGAAAGTATTGCAGCGGGTCAGTAATGCGGAAGCGGGTGAAGCTATCAACGATCAAGCGGCGCTGGTCCGACAGAATCACCTCCTCACCAGGCGACTGGTAATCCAGCAGGCGGCGATCGAATTCGATCACGGCTTGCACGAAAGGGATCCGTGCATTCAGCCCCGGCTGCATGATGACCCGAACTGGCTGACCAAACTGGGTGATCAGCACTTGTTCCGTCTGGGCTACCGTGAATAGGCTCGCACTCAGCACAAATAAAAGAAGAAGCACTATCCCGAGCGGGATCGCGGTCATGCGGCTCATTTCGGGGTCACGCGGTTCGGGTCGAGCGGCAAATAGGGCACGATGCCCTGCAACTTGTCATCGACGATAATCGACGGCGTCTTGGTCAGGATGTCCTGCATCGTCTCGATGTACATGCGGCGCGCGGTCACGTCCTTTGACTGGGAGTAAGCCTCGTACACACTCAAGAACCGTTGAGCCTGACCAGTTGCGGAGGCGATGCTGGCCTGACGGGCGCCATCGGCCTCTGCCGTCACGCGGGCTGCTTCACCACGAGCGCGAGGGATGATGTCGTTTCGGTAGCTCTCAGCCTCGTTGCGAGCGCGTTCGGCATCGGTGTTAGCGCGCTGCACGTCGCGAAAGCTCTCGATCACGGCCTCGGGCGGGTCGACCTTCTGCAGCTGCACTTGCGTCACTTCGACGCCGACGCCGTAGCGGTCCAACACGGCCTGGGCGCCGGTCATGACCGATTGCTCGATCCGGGCGCGCGCCTCTGTCAATGCCGGCTGGATTGGTGTGCGGCCGATTACTTCGCGCATCAGGCTCTCGGACACCGACTTCACCGTCTGCTCCGGATTACGGGCGTTGAACAGGAAGGCACCTGCGTCGCGAATACGCCAAAACACGCTGAACTGGATGTCGATGATATTCTCATCCCCAGTCAACATCAGCGCCTCCTCCGGCACTTCGCGAGAGGGCCCGTCGCGGGTGGTGCGGCTGGCGCGGAACACGCTATCAGTCTCGGTACCACTGCTGATGCCGACCTCAGTGCGAATGACGCGCGTGACAGCGGGCGTCAGCGCGGTTTCGATCGGCCACGGCAAATGATAGTTTAGACCGGGCAACGTTGTCCGCTGATAGGCACCGAAGCGCATGACCACGCCCTGTTGGTCCGGCTGCACGCGGTAAAAGCCGCTGATAAGCCAAACAACAACGCCGACCAGAAAAACGAGTGCAATCAACCGTCCGTTCGACTGCCGGCTGGGACCGCCCCCTGGTACGAAGCGCCGGGCCGAGTTCTGCAGCCGGGCGATCATCTCATCCAGGTCCGGCAATCCACCGGGTCCGTTACCGCCACCGCCACCCCAGGGTCCCCGATTTGGACCGCGCGGCGGTGGGTTGCCGCCAGGGTTGCCCCAAGGGCCGCCGCCGTTGTTCCAAGACATCGCTCTACACTCTCCTGGATCGGTGCCGGCCTAACCGCTCGTCGGTTGGCGGGTTTGCAGCATTCGGGTCGGCACGCCATATCCGGCGCGGCCCACCGGCATATTGACCACTCGGGCAAAGTTTACAAGGAAAGCGACAATGCTGGATGGACTTCGGGCTGCGTTGCGAGAATTGCAGGATCCGGCGACCGGCCAAGACATCGTCGCCGCCGGCTTGATCGACAGCCTGGACGTGACCGACGGACATGCCCGGCTCGCGCTGCGGACCGACCGTGCCCACGCCCCAGCCATGGACGCGATGCGGCAAAAGGCGGAGGCGATCATGGCGCGTCAGCCCGGCATCCGCGCCGCGACCGCCGTGCTGACCGCACACCGGCCGGAACCCCGCACCGGGCCGCAGAGTGGTCGCCCGCTGCTGATGCAGAATGCCCGTCACGTCGTGGCCGTATCGTCGGGCAAGGGCGGTGTCGGCAAATCGACCGTGGCCGTTAATTTGGCCGTAGCCCTCGCCCGCCAGGGCCTGGCCGTCGGATTGCTGGATGCCGACGTGCACGGCCCAAGCCTGCCGCGCATGCTGGGCGTCTCGGCCAAGCCGGAATTGGTCAATAAGCAAATGATACCACTCGAGGTTTGGGGCCTAAAAGCGATGTCGATCGGCTTTTTAGTCGAACCCGACACCGCCATGATCTGGCGCGGCCCGATGGTGATGAGCGCGCTGGAGCAAATGATGGGCCAGGTCGCCTGGGGTCCGCTCGACATCCTGGTGGTCGATATGCCGCCGGGCACGGGCGACGCGCAGCTGACGATGGCGCAACGGGTCAGTCTGACGGGCGCCGTGATCGTCAGCACGCCGCAGGACATCGCACTAATCGACGCCCGGCGCGGCGTTCGCATGTTCGAAAAGACGCGCGTGCCTGTGCTGGGCATCATCGAAAACATGAGCGTGTTCTGCTGCCCGGCGTGCGGCACCCGTACCGAGCTATTCGGCCATGGTGGTGCGCGGCGTGAGGCGGAGGCGTTGGGAGTGCCGTTCCTGGGTGAAATTCCCCTGTTGCTGGACGTGCGCATGGCCGGCGACGCGGGTACGCCGATCACCGCCAGCGCGCCCGACAGCCCGGCCGCGCAGGCATTCGCCGCCATCGCCGCCCAGGTCTGGGGCGCGCTTCCATGACGGAACTGCTGCGCGACTTTTGGTACCTGGCCACCGCCGGCCAAGCGGTTGCGCCTGGCCAGACGCGCCCGGTAACGCTGCTGGGCGAGCAGGTGCTGGTCGGCCGCCGCACCGACGGTCAAGTGTTTGCGTTCGGTGACGCCTGTCCCCATCGCGGCATGCCGATGCGCCACGGCAGCTTCGACGGCGTCCGGCTCCGCTGCGGCTATCACGGTTGGGCGTTCGAAACCGATCAGGGTCAGTGCACCGAAATCCCCTCCTTGGCCCCTGCACAGGCGATGGATCCCAGCCGGTTCCGTCTGCATCGTTATGCTGCGCGGGAAGTGCAGGGTAACATTTGGGTCTGGATCGGCGCCGGGCCGCCCGGTGAGGTGCCGGTCGTTCCAACGTTCGACGGCGTGGCACCCCGGGTAAGCGTAACTGAGCGGTTTCACTGCAACACGGACCTGGCCGTCGCGGGGTTTATCGACCCGGGTCACCCGGCGTTCGTCCACACGTCCCGCTGGTGGAAGAGCAAGCCCGCTGACAAGCTGCGGGAAAAGGCCAAGACGTTCACTCCCGACGGCCTCGGCTTCCGCATGGCGCGCCACCACCTGAAGCACGGGGCCAATCCGTACCGGATGTTAGGGCGCAACGTTCACATCGACATCGCGATCCAACTGCCCGGTATTCGCACCGAGCACATCCAGGGCGACCGGTACAGCGCCGGCGTGCTGGCGGCGGCTACACCCGTGAGTGCCACCGAAACGGACGTCCATTACTGCGTGTATTGGACCGTGCCGTGGCTTGGTGCGCTACGCCCGGCCGCGTGGTGGATGGCACGCGACTTCCTGCGGCAGGACCGGGACGTGGCCAACCGAATGATGGAAAATCCCTCTCCCCCCGCGTCCCTCTATGTCGGCGACCCCGATACGCAGATCCGCTGGTATCAGCGACTGAAGCGGGAGCTGGCGGCGTCGCGCACTGAAGGCAGAGCATTTGTCAATCCGCTCGGGGAGCAAACGCTTCTGTGGAAAAGCTAGGGGTGTAAATAAATTGCCACCTCCCCGGGTATCAGATCCGGTTAAACATAACCAAATTTGACACGGAATTCACAGTTTGGCGACTAGTCTAGAGTTTTGTACAGTGTCACCCATGTCTGGCCGGTGATGCCGGTAGGAGAGTAGCATGCGATTCGCAGAGATTGGCCAGCAACTTCGGGCCTACCGCCTCGAATCAGGTCTTCGGGCAGAAGAGATTGCGGCGCGGCTCGGCGTTTCGCGTGCCGCGCTCTACCGGTACGAGAAAGGCGAGGTCATAAAGCTCGATACCGTGAAGCGGTTGGGCGAGTTGCTGAAGGTCTCGCCGCTGTCGTTGCTTGGGATCGGCGTCGAGTATTACAGCCGCTCGGTCGGGTATTTCGAACGCGTCCGTCAGATCGAGGAGACGGCGGACCAGGTGCTGCAGGCCTGCGTCGGCTATTGTTACCTGACGACGTCGGATCAGTTCGATATCGTCCTCGGCGATGCGTTGGCCGAGCTCGCTGATAGTGGCGGGGCGTATAACGGCAGCACCGACCGGACCACGCTCAAAACGACGGCCGATCAGGTCACGGGACTGCTGGCGGCCCGCAAGCGCAGTTATCTGCAGCGGCGGTTCAACATTATTTCAATTCTATCGGGTGCCAGCGTGCGGGCGTTTCTGGCGCAGGGTCTGCTGGCTGGGGCGCCCCTATCGGACGGGATGCGCGCCCGCTGCCGCCGGGCCGCTGCGGCGGAGATGGCGATGGTCGCCGACCTGATGGAAAAAGAGCCGATGGGGCTTCAGTTCGGCCTGCTGCCCGCGGCCGAGATACAAAGCGGGTTTAAAATCCTCCGCAACCGCGACCGGGCCACGCTAGCCGCGAGCCCGTTTCGGCCGGATAGCATCCCCAACCAGCAGACCGGCGTCGCGATGATTACGGGCGCCGATGAGGCCGTCGGTGCCCATCAGCGTGTGGCTGAGGCCATGTGGCGGGACGCGACCAAGGGCCCCGCCGCCGCCGCCGCCCTGCGTGACATGCTGACGGTCGCCGCGGAGTAGGCTAGAGCGAATGGCATGACACTGCCGCAGCACCCGGATGTGAAAATCGTATCGGAACAGACCGTGTGGTCGGGCCGGTTCCAGGTTGATGTGGTTCAGTTTCGCCATCGCCGGTTCGACGGCACCATGTCCGCTCTGCGCACATGGGAGCTGTTTCGGCGCGGTCGCGCGGCGGCCGTGCTGCCCTACGACCCGGCGCGAGACCGCGTGGCGTTGATGGAGCAATTCCGCCTACCCGCGCTGGCTGCCGGCATGGCGCCCGTAATGGTCGAAATCCCCGCGGGCCTGTGCGATGCCGATGAGGACCCGGCCGCCACCGCCCGACGCGAGGCCGGGGAGGAAACCGGCCTCACTCTCGGCGCAATGCACGAAGTCGGTCAGTTTTTGTTGACCCCCGGCGGCTCAGATGAACAATGCACGTTGTTCATGGGCCACGCCGACCTCGTGGACGGGCCCGTCACGTCAACCGGCCTCGCGTCGGAGCAGGAGGATATTCGGTTGCGGTTAATGGATGCGAACGAGGCGATCGAGCAGGCCGTGGCGGGTGCGTACCCAAATTCCGTCACCACGATCGCGCTGCTTTGGCTGGCGGCCCGGCGCGATTGGCTGCGGCGGGAGTGGGCGTGAGCGTGATGGATCCCCTGGTTACGCTCGAATGGCTGGCCGGGCAGATCGGTACGCCGGGCCTGATGGTGTTCGACGCCACGTTTTACCTGGCGTCCGAAGGGCGAGACGCGAAGGCTGAATTTCGGGCGGCGCATATCCCGGGGACACAGTTCTTCGACATAAGCGTGGTGGCCGACCCAGATACGTCGCTGCCGCACATGGTTCCGTCGGCGGGGCGGTTTCAGACGCTGCTGCGGATGATGGGCGTGTCCGATGATAGCCGTTTGGTATTTTACGACCAAAAGGGTGTGGCCACGTCGCCCCGCGGGTGGTGGCTGATGGGCCTGTTTGGACATGACCGGGTGGCGGTGCTGGATGGCGGGCTGCCGGGTTGGGTCGCGGCCGGGCAGCCGACGGAGTCGGGCGATGCGCCGGTGCCAGCCCCCGGCACGTTTACGGCCCGGCTGCGCGCAGATCGGCTGCGCGGACTGGGTGACATGCTGGACGGCGCGCCGGCGCTGATACTCGATGCCCGCAGCAGGGGGCGATTTAGCGGTGCCGAGCCGGAGCCGCGGCCGGGCCTGCCGGGCGGTCACATGCCCGGCGCCCGCAATATTCCCAGCAGCACCGTGGCCGCGGGTGGCCGCATGCTACCACCGGCCAACCTACGCCAGATATTCGAGGCTGCGGGCGATGACGGGACGCGGCCTGTCGTCACGACCTGCGGCAGCGGTATCACCGCAACCGTGCTGACGTTCGCCCGCACCGTGGCCGGTCTGCCGCCCGGTGCGGTGTATGATGGATCCTGGACCGAATGGGCGCTCACGCCCGGCACGCGCAAGGAGATTAGCTGATGCCCGACCATACCCCGATTCACCCGCGCCATTCGCTATCGACCCGCCTGTCCCACGCCGGGCGGGCGGGGACGAAGGTACATGGCTTTGTGAACCCGCCGGTCCAGCGTGGATCGACTGTACTGTACCCGACCGTCGCCGACCGGCGCGCGGCGGGGGCCAAGCGGTTGGAGCAGTTCCCGATCTACGGCGTGATGGGCGGCCCGACCCACTATGCGCTGGAAGACGTGGTGGCGGAGATCGAGGGCGGGACCCGGTGTCAGATCGTAAGCTCCGGCCTGGCTGCCGTTACCACGCCGTTGCTGGCCTATCTGGGGGCCGGCGACCACCTGCTGCTGCCGGATAACGTGTACGGCCCGACCCGCACATTCGCCGACGGAATGCTGACCCGTATGGGGATCACTACCGAGTACTATCCGGCCACCATCGACGGCGCCGGGCTGCAGGCGCTGCTGCGCCCCACGACGCGCGTCCTGTACCTCGAAAGCCCCGGCAGCCACACGTTCGAGGTGCAGGACGTGCCGGCCCTGACCGCCGTCGCCCGCGCGCACGGGGTGACGACAATGCTGGACAACACGTGGGGCATCCATTTCTTCCAGCCGTTTCAGCACGGTGTCGACGTGAGCATCCAGGCGCTGACGAAGTACGTGGCCGGGCATAGCGACGTACTGCTTGGTAGCATTACAACCAACGATCCCCTGCATTGGGAGCGGGTGCGCCTAGGCGCCCTGGCGCTGGGTCAGTACGCAAGCCCCGACGATTGCTGGCTGGCACTACGCGGCGTGCGGACGATGGCGGTGCGGCTACGGCAGCAAATGGCGTCGGGCATCGCGGTCGCCGAGTGGTTCGCCGCCCGGCCAGAGGTCGCGCGCGTGCTGCATCCCGCATTGCCGGGCGCACCGGGTCATACGCTGTGGAAGCGCGATTTTACCGGAGCGTGCAGCCTGTTCGGGGTCGAGTTTCAGCCGTCGATCTCCGTCGAAGCGACCCACGCGATGGTCGACTCGCTGGCGCTGTTTGGCATCGGCGCGAGCTGGGGCGGGTATGAGAGCCTGGCGCTGCCGACGACGGGGTTCGTGACACGTACGGCGGAGACTGGCGGGTTTGCCGGTCCGGTCGTGCGGTTCCATATCGGGCTGGAAGACGTGGCCGACCTGACCGCCGATTTGGAGCAAGGATTTCAGCACCTACATGGCTGAGATTGCTTACAACGCCCAAGGCCTAGTGCCGGCCATCGCGCAGCAGCACGACACGGGCGAGGTGCTGATGCTGGCCTGGATGAACGCGGAGTCGGTGGCGGAGACGCTGGCGACCGGCCGGGTTTGTTATTGGAGCCGTAGCCGTCAGGCGTTATGGCGCAAGGGCGAGACGTCCGGAAACATACAGCGACTAGTGGAGATGCGTCTGGATTGCGACGGAGACGCGGTGCTGCTGCGTGTGGAGCAGACTGGACCGGCATGCCACACGGGTGAGCGGAGTTGCTTTTTCACGCCGGTCTTGCCCTGAAATATTCATTCTGGATGGCCAGGCGCGGTCTGCATCGAGGTCGGCTTTGCTGCCATCGCCAGGCAGTCGACCGGCTCTTTGCCAAAATCCACTAAAATAGTCGGCTGGCAATGGTTTCCGACGTCGCAATCGATCGCGTTAGGGCACTCTTTTGTACCAAAATCAGTTTGTTAGAAGACTAGTTTGAACTGAAGTCTAAGATGGCCTCGCCAACCCATGATACTCCGTATTCGGCATCATTTCGACGGCATGCGCCACCCGGTTCGTGTAGTTGAAGAACCCTGTCACCTCCGCCACGTCGAATAAATCCGCATCCGAAAAACCCTGCTGACCCAGCGCGTCGCGGTCGGCCTGGGTCATTTCATGCGGCGTGGCGGTCAGCTTCCACGCGAACTCCAGCATCGCGCGCTGCCGGGCCGGAAGGTCGGCCACCCGGTGATTGAACGCCAGCATCTCACCCAGCTGCGGATCGTCCGACAATTTACGCACGACGGCCCCATGCGCGACCAGGCAGTAGTAGCAGCGGTTCCAACTCGACACGACGACGGCAATCATCTCCCGCTCGAGCTTCGTCAGACCCGACGGGCCTAGCATCAGCTCATCGTATAGCCGGATAAAATTACGCAACTTCTCCGGACGGAGCAGCCAGGCCTGCAGCACGTTGGGCACGAAGCCCAGCTTGTCGCGGCACTTCTGAAAGTACGGGACCAGCTCATCCGGCAGCGTGCTCTCGTCGGCTGGATCAAGGGCGGTGATGGCGGTCGGTTGCGGCATCGTCAGAATCCAAACATGTGATCGAGCGAGAATGCGCCCGCATCGGTCATCAGGCCATGGTAGCCGAATAGTCGGCATGTGACGTCACGGATCAGCACGTACCCGTCCGGGCCCGCGTCCCGCAGCAGCGCGTCGCCGAAATGCTCATGCGGAAAAACCATGGCAGAGCCGGAACAAGCGATCGCGAGGGGGCGCTCGGCGATAACCGCGCCCGTGCCGTCATGCAGCAGCAGCGTAGTGCTGGAGTGCGGATGCCATGCGGACGACGCCGGGTAGACCAATGCCGAAAAACTGCGCCGCGCCGGGTCACCGAGGCGGAGGAACAGCCGGGTCGTCAGGCCGGGCGGCGGGCCAGCGTAGGATTGCGGCTCGTCTCGATAGGTCATTAGCGTGTTGTAGATATGGGCGCCGAAGCTGCTCTCCGCCGCGTGGTGTGTTGCGTGATGCTCGTACCGCACGAGGCAATGCAGCCAGCCATCGGCGGAACCGCCATCGCGGAAATCATAGACCAGCTCGGCATGACCCTCAGTGACGCCGAACTCGGCCAGGTCGACGGCAACGGCGTGGTTGCGCGGCAGATTACCCAAGAATCGGCTGCCGCCCGGCGTACCATCGGCGTGAAAGGTATCGATGCGCACGGGCAGAGATTTTTGATGCTCCGCCATGGGCGTCGGCAGGACCAGGCTGCGGAACCGATCGGCGGGCAGGATCGGAAACGGCAGCAGGTAGCCGCGGCCGAGCACGTCCGGCAGGTCGGGGATACCCGGGTCGGGGCGTAAATCGGCACGCTCGACATTCAGGTGGGCGATGCGGGTACGGCCCTCACGCGTCACTTCGTAACGGGGGCGCACGACATGGCGGCCGGCCCGGACTTCGATCTGTGCGGGCCAGCGTAGGCCGGGCAGCAGCGTTTCCGTGTCGATGACCACCGTCGCGTAGGGGGCCACGGCATGGGCGTAGGCGACTGGTGCCTCCGCACCCATGCGGTCGATCGTCAACGCCCCGGCCGGAATCGGCGCGGCATGGGAGTTTTGTAGCCACAGCACAACCCGCTCATCCGCGCGCGGCGCGGGCATGCCGGCGTAACGGTCGCTGGGCCAGGCATTGGCGTCATGGGTGACGGACAGGCTAGGCTCGTTGCCCGACCCGTACGTATCCAGCGCATATTTCACCACGTCGTGCCCGGCGACACCGATCGCGTGGATGAATAACTGGCCCTCGAACGGCGGCAGGGCAAAGCGGGCGCGGACATCCTGGCTGTCGATGGTTATGCCGGCCGGTCCTGCTGGCTGCTCCCATTCGGCGAGCACGGCCCCTGCCCCGTCATACAATCGCAGCCACAAACGGACCGCGCCGGCCCCGTAGCCCGCCCAGTAATTGGCGGTGACCAGGCGCGTATGCAGGCGGCCCGTGTCACGAAAAAAGGCGTAGTTAGTGGCGAAGTTGGTCCGATCGAGGTAGCGGCCGGGTACCGTCAGCATCGCCGCCGGTAGCCGCGCCGCGTCCAGTGTCACAACGGTCATGTGGCCCGGAACCAGATGCCCGATCCGGGCCTGAATACGGCCGGCGTCGAACGCGGCGATCAGCACCGTTCGGGCCGCGCTGTGCCGCAGCGCCGTGATCGGCTGGGCGGGCTGGCCGGCGCGCCGCTGACCGAGTTGCGCCACGTCATGCACATACGCCTCGGTCGCTGCGGACATGGTCGGGTGCAGCGCCCAAAGCGCGTCGGCGGTGCCGTCCGGGTCATAAACCGCGAGAGGCCCCTCGATCGACGCGGCCAGCGCCGCCAGCCGCTCGGCCACCACCGGATGGGCCAACGCCTTATACAGCACGTTGCCGCCCGCGCGTGCGTCGAAGGTCTGGATATTCAGCATACGTTATAGTCCCAAGCGATGCCGCATCTCGTCCGCCGCGGCCTGCGTGTCGTCAAGAGGCTTGACGGGCCATGGGTCGTAGCGGCCGGCGAAGTCGCGTACGCGGCCGTCCTCGATCAGATATTGCGTGAACTGGCGGATGCGGCGGCTGCGGCCCGGCAGGCGCGCGACGTATACGGGGGCGTGGGTGGCGCACGCTTCGGAGATCATGGACACACTATCCTCGGTCACCACGATCGCGTCGGCGAGGGCGAGAAGGCCGAAATAGGGATTATCGCCGGCGCCATCCCAGATCCAGGCCAGCGGAAGCGCGTCACGCAGGGCGGCGATAGCAGCCGGGTCGGTTCGACGGGACGGCGTGAGGGCGATGCCCGTACCGAGGCCGGCCAACTGCGCACCCAACGCCCGCGCCTCATTTACACCCAGGGTAAAACGGCCGTTGCTGCCACCGATCAGCACGCTGACAAGGGGGCGCGGCAGGTGCGCCAGCCGCGCGGCCCATTGCTCACCGGCCAGCCAGAGCCGCAGCGCCGTCGCACGATGTAGCGCGGTGCGGGTCACGATAACGTTTGGGCCGGTCAGACCGTCATGACGGTTGACGATTACGGCATCGAATACGGCCGGGTCGATACGGGGGTGCTGGATTTGGACAGTGCGTAAGCCGGGGCGGCGCGATGCCCGGGCCAGGACGGCCGCGGTACCGCCGGCGCTGAGCAGCACGCCGTCCGGTATCGGCGGTAACGGCGCGGCACGGAGGGGCGCGGGCCAGAACCGGGCAGACAGGTGCTGCCAGGGGGCGCGGATCGCGATCGGCACCACGGTGGGCTCGAAAGCGGCGGCTTCGGCCAGGCCAAGCGCCTGCGCCTGTAGGCCGGCAAGGGGTTCGGTTAAGATAGTGGCGTGCATCAGGGCGTTTGACGCCGGGTACGGCGTTCGGTCAACCGGGCGCTGCCGCGATATATGCAGCAGGCTGCCGCGGATTGTGCTTCCGCCGCTTTCAGAAGCCGGATGGTGGGCACGACAGGGATCGAACCTGTGACCACCGCCATGTCAAGGCGATGCTCTACCGCTGAGCTACGCGCCCATCCGAAACTTCCAATAGGCCAACGCGGACAGGGTGACAACCGGCCTCGACCACTGTTTTATAGGGAATGGATCACCCGCAGCCCTCCCACCCGCAAAATCGGGATCTACGTCACGTGGTCCACCGCCCAGCCACGCAGGCGGTGCCGCTTGTGTTCGCATCCGCCCATTCGGGCCATGATTACCGTGCCGACTTTCTCGCCGCCGCCCGACTAAGCCCGCAGGCGCTACGGCGCAGTGAGGACAGCTTCGTCGACGAGCTGTTTCAGGGGGCACTCGATCTCGGCGCGCCGATGCTGACGGCGACGTTCCCCCGCGCGTTCTGCGACCCTAATCGCGAGGCGTGGGAGCTCGATCCCGCCATGTTCGACGGTCCGTTGCCGGCCTGGGTCAACACGACCAGTGCCCGGGTTAGCGCGGGCCTCGGCACCGTCGCCCGGATTGTGGCGTCCGGTGAGCCGATCTACCGCAGCAAGCTCAGCTTTGCCGACGCCGAGGACCGGATCCAAGGCTGTTGGATGCCCTACCACGCCGCGTTAGTGGACCTGATCACCGAGACACGCGACCGCTTCGGGGGGTGCGTGCTGATCGACTGCCACTCAATGCCATCCATGGGGCCGGCGGCCGCCAAGCCCGACGGCGCCAACCCGGCGCCCCACATCGTGCTGGGCGACGCATTCGGCACCAGTTGCGCCCCGGCCATCGTGCAGCACGTGGAAAGCGCGTTTAAGGCCGTGGGCTACCGGGTCCGGCGCAACGATCCTTACGCTGGCGGCTACGTCACTCGCCATTACGGCCGCCCACGGGAACGCGTGCATGCGCTGCAGATCGAGTTGTCACGGGAGCTTTATATGAACGAGGCCCAGTACACCCGTGGCCCCGGGTTTGGTCGGGTCCAGTCCGATCTGACGCAGGTGATCGCCAGCCTATGTCAGGCGCTGCCGGCGCTCATCACCGATTAAGCTTTCGCCGGTAGACGTACCGGATGCGGATGCGCTGGTTCATTATCCTGATCGCCTTTCCAGGCACCTATTCTGGCGCGGCCCTGGGCTGGGGCCTGCCGCCAGCCTCGCCGCATGATCTCTGCAAAACCGCCATCGCAGTGGCGGAGCGTGCGGCGGGCGTCCCGGCTGGATTGATGGGCGCGATCGGTGTCGTCGAAAGCGGCCGCCGCGACCCGGCGGGCACCATGTCGGCCTATCCCTGGACGATTAATGCGGAAGGCGTGGGCTCGTTTTACAGCAGTAAGACGGAGGCGATTGCAGCCGTGGTGGCCCTTCGCGCCCAGGGCGTGCGCTCCATCGACGTGGGCTGCATGCAGGTGAACCTTATGCACCACGGAACCGCGTTCGCGTCGCTGGAGGAAGCGTTCGACCCCGGCGCCAATGCGCGATACGCGGCCACGTTCCTGCAACGCCTGCTGACCCAGACCGGGTCATGGCCGGCGGCGACGGCCGGGTACCATTCGCTGACACCGGAGCTTGGTGAGCCGTATGCGCGGAGGGTGCTGGCCGTGTGGCGGTTGGCCCCGCCGGCGGATACGCTGACGGCATTGGCGGAGCCGAACCGCAGTTCCAGCATGCTGACCGCCTATGCCGGACATGGGCTGGGGCTAAGTAGTCCGGGCGCGCGCATTATGCGGCTGCCCTCAACCGGGCCAGCCGGGACCACAATCATGCTCGCCGGGTCCGGCGTCGTCGGCCGTGGGCTGGATGCGTATCGGGGGGCGCCAGTGCGGGTTGCGTCCCGCCTTGGGCCAGGGCCCGGCATGATGGTTGCGCCAGGGCTTGCGGCAGGGCGAGGATGATCGGCGGTAATTGATGGTTTGGCGACGCGTGATGTGAGACTATGTTGCGGATGGGGTTCTATTGGGGGCCCTAAAGCCCGGTGTTGCATGATCCGTCGCCTTGGACGCCATCTTTTCCTTGCCGGACTGGTTCTACCCGCGACCGCACTGGCGCAGGACCCCCCGGCGGCCGTGCCCGTAACCACGATTGCGCCCCGGCGGCAGGACGTACCCGTCACCCTGCGCACGATCGGCACCGTTCAGGCGTTTCAATCCGTTGTCGTGCGCGCCCGCGTCGACGGCACGTTGGACCGCGTCCTGTTCACCGAGGGGCAGACGGTGAAGGCCGGCGACGTGCTGGCCGAGCTCGATCCCCGTCCCTACCGCGCCGTGCTCGAGCAAGCCGTCGCCAAACGCGCGTCGGATGAGGCGACGCTGGCCAACGCCCGCAGCGACCTGCAGCGTTACAGCGAACTTGCGCAAACCCAGGCGGCGTCCCGCCAGCGCCTGGAACTGCAGCGCGCCACGCAGGCACAGGCGGAGGCGGCGGTGCAGGGTAGTGAGGCGGCGATCTCGGCCGCGGCAATCAACTTGAACTTCACGCGGATTACGGCCCCGATCGACGGCCGGGTCGGGCTGCGGGCGGTGGACGCCGGCAATTTTATCCGCGCGGCTGACCCGACTGCCCCAGGGCTCGTGACGCTCACGCAGGTTCACCCGATCGCGCTCATCTTCACCCTGCCGCAAGACCAGTTGCCGGCACTGCAGGCAGCGATCGGGCGGCAGAAACCAGCCGTGATCGCCAACAGCTCTGACGATAAGATCCGGTTGAGCGAGGGGCAGGTCATGACGGTTGATAACGTTATCGACGCCGCCACCGGGACGATCCGGGTAAAGGCGCAGTTCGCCAATGACGATGACCGGCTCTGGCCCGGCCAGTTCGTGAACGTCCGCGTCCGCATCGACACGCGCCGCGACGCGCTGACCATCCCGTCGGAGGCGGTACAGCGCGGCCCAGCCGGATTGTTCGTCTACGTGGTGAAGCCAGATCAAACCGCAGCCCAACTGCCGATCGAAGTCGCCCAGGACGACGGGCAACTGGCCGTCGTCTCGTCCGGCCTGATCGGGACTGAGGCAGTGGTGCTGACCGGCCAATCCCGACTATCTAACGGCGCCCTAACCATAGCGACAGCGAGGCCTGCGGCATGAGTGTCTCCAGCCCTTTCATCCGCCGTCCTGTCGCGACGTCACTGCTGATGGCTGCGATCCTGCTTGTCGGCATCGCAGCCTATCCGCTGCTGCCGGTCGCCCCACTACCACGGGTCGAATTCCCGACCGTGCAAATCACCGCAAGCCTGCCTGGCGCCAGTCCGGAGACAATGGCCTCCACCGTCGCCCAGCCGCTCGAGCGCCAATTCAGCCAGATTGCGGGCGTGGCGCAAATGACGTCGACCAGCGTCGGCGGCTCCACCCAAATCGTCGTGCAGTTCGACTTGGATCGTAACATCGATGGCGCCGCGCTCGATATTCAGGCCGCAATCAACAACGCCGCCGGTCAGCTGCCGAAAAACCTGCCGAGCCCGCCTGCCTTCCGTAAGGTGAACCCGGCCGATAGCCCCATCCTGATCATCGCGGTGCAGTCGGACGCGCTGCCGTTGATCGAGGTGAACGACTATGCGGACAACATCCTGAGCCAGCAGATTAGCCAGATCAGCGGCGTGTCGCAGGTGTCGATCGGCGGCGAACAGAAACGCGCCGTGCGGGTGCAGGTCGACCCGGCCCGGTTGGCGTCGATGGGTATGACGCTAGAAGACGTGCGCCAGCTCATGATCACTGCGACCGTGGACGCGCCGAAGGGCACTGTCGACGGGGCACAGCGCGCATTCACCATATATGCCAACGATCAACTGACCCAGCCGGAGCAGTACGGCAACCTTATTTTGGCCTATCGTAACGGCGCGCCCGTTCGCATCAGCGACATTGGTGCCGCGGTGCCAGGGCCGGAAAACGCGCGGCTGGCAGGCTGGCAAAATGGGCGGCGCGGCATCCAGCTGCTGATCTTCAAGCAGCCCGGCGCCAACGTGATCGACACGGTGGAGCGGATCAAGGCCGCGCTGCCATGCTTACAAGCATCCATTCCCCCGTCGGTTGTGGTCAGCGTAATCGTCGACCGGACCGTCACGATCCGCGCGTCGCTACAGGAGGTGCAGTTCACCCTTGGCCTATCCGTGGCACTGGTCGTGATGGTAATTTTCCTGTTTCTACGTAGTTTCTGGGCGACGGTTATTCCGTCGGTGACAGT
>JANPPS010000039.1:0-12679 GCA_031428635.1 Rhodospirillales bacterium
GGTTTAGCATGTCGCGGCCGAAGGCGAGCAGGCCGTCGGTCATTTCGGGGTTCTCGCGCTTGATGAGCGTGTTGGCGGGGGTGGGATCGCCATCGAGATAGGAGGCCCAGCCTTCGAAGCTTGCATCGAGGAAGCGCTGCACGAGGTCGGGCTTATCGGTGATCAGGCGGTTGCTGGTGGTGATCAGGCTGCCGTAGCCCTGGAACCCAGCGTCGGCGAGCAGGAGCACGACCGGGTCGAACCCGGCCTGTTGGCGGATGGCGTAGGGTTCGGAGCCGAGGTAGCCCTGCTGCACGGCGCGTTTATCGGCCAGGAACGGGGCAAAGTTGAAGGTGTAAGGGCGGATCTGCGCGTCGTCGTAGCCGAAGCGTGCGCGCAGATACGTCCACCAGCCATTGCGACTGTCGTTGCTGATCATCACGGGCTGGCCACGCAGGCTTTCGAACGTGTCGTGGCCCTGGCCGGGATGGGCAAGCAGAATCGCCGGGTCACGCTGGAACACGGCGCCGACGGCGGTGAACGGTAGGTTTTCGCGGGCGAGGTTAAGCGCCAGGAAACTATTGCTGGTAATGGCGAAGTCGATCCGGCCGGCGAGCAGGAATTGCGCCTGGTTCACCTGCGGCCCGCCCTGGCGGATCGTGACGTCGAGGCCGTGCTTGGCATAAATGCCGGTGGCCACGGCCTGGTAGAAACCGCCATACTCGGCCTCCGCTAGCCAATCGAGGCCGAACGTGACCCGGTCGGCGGCGTGTGCCGTGAGCGGCAACAAGGCAAGGGCGGTGGCGAGGTCGAGAAGGCGGGCGCGCATGGCGGAGCTCCGGTCGTGGCATATGCTGCGCGGGCGCGCAGGTTGCGGATAGGATATTTATAGATGGAACCACGGATCAAGGCGAAGCTGTGGGTGCAAATGGCGCTGCGCATGGGCGACGTGGATGGGCGCCCGGGGGCGGTGCTGCGCAGCGGGGACGCAGATGCAGGCGGCGTGTTGGTCGTGCTGCGCGGGCGGGAGGGGCTATGCGTTCTGTCGCAGGTGCGGACCGGCGAGGGCGAGGTTGCGTGGATCAGGGGAACTGGTGCGGCACCGGTCGATCAGGACGCGACCGATTCGTACGTCGCGCGCCAGGTCGGGCGGGACCCGGATCTGTGGGTGATCGAGTTCGAAGCGCCCGATTTGCTGCCGCCATTCGAGGCGAGACTGGTTTAGATCGGTTCGCTCACAGCTCTGTGTGTCAAATCGGACAGGTGATTGTGGCCCGTCAGCAACAGGGCTGTGAAAACAGACACATGACCCTCGCGCCCGCAATCTTTGCTAGCTATGTTCCGTTTACCGAGAGGCGGGGGGACGTGTCCCGTCGATCCCCCGGATGCGTTAACAGCGCAGACATATTAACGAGGAGAGAACCAAATGAAGCTTCGCAGCGCGCTACTGGCCGCAACCGTGCTGGCCGCACCCGTGGCAGCCAAGGCTGAGGCCGTCAGCGGTGTCTACATCGGTGCCGGTGCTGGCATTAACATTATGCAGGACCAGTACATCAAGTCGGTTGCATTCCCGCAGCTCGGGATTGGTGCGAAGTCCAACCAGCATGCTCGCGTCGAGATGAACCCGGGCTTCGCGGGTATGGCCTCGGTCGGTTATGGCCTGGGCAATGGCCTGCGTCTTGAGCTTGAGGGTGACTACCGCCAGAACAAGTTCACCAAGGCAGTGGGCGTGAACGGCGGCGGGTCAGCGCGCGCTGGTGGCGATGAGCTGAAGTACGGCGGGATGTTTAACGTCCTGTACGACTTCGACGCGAGCCTGCTGAGCGGCTTGGGTGCCGGTTCGATCTCGCCGTACGTCGGCGTCGGCGGCGGTTATATGTGGGCGCAGCACCAGAACAATCGGTTCGCCGGCACCTCCGCCCCGTCCGCGGGATTCCCGAACGGGATCGATAGCCTTTTGCGGACCAATTCGGGTAAGGGTTCGTTCGCCTATCAGGGTATCGTCGGTGTGGCGTTCCCGATCGGTTCCATCCCCGGTCTGGCTTTGACGGTCGACTATCGCTTCATGGGCCTGGCGACCAACCGGTCGTATAACTACCAGTACTTTGCGAGCGGCCCGGCCGTCGGCGGCGTGTCTACCAGCGCGCGCGTGAAGTTCTCGGACGACTACAACCACACGATCATGTTCGGCGTGCGGTATGCGTTCGGTGCGACTCCGGAAGTTGTTCCGGTTGTGGCGCCGCCCCCCGCCCGGGTGGAAGCAGCCCGGACGTACCTGGTGTTCTTCGACTGGGATCGCGCGGACCTGACGACCCGTGCACGTGCCATCATCAACGAGGCGGCTCAGGCCACCACGCGGATTGCGGTTACGCGCATCGAAGTGTCTGGCAACACGGACCGTTCGGGTACGCCACAGTACAACCTGGGCCTATCGCAGCGCCGGGCGACGAACGTCGCAGCAGAGTTGGTGCGCCTAGGCGTGCCGCGGGCTGCGATCACGACGCAAGCCTACGGCGAGAGCCGTCCGCTGGTGCAGACCGCCAATGGTGTACGTGAGCCGCAGAACCGCCGCGTCGAGATCGTTCTGCGCTAAGCAGGACGCCTCGGCCGGTTTGACTGGCTGATGTGATCTTGGGCCGGCCCTCGTTCGGGGCCGGCCCTTTTTCTTTCGGGTGCCCGGCGGTAACATGGGAAGCCTTAGGAGTTTGTGCATGACCCGTACTGTGCTGCTTGCCACGACGTTGTTTGTCGCCCTGACCGGGGTAAGTCGGGCGCAGCCGGTGACGGGGCTGTATATCGGTGGCAGTGGCGGGGCTAACTTCCTGCAACGTGAGAAGCAAGATCAGAAGCTGTTTCCGCTCGGTAATCCCGTTCCAACCAATAACACCCAAGGCTACCGTGTCGGCATCGTCGGGCTCGGCAGCGTGGGTTACGGGTTTGGTAACGGCCTACGGCTCGAAGTCGAGGGGAATTACCGCAATAACCAAATTGGAAGCTCGTATCGCGTCGGGTCGGATAGTGGACGCGAAGAGAAGTACGGCGCCATGGGCAACGTGTTGTTCGATCTCGACATCGGCAGCCCGTATTTGTTCCCGTACATCGGCGGCGGCGTCGGCTATCAGCGCGTCAACCATACGGAGCGGGTGAGTAACCCAGCCGGCGTGCGGTTAAGCACGGGTTCGGCGTTTGCCGTTGACAGCCTCTCGCCGTTACGTACCGAGGATAATGCCTTCGCCTATCAAGCCATTGCCGGACTATCGATACCGATCCCGCCGGTGGTTGGCCTGTCGTTGACGGCGGAGTACCGATACTTCGCCCTTACCGGCACGCGCCTGGCGACGGGCGGGGGACGGACAAAAGAGGATTACAACCACGGTCTGACGCTCGGGCTACGGTATGCGTTCAATACGCCGGTGCCTGGCGCGGCAGAGGCAGCGCCCGTACCCGTGGTCGCTCCACAGGTAAACCGGACGTACCTCGTGTTCTTCGACTGGGACCGGGCAGACCTGACGACACGGGCGCGGGCGATCGTGAACGAGGCAGCGCAGGCTACGACTAGGGTTGCGGTGACGCGGATCGAGGTTGCGGGCCACACCGATACATCGGGCACGCCGCAGTATAATCAGGGCCTTTCGAACCGGCGGGCGCAGGTCGTGGCGGCCGAACTCGTGCGACTCGGGGTGCCGCGGGCGGCGATTACCACGCAGGCGTTCGGTGAGAGCCGGCCGCTGGTGCAAACGGCCGAAGGCGTGCGGGAGCCGCAGAACCGCCGCGTGGAGATTGTGCTTCGCTAGCCTAAGTCAGGTGGGGTAGTGCCAGATACGCGCGGCTCTGCATCTCATGTAGGCGGGACGCTGTTCGTTCAAACGCGACCGCGCCCTCTCCGCGCTGATACAGCGTGTCGGGTGTGGCGTCCGCACTCGCCACAAGCTTGACCCGATGATCATACAGGGCGTCCACCAGGACGATGAAACGCCGGGCCACGTCGTAATTGTCGGGGGACAGGCGGGGCACCCCATCGAGCACCAGCGCCTGATAGTGCGTCGCCAGCGCCAGATAATCGCCGGCACCCAGCGGCTGGCCACATAATGCCTCGAAATCGAATCGGGCAACGCCGGACGCAGCGTGCGGGACCGCCAGCGTGTGGCCCAGGATGCGCAGGCGCTCCGGCCGAGCCTCGGCCCCGGCGGTTAGGGTTCGGAACGCCTCATCGAGCGCCGCGTCCGCCTGCGCGTTGGCCGGCACGTGCCAGGTCGGCATGCCGCGCAATTGCTGCCGGCGCCAATCGCGGCTGCCGTGCATGACGATCATGTCCAGATGGCGCTTTAGAATAGCAATGAATGGCAGGAACGCGTCGCGGCCGGGCTGACCAGCGAACAGGTCGTCCATGCGGGTGTTGCTGGTGGCGACGACGACGGTGCCGGCGGCAAACAGCGCCTCGAACAGGCGGCCTAGGATGGTGGCGTCGGCGACGTTGGTCACCTGAAACTCGTCGAAACACAGCAGCGCCGATTCCTGCGCGATCTGGGCGGCAACGAGCGGTATGGGGTCGCCCTGGGCCGATAGCCGCTGGGCCTGCATGCGGCGGTACACGTCCTGCATGAACGCATGAAAATGGACCCGGCGCTTGCGCGGCACATCGGCTGCGGCAAAGAACAGGTCCATCATCATCGTCTTACCCCGGCCCACGTCGCCGACCAGGTACAAGCCGTTCGGGTAGTCGTCCGGCAGATCGTCGCTGTGGCGGCGGTGCCAGAAGCGCCGTCGATCGGGCGTCGCGGGGACCGGATCATATCCGCGCAGGCGAAGGTGCAGGGCCTGCAGCCGTTCGGCAGCGAGTGCCTGTGCCGGGTCGGTCAGCAGTTCGCCGCTGTCTAGTTTATCGCGATAAGCGGCGAGGGGGCCATGCATGGCCCGGCCTTACCGGATTGGCACCGCCGCGACCAGCCGGAGCGATTTTACAAAAGTCACATCAATGAAATGCGAGCATGCATCCATCGCACTGTGACACCAGTTACATGTTATAATTGGGTCCCGGAAGTATCGTCTCATGATGCGCTCTTTTGTCGTTACCTTCGTACTCGCCGCCATCGCTGGTCCCGCATGGGCGATCGCGCCCCAGACGGCTCTGCCGCGTCCAATCGCTTGCAGTTCGGGGATCACCCGGGTGGCTGTAACCGAGCGCCCGGGTGCGAATTGCCCGCAATGGCTCAGCACGGCCGGCGTAATTTCGAAGCGGTCGACGTATCGCGGCTAACGGCAAGGGTTGAGGCGGCGCGAGTGCGAGCCTATTGTTGTACTATGACCCTGATCGACCTGACCGCTTTTGCCGCCACTCCTGTCGCGTCCGATCCGTTTACACATGTGGTCGTACCCGGCTTCGTACCGCAGCCCGGTCTCGATGCTGTGGTCGGCGGGCTACCTACCCTGGCCAAGGGCGGATCGTTTCCGACCACCGGCCTCCGCCTAGGCGATGCGGCCCGGTCTCTCATGGGTGAGTTGGAGGGTCCCGGGTTCCGGCACGCGGTCGAGCAGAAGTTCGGCCTGACACTCGATAATGCGCCGACAATGGTAACGCTGCGCGGGCAGTCGCGGGAGAAGGATGGGCGCATCCACTGTGACTCAGTGGCCAAGCGCGTGACGGTACTGCTGTACCTCAATCCGGAGACGGCCGATTGGGCGCGGCAGGATGGGTGTCTGCGCCTACTGCGCACCCCGGATAATCTCGACGATTACGTCGTGGAGGTGCCACCGGTTAACGGCACGCTGCTCGTATTCCCGAACGGACCTACGACGTGGCATGGCCACCGGCAGTTCGTAGGCCCCCGGTTCGTCGTGCAGCTCAATTGGATGACGACGGATAATAAGGCGAAGTACGAGATGCGGCGTCACCACGTATCGGCGTTCATGAAGCGGCTGACGCGGGCGGCCTGACCCGGCCTGTTGCCCTCGTCACCGGGTCGTCGGGCGGGATCGGCGCCGCTATAGCCCGGCGTTTGGCATCGGACGGGTATGCGGTTGTGGTCCATTCCCGACAGTCGATTGGGCCGGGCCAGGCGCTGGCGGCAGAACTGGACGGCGCGTACCTGCAGGCCGATCTTTCGATCGAGTCGAAGCGGGCGACCCTCATCGCCGCTGCCCACGCGCACTGGGGGCGGCTGGATGTCCTGGTTAACAATGCTGGCGTCAGTGGCGTCATCCCGCACGGTGATCTGAATGCTGCCACGCCCGAGGTCTGGCATGCGTTATATGAGATGAACGTCGTGGCCCCGTTCCGTCTGGTGGCCGCGGCGGCACCGTTACTGCAGGGCGGGTGCGTGGTGAACGTAAGCTCCCACGCCGGGGTGCGGCCCAAGGGTGCGTCGATCCCGTACGCGGCAAGTAAGGCGGCGCTGAACCACGTGACCCGGCTGCTTGCGCTGACGCTGGCGCCCGGTATCCGTGTCAACGCGGTGGCGCCCGGGCTGGTGGACACGCCACTGACGGCCGATTGGACGGACGCCCGGCGGGTGTGGGAACAGCGCGCGCCGATGCGGCGAGGGGCGCAACCGGTGGAAGTGGCGGCGGTGGTCGCGATGCTGGTCGCGTCCGATTACATAACGGGTGAAGTAGTGACGCTGGATGGCGGGCTGAACCTGACGTGATGGTCGTGCCGACCTTCCACTGTGACGCGCAGCCAAGCGAGGTTTGATAGCGAGATCGAGGTCGCTGGCATGCGCGAAGTCGAGTAATTTGAAGCCAGGAACAAACTGACCGGGCTGGGTAAGACGGAGATGATTACTGGCCGTGGCAAGCTGGTTGCGAAGCGTGTCAGACCCGACGCAGAGGCTGATGGTCAACGCGGCACTTGAGCGGCTCAGCGCATGGTGGAGCTTCGTAATGATTTTACTTTCGGACCGGACACCACGGTCAAAGAGCTAGTGAATGAATGTCGTCGTGGAGGTCCGTGCCAGGCGGCGCTTCGATGGCGGCGATTAGAGGTTGCGAACGCTCGTTACTCTGGCTTGCGACGCGGTCGTCTTGCTGCCGAACGGTGGGACGCGATGTTCGCCATAATGAACGAGATGGACATCCGGATTGACCCGGCCACGCGCTGGTACGCCTACAATTCGCCGGCGCAGCTATCCAAACGGTTCGCGCTTACCATTTGGATCTCGAACTCTGAATTGATGATACGTGTCGGCACACCCTGGATTGAGCCCATTGCGGTAATGGCAGCGGAGGCTAAGGCGGGCCATCTGCACGCCGCTACGGATTAGTATGCCCGTCATGCGCCCTCCGCATTACCCGACCGTTGTGGCGTACCCCTTATACATCGACTGACTTTCTTCCCTTGAGGCTACGATGAATGAAATTATGACCCAACTCACTCCGATCCGCCGCGCGCCGCGCGGATGGGTGCTACTGGGTGGCGTGGCGATCGCGGCGCTATTGCTTGCCAATAGCTGCTACTACGTTGTGCAACCGACCGAGATGGCGGGCGTGCGCCGGTTGGGCAATGTGACCAGCGCGGAGCCGATCGGGCCCGGCCTACACTTCAAAACGCCCATCGACCGCGTTGACCATCTGCAGGTCAGCCTGACCACGTTCCTGGTAAACGACCTGGGTGTTTACACAATCGACAATCAGGACGTGCGCATCGGCGTCGGTATCACCTACCGGGTTCCGCGGGATGCGGTGTTCAAGCTGCTGTACGGCGTCGGCGGTTCGGGCAACGTCGATATCGATTTGACGCTGCGCCCGATAATGGCCGACCGCGCGTTGCGGGTGTTCGCCCGGCGTAACACGATCAGTATCTCGGCCGAACGCGAGAGTATCGCCAACGAGATCCGGCAGTCGATCCAGGATGCGGTGACAGCCAGCTTTGGGATCGAGATCGTGGATCTGCAGCTGACCCGCATCGAGTACAGCGCTGCGTTCACCCAGTCGGTCGAGGCGGCGGTACGCGCTAAAAACGACGCGCTGCAAGCGGAAAACACCGTTGCCCGCATCCGCTATGAGGGCGAGCAGACGAAGGTACAGGCACTGGCCCAGGCCGCCGCCGCCACGACCAAGGCCGAGGGTGAGGCCCGCGCCGCCGTGATCCGCGCCGGTGCCGAACGTCAAGCAAACGTGCTGCGCGCCCAAGGTGAGGCGGAGGCCACGGGCCTAGTCGGCGCGGCCCAGGCCCACGCGGTCGATCTGCTAGGCGCGGCGGTCGCAGCCAACCCGCGGGTCGTGGATTATCAAACCACGCAGCGCTGGGACGGTAAGCTGCCGGCGACGATGGCCGGGGGCGCGGTGCCGTTGCTGAACCTTACTCCCGGCGGAGCACCCGGTCGGTGATGAAGGTCGATAGGCCGCTCGCCACGAAATTTCGTTTCAGGGCGGCCTCGTCGTATTCGGTGGCGACCCAGTCGAGGAAAGGTATCCGGCCCTCCGCCACGGTCGCGTAGTGGAGGAAGAATGCGTCGAGGATGCCGGTGCGGGCACTGGACCAGTGGCCGAACCGCCATGACAGCTGTTGTAGCGCATCGTCAGCGGTCCCGCCCTCGAACAAGATCGCGAGCCCCGATGCTAGGCCTGCCCGGTCGGCGCCCGATTTGCAGTGCATGAGCGCCGGGTAGGCGAGGGTGGGGTACAGCGCGGCAAAGCGAAGTATGCGGTCGCGATGGGGGGCGCCGCGGCTTTCGAACGCCATGTCGACGTGTTGTAAGCGCAGCCCTACCGCTGCCTCCCGCGACAAAGCGTCGGAGCCGCATCGCCGGGGGCCGCGTAGGTTGATTAGCGTACGCAAGCCCAGCCGCCGGGTTGCGGCGGCCAGGTGGCCCGGCGTCGGGTGGTTCGACCGGTACAGCTTACCCGGCACGACGATCGCAAAGTTGGTCCACACGCTGCGAAACACGGCGTGATCGACCAGTAGGCTGTCGCCCCAGGCCGCGGCCCGGCCGCGCGGGGTAGTAAGCGTACCGTTGAACATGCGCGCTGTATGGCCACGCCCAGGCCGCTCGGCAATGGCTTGCATCGCGGGTTCGTGTGTTAGACGGTCCGCCCATGAACAAAGTGGAACGTGCGGTCGGCACCGTTACCGATGCGCTGGCCGCCGGGCTGGTGGTAATCGAGATCGGGTTGCTGTTTGCGGGCATGGCATCCCGCTACGTGATGCACCGTCCGTTGGTGTGGACGGACGAGCTGGCGGGCATGCTGTTCCTGTGGCTGGCGATGCTGGGCGCGGCCGTGGCCCTGCGGCGGGGCGCCCATATGTGCATGACGGCGTTCGTGTCGTCCGCGACCGGGCGGCGGGCCCTTGCGCTGTCCGTCGGCACCCATGCGGTGATGGGGCTATTCCTGGTTCTGCTGCTGCCACCGGCTATGGCGTTGATGCTGGATGACTGGGACGTTGTGACCCCGGCGATGGAGGTTTCCAACGCTTGGCGCCTTGCCGCGGTGCCGGCCGGGTTGGGGCTGATGCTCCTGTTGACGCTGTTTCAACTGATACGGTTGGTGGGGTGGGCGGGCACGCTGGCGGTCGGTGCTGGCGTGGGTGCCATGGCCGTGGCGGTGATGGGCGCGGGGCCGGTGCTGGCAGTGTATGGCAACCTGAACCTTGTGCTGTTTTTCGTCGTGGGCGTGACGGCATGCGTGTTTGCGGGGGTACCGATCGGCGTGGCGTTCGGGGTGGCGACCCTGGCGTTCCTGGCGCTGGCGACGCGCGTGCCGCTGACGGTTGTGGTGGGCCGCATGGCGGAGGGTATGTCCCACGCAGTGCTGTTGGCTGTGCCGCTATTCGTGTTCCTGGGCGCGCTGATCGAGATGAACGGCATGGCCCGCGCCATGGTCCGCTTTCTATCGTCGCTGATCGGGCACGTGCGGGGCGGGCTGTCTTACGTGTTGCTCGCCGCGATCTACCTTGTGTCCGGGATCGCCGGGTCGAAGGCGGCGGATATGGCGGCGGTGGCGCCGGTGCTGTTTCCAGAGATGCGCGAACGTGGCGTCCCACCCGGCGAACTGGTCGCAATCCTGGCAGCATCGGGCGCGATGAGTGAAACGATACCGCCATCGCTGGTGCTGATCACGATCGGTACCGTCACGTCCGTGTCGATCGCCGATTTGTTCACGGGGGGGCTGCTGCCGGGCCTGGTGCTGGCGTTGGCGATGGCCGTCGTGGTGTGGCTGCGCGCCCGGGCGGAACCGCCATCCGGCCTGGTGCGACCGCCGGCCCGCACGATCGTCCGGCTGCTGCTGGTGGCCGCACCCGTGCTGGCGCTGCCGGTGCTGATCCGCTGGGCGGTGGTGGGGGGTATCGCCACGGCGACCGAGGTGTCCACGATCGGCATCGCGTTCTCCGGTATCGTGGGCGCGCTGCTGTACCGGCCGGTATCGGGGCGGCAGCTATGGACCGCGCTGGTGGCGACGGCGTCGCTATCGGGGGCGATCCTGCTGATTATCGGAACGGCGACGGCGATGGCGTGGGCGCTAACGCAATCCGGCTTTTCGCGTCAGTTGGCGAGTGCCATGACCGGCCTGCCTGGGGGTGCGCCGATGTTCATGGCGCTGTCGGTGGTGGCGTTCATCGTGCTGGGCAGTCTGTTGGAGGGTATTCCCGCCATTGTCCTGTTCGGTCCGTTGCTATTTCCGATCGCAAAGACGCTGCATATCCATGAGGTGCATTATGCGATCGTGGTCGTGCTCGCGATGGGTATCGGGCTGTTCGCACCGCCATTCGGGGTCGGTTACTACACGGCCTGTGCGATCGGGGCCGTCAACCCGGCCGTGGGAATGCGGCCGATTTTGGGCTACTTGCTGGCGCTGACGGCCGGGCTGGTGGTGGTGGCGTGTGTGCCATGGTTATCGACCGGACTGCTGGTGCGGTGACGTCGCCCCATATCACGGCCATGGAACCATTCTGGGACACTACGCCACTACACCGCATGACCGACGCGCAGTGGGAGAGCCTGTGCGACGGCTGTGGCCGCTGCTGCCTGCATAAGCTGCGGGACGATCAGGACGAGCTGAGTTTTACCAACGTCGCGTGCCAGCTGCTGGATACGACGTCGTGCCGCTGCCGGGATTACACCAACCGGCGGGATTCGGTGCCCGATTGCATGTCGCTGACGGTGGAGGTCGTGGACGAGGTCGACTGGTTGCCGCCCAGTTGCGCCTACCGCCGGCTGGCGGAGGGGCGGGGCCTGGCGTGGTGGCATCCGCTGGTCTCCGGCCGGGCAGAGACGGTGCATGAGGCGGGCGTGTCGGTGCAGGGCCGAGCGGTGAGTGAGACGAAGTCCGGGCCGCTGGAGCACCACGTGGTGGAGTGGCCGGGCAAGAACCCGCGCGTTCGGCGGCGGTAGCGGGACCGCCTGGTTAAACCGGACCAGGGCCGTTGGCGCGAAACGCGGCCGCGGTCGCCTCGATAATGCGAAGCGCGGTCAGCGACCCGTTGGCCTCACCTTTTTCGAAGTCATCGCCGCCCTGTTGGCCCATCGTGTTCGTTACGTGGGCAACGCACGTTACCGGTAGGCCCCGCAGGGTGCCGAACGCATAGAGCGCCGCGGCCTCCATCTCGACCGCCAGTACGCCGAGGTCGCGTGCGGCGGCGATGGCGGCTTCGGTTTCGCGGTAGGGGGCGTCCGTGGTCCAGGTGGCGCCCCGGTATACCGCCACGCCGCTGCCGGGCGGGAATGCCGCATTGAGGCAGGCTGCGACCTGGGCCAGCAGCGCCGGGTCTGGCGCGTTCACGAAACTACCGGCGTCTGCGGGCAGGTAGTGAACGCTGGTCCCTTCGTCTCGCAGTGCCCGGTCGATCAAAACGACATAAGGCGGGGTCCCCAGGTCCGCGATGCGGCCGGACGAGGTGATACTGAGCAGGCACCGGCACCCGGACGCGAATAATTGCTCCGCGACCAGCACGGCGAACGGGGCGCCGACGGCGCAACCGATGATCCCGGCCATGGTGCCGTCCGCCAGCACGAACTCGTGCAATTCGGTGTGGTAGCAGGCCCAACCCTCGCTGCGTCGGGCACCGCGACCGATCAGGAATTGGGTCAGATCGCCGTCAGGGTCCAGGACGCAGAGCGCGGGCACGTCGCGATCCGGCAGACCGCGCTGACGTCGCGCTTCCCGCAGTAGGTGGTCGGGTTGGAACACGGACGGCGCAGTATGGTCTTTCGGCAGGGGGGACATGGGGCCGTATAGGCCAGGATTGCGGCCGGTACGACATCTGGACAAGCGCCATCGATTGGGCGGGCGGCGCACGGGCGCAAGCCGGGCCGCCCTATTTACAGCACGACGGGTACCAATCCGTGCCGGAGCATAATCTACTGCAATACGGCCGGGTTAGGCTTGTTGGCGGCTCAGTATTCGGGCGGCGGTTGTCTGGGCTTGGTCCCTGGGGAGCATTCGTGGCACGCGCGTGCTCATGATGAGACTTCGTTGCCACCATCGGAGGACGGTCCAAAAGCTCTAGCTTAGCCCGGTGTGAACGATATTTCTGCCCGGTAATCAGTACCCCAAACGAAGCTGGCGCACGTCAGAAGGTTCTTGAATCCGTGCTGACAGTTACCCCAAAAACCAGTTATTTGATCGGTAGCGTCCGCGCTCGTGGTGGAAATTGGATGAGTTCTGCGGGTGGGGTTCGCCCTTCCCGCAGAACAGGTTTGAGGTGGCCATCGGATCAGCAGGCTACGGTGGAGTTGCGACGCTTCACCCGAACCGATGAGGACCC
>JANPPS010000040.1:0-11660 GCA_031428635.1 Rhodospirillales bacterium
TTTTCGGACCTTGATCCCAGGAGCAAAGCTGATGAGCCAACAAGACAACCTGGCCACGAACACGAGGCTCGGCGAGGCCGTCAGCCACGGCGATTTCGCGGCGTTCGACCAGATTTTCGCGCCCGGCGTGATCGACCACGACCCGGCGCCCGATCAGGGGCTGGGCCCGCAAGGGTTTAAGGCATTCTTCACCATGCTGCGGTCCGCGTTCCCCGATCTCAGGGTGAGCGTCGATCGCTTGGTTCAGAACGAGACAGATGTCGCGATGGCCTATACTATCCATGGCACCCACAAGGGGGATTTCGCCGGCATCGCCCCGACGGGCAAAGCGATCACCGCACGCGGCGTGCAGGTCGCGCGGTTCGAGAATGGGCGCATCGTCGAGCGCTGGGGTAGCTCCGACGAGCTCGGGATCCTGAAGCAGCTCGGCGCCAGGGTCGTTACCGGCTAATCGGGGCGGAAGACTTCATGCCTAACGATGACGCGGTCATCATCGGCACCGGCCAGGCCGCCGCTGTCGATGCGGCCTGGCCGGTGCCGGCATGACGGTGGCCATCATCGAGCGGGCGCTTGCATTGGGCGCGGCGCCTTCACGCATACCTCCTAAAACAATTTCGAGATCGTCGCGACGAACCTGCTCGGCGACGATCCGCGCCGGGTATGCGCGTGTCCCGGCCCACGCGCTCTACATTGACCCACCGCTTGGCCGGGCCGGCATGACCGAGGTGGAGGTACACCAATCGAGGCGGCGTGTGCTGGTCGGCCAGCGTCCCATGACGCGTGTGCCGCGCGCCGTCGAGAAGGGCGAGACGCGGGGCTTCAGGAAGGTGCTGGTGGACCGCGACACGGAGGGGATCCTGGGCGCGTCCATCCTGGGGCCCGGCGGCGACGAGGTGATCCACTGCGTGCTCGACCTGACACTTGCGAAGGCGCCGTACACCGTCCTTCAGCGCACGATGCACATCTACCCCACGGTATTGGAGCTTCTGCCGACGATTCTCGATGCGCTCCAACCTCTGTAAGAGACCAGGCACTTTCCAGTTACGTGCGCTCGCAGGCTTTGTCTGTCATGCGATGGAACTCGACTTGGAACTGCACCGGTCCGAGCGCAGCGACCTCGTGCGGCACGCCCGGCCCGAGGCGCCTTTAGGATCGAGAACGCGCTCGGAAGGAGGGTCGAACACGCGGTAGAGCAGCCGGCCCTCCAGCACACGGATTAGCCCCCAGGTACCGGGCGGGGTGCGGTGTAAGCGGAGCAGTCCGGGCGGGACTGTCGCTTCGGTGAACACGGGCCTGCTGCGATAGGCCTCGCCGGAATCCGGATCGTAGCGGTAGATCTCGAACGATTTGACGCGAACCGTGCCGGGTGGCGCTGGCCACGTCCTGCCTCGCCCGATGCGCGATTCCGGGCCACACCGAAGTTCTTCGGCAACGGAAACCGCTTGAGCAAGGTCGCGCCAGGGACCTGATTCGAGAATTCGATGATCGTTGTTTACCCTTTGCCTTGAAGTGGGGTCATGCGCCCCGTCGAGGCTATCCCACCTATTGTTCACGCGGAGTTGAGGTTCCGATTCCCCGAGTTTCCGGCAGCATCATCTGGAAGACAGCGACATGTGCTTGTCGGGCTCGCTGAATTCTTCGGAACTTTCTGTGGAGTAGCGGGTCTGTGGTGATAAGTGGAAGAGGCTCCGTGACGGTCATCGAGGGCAGTTCTCGGCCGTGGCTAAGAGGGTTATTCGCAGTCGAGAGCACCCTCCTCAGTCAAGGGCCGGCCTTCACCCAATGGGGCGCCTCCGGCTCCCCTCAGCATCGGGAAATCCTATGAGCGAAGAAAAGCCCAAGCTGAGTGGGCCTGATCTCACGCAGGGCGTTGAACTCTCCACGATCCCGGACGGAACCATGCTGCTCGGGCACGCGCGCGGCGAACCGGTGCTCCTTGCCCGGCGCGGCGACGAGGTGTTCGCGATCGGCGCCATCTGCACGCACTCCGGCGCTCCGCTCGAACAGGGGCTCCTCGTGGGCGATACGGTCCGATGCCCGTGGCATCATGCCTGCTTTGATTTGCGCACCGGCGAGGCGCTCCGGGCGCCCGCGCTGGACCCGGTATCCCGTTGGGATGTCGAAGTGGTGCGCGACGTGGCGCGTGAGTTCACGCCGGTCGAGACGCCGGTCGGCGCCGTGTACGTCCGCGAGAAGCTGGAAAGGCTCGCGCCACAACCGCGGCCCGCATCAGCAAGCATCCCGGCATCCGTCGTCATCGTCGGCGGCGGCGGCGCGGGCAACGCGGCGGCCGAGATGCTTCGCCAGGAGGGCTTCTCGGGGCGCATTACCATGCTGAGCGCCGATGAGGCGCCGCCCTGTGATCGCACCAAGCTCTCGAAGGACTATCTTGCTGGAGTGGCAGACGAGCCCTCGATCCTTCTCCGCTTGCCCGGCTTCTACCGCGAGCATGACATCGACTTGAGGCTCGGGACTCGCGTGGCCGCGATCGACACGGCAAGCCGGCACGTCCAGCTCGCGGACGGCAGCCGGCATGGCTACGACGCGCTCCTGCTCGCCACGGGTTCGGAGCCGGTCCAACTAGACATCCCCGGCGCGGACCTTCCGCACGTGCATTACCTACGGACCCTGGCGGATAGTCGCGCCCTGGTCGCCAAGGCTCTGGTGTCCAAACGCGCGGTGGTGATCGGCGCGAGCTTCATCGGCCTGGAGGTGGCTGCCTCGCTGCGTGCCCGGAACCTCGATGTGCATGTGGTGGCGCCTGATGCCGTTCCGATGGAGCGCATCCTGGGGCCTGAAGCCGGGCAATTCGTCCGCAAGCTCCATGAAGACCACGGGGTGACGTTCCACCTCGGCACGACGGCCACCTCGATCGACGCGCAGGGCGTGACCCTGAAAACCGGGGAACGCCTCGACGCCGATCTTGTCGTCGTCGGGATCGGCGTGCGGCCGTCAATTGCATTGGCGGAACAGGCAGGGCTCGCGATCGACCGCGGCGTGACTGTGAACGAGTTTCTGGAGACGAGCGTGCCGGGCATCTTTGCCGTGGGCGACATCGCGCGCTGGCCGGACCCGCTCAGCGGCGAGCGTATCCGCGTCGAGCACTGGGTTGTCGCCGAGCGCCAGGGGCAGACGGCCGCGCGCAACATCCTGGGCCAGCGGGAGCGGTTCGAAGCCGTCCCGTTCTTCTGGACTATTCAATACGATTTTGGCCTCAGCTACATCGGCCATGCCGAGCACTTCGACACGGCCGAGATTGCCGGATCGCTGGAGGCGCAGGACTGCGCAATCACCTACTCCCAGGCTGGCCAGAAGCGCGCCGTCGCCATCGTACAGCGCGACCTCGACGGTCTTCGCGCGGAGGTCGAGTTCGAACAAAAAATAGCCGTCGGCACGTGAGGAAGGTGACGAAGGCGCGGGCCTGCCCCACAGAGCGAAGCCAATGAGCACGACACTCCCAGCGGGCAACGTCAGGCTGAAGCGAGCCTACGAGCCGCCCGTGGCCGAAGATGGCACCCGGATCCTGGTCGATCGGCTGTGGCCACGCGGGGTATCGAAGGCCCACGCCGCTCTGGCTCACTGGATGAAGGATCTGGCGCCCAGCACCGAACTGCGGAAATGGTTCGGACACGACCCGGCCCGTTGGGACGAGTTCCGCCGCCGCTATACCGAGGAGCTGCACCGAAACACTGAGTTGCTCAGCCAATTGCGCTCCCTTGCGCAACAGGGCCCGGTCACGTTGGTGTATTCGGCCCATGATGAGGTGCACAACGATGCGATCGTGCTGAGGGACCTACTGCTGAGACGGTGAGCAGAGGTGGCCCGGGAAAGTCGGACAGTCCGATTGGTGGCAGATCTGCCTGACAGCGGCGAGTATGCCGCGGAGCAGGGGCGATGATGACGAAGCGCACGCGGCGGACGCACAGTCCTGGTTTCAGGGTGAGAGTGGCTCTGGCGGCCCTCAAGGGCGAGAAGACACTGGCTGAATTGGCGAAGCTCTTTGACTTGCATCCTCACCAGATCACGGCCTGGAAGACGCAGTTGCAGGAGGGGGCCGTCGGGTTGTTTGGCCCGGGCGCTGCGGTGGAGAGGCAGTGCCTGTGGTTGATTTGAAACTGTTGCACGCGAAGATCGGAGAGCTGACGCTCAACTGGCCTGGTTTGTCACCGCCGTGCACATCGGCGCATGGCAGGCTCCCTCCGACTCGTGCTCGCCAAGTCTATCCGAACCGCACCGAGAGTGAGTCAGAGCCCCTTTTGGACGCCGATTGACACCCAGGCCTCAACCGCAACAGTTTTCAGCAAACGAAATGGGTGAGACCGGGTCTAGTTGGATTCCGACGCTCGGCTTTGAAGCGAACAAGTAGAAGCGGATATAGTCTGCGCCCAGGCCTATCGTGAGGTGACAGGCAACCGATGAAAGGGGAACCAGCATGGGCGTCAAGCAGCTTTTCGATCTCACGGGCAAGACGGCCCTCATCACCGGTGGATCGCGCGGACTAGGCTTGCAGATCGCCGAGGCGCTGGGCGAGATGGGAGCCAGGCTCGCCCTCGTGTCGCGCAAACAGAATGAGCTGGACGAGGCGGTTCGCCACCTCGCGGGACAGGGCATCACCGCCACGGGCTACGTATGCGACCTGTCTTTACCCGACGCGGCCGAACCGTTGACGGAAAATGTGGCCGCCGCATTGGGCGGCATCGACATTTTGGTCAACAACGCCGGGACGACCTGGGGCGCCCCCACGACCGACCATCCGTTCGAGGCGTGGCAGAAGGTGGTTGGCCTTAACATCACAGCTCCGTTTCTGCTGACGCAGGCCGTCGGCAAGCGGGTGATGATCCCGGCCAAGCGCGGAAAGATCGTCAACATCGCGTCGATCGCCGGACTGAAGGGCAATCGCCCAGGCTCGACGGCGACTATCGCCTACAACACCACCAAGGGCGGGCTGATCAGCTTCACCCGCGCACTTGCGACCGAGTGGGCACCGCACGGGATCACGGTCAACGCGATTGCTCCAGGGTTTTTCCCCAGTAAGATGACCCGCGGGACGCTCGATAGATATGGTGATGAGATCGCCGCGCGGACGCCGCTGGGCCGGATTGGTAATTCGGAGGACCTGAAGGGACTGGCCGTCCTGCTCTCCTCGGCGGCATCGGACTGGATCACCGGCCAGACCATCGCTATCGACGGCGGTATCACGGCGTTATGACGGCGCAAGACGCGACGGCTGCTGGCTGGAAGTAACCCGAGCCGTCGGACGGCTTTTTAGACCTCGTCGGTGCGCCCAGACCGGCTCCGCATCGGTCGGTAGAGCCGGTCTGCGTCGTCAGTAGAGACGAACCAGATTACTTGAACCCAGCGTTCGGCCGCGGCGTATACGGCATCTCGAGCGCGGAAATCTCCTCAACTGACAATCCTAGCGAGAGGGATGCCACCGCATCGTCGAGGTGCTGCGGCTTCGACGCGCCGACGATCGGCGCGGTGATGCCGGATTTCTGCACGACCCAGGCGAGTGCAACCTGGGCACGCGTGACGCCGCGCCGTGCCGCGATATCTGCGACGGTTTGGACGATGCGGCGATCTGACTCGATATCGGCGGTGTACAGCGTCTTGCCGAATTCGTCCGTCTCCGTCCTGTTCGTCGGGGCATCCCAGTCCCGGGTCAGGCGGCCGCGGGCCAGCGGGCTCCAGGGCAGCACAGCGATGCCCTGATCTTGGCAGAGCGGCAGCATCTCCCGGTCTTCTTCGCGCTGTAGTAGATTGACGTGATTTTGCATGCTGACGAACTCGGTCCAGCCGTGTTGGCGCGACGTGAAGATGGCCTTCGCGAACTGCCACGCAAACATGGACGAGGCACCGATGTACCGCACCTTGCCGGCCTTCACGACATCATGCAGCGCCTCAAGCGTCTCCTCGATGGGGGTCGCCGGATCCCAGCGATGGATCTGGTACAGGTCAATCCAGTCCGTCCCGAGCCGCCGCAAACTGGCATCGACTTCCATCATCACCGCCCGACGCGATAGCCCGCCGCCATTGGGTCCCGGGCGCATCCGGCCATTCAGCTTGGTCGCGATCACCAGGTCCTCGCGACGGGAGAAGTCACGAATGGCTCGGCCGACGATCTCTTCGGAGCAACCGTCGGAGTAGACGTTTGCGGTGTCGAAGAAGGTGATGCCCATTTCCAACGCTTTCTGCAGCAGCGGACGGCTGCTGGCCTCGTCCATCGTCCAGGCATGATTGCCGCGGTCGGAATCGCCGTAGGTCATGCAGCCAAGACAGATGCGGGACACCTCTAAGCCGGTGTTGCCAAGGCGAACGTATTCCATGGTGCTTCCTTCATAACGCACGTCAGGCGACAGCGCTCGCTACAACCCACGGGGGCTTCGAGATCCGCGTTGCAGCTGCCAGGGTGCAAGCGGGCATACGTGATAATCAAAGCAGCCCGGGTCCGGGCTGAGGTGTCTATACAGGGTAGGCTGGCTTCGTCGAGGCACCGTTCCTGTTTCTATAAGTGGAACCTCTGCCGGTTGATGGGGTCTCCGTGGGTGCAGGGCGTGGCTGATGGAGGGCGTAGCCTGACCGCAGCGACGCCCCGGCGCTTAGCCCGCAAGCCTGCAAACCGCCTACTGAAACAGTGCCTCAATCCCAGTGACGTACCGGATTTGCCGTGGCTGACGCGCGCGCCTACCACTGCACACGCGGCCGGAGCTGATCCATGAACGCATTCACCACCCTGCTCATTACCGATCCCGCCCCGCGTGTGCGGCTCGTGATGTTGAACCGCCCAGACTCCGCCAACGCCCTCAACACCCAAATGGGCGGGGACCTTTTCGAGTACTTCGAAGACTTCGCTCTAAACTCCGGCGATTGCCGGTGCATCGTACTGACCGGAGCGGGCACGCGCGCGTTTTGCGGCGGTGGCGACCTGCGGGAACGCAATGGTATGTCGCAGGAGGCGTGGGAGCGTCAGCACCTTATTTTCGAACGCATGATACGGGCTCTGCTTGCATGCCCGGTCCCGGTTATCGGTGCGATCAACGGAGCAGCCTTCGGCGGTGGCAGCGAGATCGCATTGGCCTGCGACTTCCTGTACGCCGCCGACACGGCACGATTTGCATTTCCAGAAGCCAGCCTGGGTATCATGCCGGGCTGCGGCGGTACGCAATTGCTGCCCCGTGCCGTGGGCGAACGCCGCGCCAAGGAACTGATACTCACCTCCCGTCCGTTTACGGCCGACCAGGCGGAACAATGGGGAATGGTAAACCGCGTGCTGCCAGCGGAACAGTTGATGGAGCGATCGCTCGAAGCAGCCTCGGCCATCGCAGCCGCGGCTCCCCTGTCGGCCATTCAGGCGAAACGCTCCATCCACCACGGCCTGCAGATGTCCCTGCCCGAAGGTTTGGCTTTTGAGATCGAGGCTTATAATCGCCTCGTACCGACCGAGGACCGAAAAGAGGGCGTTCTAGCATTCAACGAAAAGCGGTTGCCCATCTTCCACGGGCGATGAAACATTCTGGTGAGCGGGCTTATGGAATTCCCCAGTAGCGCCCCACAGCCGCTTGGTCCGTTGAACGGCCTGCTCGTGGTTACCCTCGAGCAAGCGGTCGCCGCCCCCTACTGCTCCTCACGGCTGGCAGATGCGGGCGCACGCGTCGTTAAAATCGAGCGACCGGAGGGTGATTTCGCGCGGCGCTACGACGCGGCGGTACATGGGTCGTCCAGCTACTTCGTCTGGCTTAACCGAGGCAAGCAGAGCCTGACCGCGGACATCAAGGACCCTGGTGACGCGGCGTTGCTGCACCGGATGCTGGCAAAGGCAGACGTGTTCATTCAGAACCTGGCGCCGGGTGCCGCCGAGCGGGCCGGTTTTGGCTCCGATGCGCTGCGAAGCCAATACGAGCGGCTGATCACGGTCGACATCTCCGGTTATGGCGCGGGAAACGACTATTCCGGCATGAAGGCATACGACCTGCTGGTCCAGGCGGAGACCGGGCTCGCCGCGATCACCGGGCACCCGGCCGGACCCGGTCGCGTGGGCGTCTCGGCCTGCGACATCGCCTGTGGCATGGCGGCCCATGCGGGCGTGCTCGAGGCTCTGATCGCCCGCTCAGTGACCGGTCATGGGCGTCGGCTGGAGGTCAGCCTGTTCGACGGTATGGCGGACTGGATGAACGTTCCCCTGCTCTATTTCGAGGGCACCGGCATCGAACCGCAGCGCCTCGGCTTGGCGCATCCGTCGATCTGCCCCTATGGCGCGTTCGAGACCTCGGATGGCAGCCAGGTGCTGATATCTATTCAGAACGAGCGGGAGTGGGTGAGCTTCTGCACGGTGGTGCTCGGCGAGCCTGGGCTGGCGACAGCGGCCGGGTTCGACGGCAACAACGCCCGCGTCGCCAACCGCCCGACGGTCGACGCCCGGATCGGCCGATATTTCCGCTCCATGACACGTGACGGCGCTGCGGATGTCCTGCGGCGCAGCGGCACCGCGTATGGCTTCGTCAATGCGCTGCCGGGCCTTGCCGCACATCCCGCGCTGCGCCGGGTCAGCGTCGATACGCCGGGTGGGCCGGCCTCCATCGTGGCCCCCCCGGTTATTCACGACGGCGCCGTGGCCGTGCTGGGCAGCGTGCCCTCCATCGGCGAGCACGACGCGGCGATCCGTGCCGAGTTCGCCGACACCGCGAACCTGGCCCCATGAAGGAGACACGCCCGTTGACCGTCACCGCCACGCTGTCCGCGTTCGTCTCGGCCTGCTCGGTCAAGACTTTGCCGCCGGAGGTCGTTCGCCGGACCACGCTGCTTGTCCTGGACCTGGCTGGTAACGCCGTCCGGGCCCGCCGCGATGCCGAGAGCACGCCCGCATTGGCCGCGGCCGTCACCGCACTCGGCCTGGCGAACGGTACGGCCCGTGTCTTTGCCGACGGCCGCGGCTATGTGCCCGCAGGTGCTGCGTTGATGAACGCGACACTCGCCCACTCACTGGACTTCGACGACACGCACGCGGTCGCCATCGTGCACCCCGGCGCGCCGGTGATCCCGGCAGCACTTGCCGCCGCGGAGATGACCGGCGCCCACGGGGCAGACGTGGTAGCGGGGATCGTGGCGGGATATGAGGTCGCGTTGCGCCTGGCGTTGGCGCTTCCGGCTGGGGCGCATTACGACCGCGGCTTCCACCCCAGCGCCACCTGCGGCGCGTTCGGCGCGGCGGCGGCGGCGGCGCGCGTGTTTGGCCTTGGTCCCGATGCGGTTGCGTCCGCCCTGGGAATCGCCCTCAGCCAATCGGCGGGTAGCCTGCAGTTTCTGGCAAACGGCGCGTGGACAAAACGGTTCCAGGTCGGTTGGGCGGGCATGGCCGGGCTGGTGGCCGCCACGTTGGCGCGTGAGGGTTTTAAGGGCGCGGCGGAGCCGATCGAGGGCCGTCACGGCTTCCTGAACGCCTATGCGCCATCGCCTGTCCCAGGGCGAGTGACGGCTGGGCTGGGCGAGGTTTACGAGCTGATGGCGACCGGCGTGAAGCCGTACCCGTCTTGCCGTTGGGGCCATGCCGGTATCGATGCGGCGCTGGCGATCAGGGCCGAGCATCGCATCCTGCCCCATGAGATCGAGGCTGTGACACTGGGCGTGTCCCGCGCGGGCTTGTTGCTGATCGGTGAGCCTGCGGCGAAGAAGGCCGATCCGCGCAACATCGTGGATGGCCAGTTCAGCGGCCCATTCGTGATCGCGGTGGCGTTGGCGACCGGCACCATGGATTGGGACAGCTACCGCCTGTTGGACGACGCGGGCATTCGCACGCTGATGTCGAAAATATCCTGCGAGAACGACCCGGCTGTCGAGGCCGAGTTCCCCCTTAACATGTCGGGCAAGCTCAGGGTCCACGCACGGGGGCAGGTGTTCGAACGGATGGTGGTGGTGCCACGGGGGCGAGCCGGCTAATTTCCCGTCGGAGGCTGACCTGCGCGCCAAGTTCCATGGACTTGCCGACGCCGTGCTGGGTTTGGCGTCCGCCAGCGCCCTGGCCGCTGACGCCCTGCGCCTGCCCGAATTGACCGACCCCGCCGTGCTGTTGCGCCATGCTCCAGGCGTTGATGCCATCCCCGCCGCTGCCGAGTGAGTTCCTATCCATGAACGACATGCCCATCGCACAAGTAACCCCATCCCACGAAGGCCCGGCCAACTATGCTGAAATCCGGGAGGAAGTCGCGAAGCTATGCGCCCGCTTCCCCGGCGAGTATTGGCGCAAGCTGGATGAAACGAGGGATTACCCCACCGCCTTCGTCCAGGCACTGACCGAGAGCGGCTACTTGGCGGCGTTGATCCCCGAGGAGTACGGCGGCGTCGGGCTGCCGCTCTCAGGGGCCGCGGCCATACTCGAGGAGGTGCAGCGCCAGGGCTGTAACGGCGGCGCTTGTCACGCGCAGATGTACATTATGGGAACTATCCTGCGGCACGGCAGCGACGCGCAGAAGCAGGAATACCTGCCCAAAATAGCGTCGGGCGAGTTGCGCCTGCAAGCGTTCGGCGTGACCGAGCCCACCAGCGGCACCGACACCACCGCGCTGCGCACAACGGCGAAGCGCGTGGGGGATACGTACGTGGTCAACGGCCAGAAAATCTGGACCAGCCGGGCCGAGCACTCGGACCTCATGCTGCTGCTAGCCCGCACTACCCCGCGCGAACAGGTTGCGAAGAAGACGGAGGGGCTGTCGACATTCATTGTGGACATGCGGGCAGCAAGTGGCCTGACGATCCGGCCCATCCGCACGATGATGAACCACAACTCCTGCGAGGTGTTTTTCGATAACATGGAGATCCCCGCTTCGAGCCTGTTAGGCAAGGAGGGGCAGGGCTTCCGCTACATCCTGTCCGGCATGAACGCGGAGCGTATACTGATCGCCGCCGAGTGCATCGGCGACGCCAAATGGTTCACCGAGCGCTCGGTCGCCTATGCGAAAGACCGGGTCGTCTTCGGCCGGCCCATCGGCCAGAACCAGGGCGTCCAGTTCCCCATCGCCCGCGCGTACGCCAACATGCGCGCTGCTGAGCTTATGGTGCATGAGGCGTTGCGCCTGTTTGAGAGCGGCCATAACCCGGGCGCCGAGGCGAACATGGCGAAGATGCTGGCCGCGGACGCGTCGTTCGAGGCAGCGAACGCCTGCATCCAGACCCATGGCGGCTTCGGTTTCGCCGAGGAATACGATATCGAGCGGAAGTTCCGCGAGACGCGGCTGTATCAAGTGGCACCGATCTCTACCAACCTGATCTTGTCTTACCTATCCGAACATGTGCTTGGCTTGCCACGGTCTTACTGATGGCTACACCGCCAAGGCCCGCATCACTGCGTGCAGATCGTCCTTACCCTCAAAGCCGATGCCGGGCAGGTCCGGCATGGTGATGTGCCCGGCCTCGACCCGTACGCCGTCGGGAAAGCCTCCGTAGGGCTGGAATAAATCGGGGTAGCTTTCATTGCCGCCGAGCCCCAATCCGGCGGCGATATTGAGCGACATCTGATGGCCTCCATGCGGGATGCAGCGTGCCGGTGACCACCCGGCGGCGCGAACCCCGTCCAGGGTGCGTAAGTCTACGCAGAGGCCGGAGCTCAAGGCGCAATCGCACTGCAGCCAGACGCGATCGGCGCGCAGGCCGCCGTGGCGTAGCAGGTT
>JANPPS010000041.1:0-2478 GCA_031428635.1 Rhodospirillales bacterium
CGATTGGCCATGACGGCCCGCACCTGCTTGCCCCAGCCCATCCGGTAGATCAGCAGATAAACCCCGGTGGCGATGAAGGCCGTCAGCACCATCACGATCATGCCGTTGATTGGGATCTGGATGCTGTCGGTCAGGTCCGCCGCACCCATCATCCAATCCGGCTGGTCGACACCTACCTCACGCGCGCCGAACACCGAGCGAAATACCTGCTGCATGATGAGGCTCAGGCCCCACGTCGCTAGCAACGTATCGAGCGGGCGGCGGTACAGCCTTCGAATAAGCAACCACTCGACCGCCATCCCGAGCGCCCCGGCGACGATGAACGCGAGTACGATCGCGACGAAGAAATAGGCGCTAAAAACCGACGGCATGTACGTCGTGAACAGCCTGGACGTAAGGAAGGTAACGTAGGCGCCCAGAATCATGAACTCGCCATGGGCCATGTTGATGACCCCCATCTGGCCGAAGATCACGGCCAGCCCGAGGGCCATCAGCACGAAAACGGAGAATAAGATCAGCCCGGCAAAGCCCTGCATGGCCATGATCGAACCAAGTTCACCAACAGAATAGCCCGCGAACATGTCTTATCCTCCGTTCAAGCAGCCGCGTGTTACTGGTAGCCCTTGGGGAACGGGTTGGGCTCCACCAGTTCGGGCGACTCGTACACAACCTCGAATTGTCCATCGGCCAGGGCGCGACCGATGCGGGCCTTGCTCCACAGATGATGGTTCGGGTGGATACGGACGTAACCTTCGGGCGCCCCCTTGAACTCGACCCCGCCGGATGCGGCCGCAATCTTATCCACGTCGAAACTACCAGCCTTCTCCACCGTCAGCTTCCATAGCCACGGGCCGAGATAGGCCGCCTGCGTCACGTCACCGATCACGCTCTTGGGGCCGTAAGCCTTTTTGAACGCGGCGACGAAGGCCTCGTTATTTTCGTTTTTCAGGCTCTGGAAGTACTTCATGGAGGCATAGCCGCCCGCGATGTTCTCGCCGCCGATCCCCTCGATCTCATCTTCCGTGACCGACAGCGTAAGCAGGGTCTGCTTGCTCAGATCGACGCCGGCCGCCTTCAGCTGCTTGTAGAACGCGACGTTGGAGCCGCCGACGACGGTCGCGAAGATCACGTCCGGCTTGGACAGCTTGATCTTGTTGATCACCGAGTTGAACTGCGTGTGGCCGAGCGGAAAGTAGTCCTCACCGACCACTTTGCTGGCCGTCAAATGCCCTTCGATATGCTTGCGGGCGATCTTGTTGGACGTGCGCGGCCAGATATAGTCCGACCCGATCAAGTAGAACGTCTTGGCACCCTTGACCCGGTTGACCCAGTCGAGCCCGACCAGGATCTGCTGCGTGGCTTCCTGCCCGGTGTAAATCACGTTCTTGGACTGCTCGAGCCCCTCATAGAACGTCGGGTAATACAGCATGCCGTTATACTGCTCGAATACCGGCAGCACCGCCTTACGCGATGCCGACGTCCAGCAGCCGAATACGGCCGCGCAATGGTCGCTTGCGAGCAACTTCTTGGCCTTCTCGGCGAAGGTCGGCCAGTCGCTGGCGCCATCCTCCTGAATGATCTTGATCTGGCGGCCCAGTACGCCGCCGGCCGCGTTGATTTGCTGGATCGCAAGCTTTTCCGCCTCGACCGAGCCGGTTTCGCTGATCGCCATCGTGCCGGTGACCGAATGGAGAATACCGACCGTCACGGTATCGTCGGTTACCGCGAGGCCGGTGGTGTCGACTGCCGACGTGGCCGGGCCCGCGGCCAGTGCGGCGCGGGGCAGCAGTGCGGCGGCCGGCAGGGCAGCCATGCCTTGCAGCAGGCGACGGCGGAAAGGCGAATGCGGCGTGTCGGTCATTTTGGCCCCCAACGATTTCGTGAAGTACCGTTGACCAGCCGAAGCACGACGCGGAATACGTCAAATGACGTATGGCGGTTGCCAGGTGTTGCAGTGCAGCGCGAATAGCTGCGTAGTCCACTTTCAACACGGTAGAAGGCTTGGGCACCCAGTATGCAAGCGCGGCAGCGTATCGTGCGGATACGGCGCGAGTATAACCAATGGGTCGCCGACCAAACCCTGGAAGACTACGCCCTGCGTTTCACCGCCAAATCGGCCCGGCGGTGGTCGCCCTGGCGGGTCGCCAACACGGCGCTGGGCGGCATCTCCTTCTTGGCGCTGGAGGCCATCGGCGGCACCATTACGCTGGCATACGGGTTTACCAACGCCGCGGCGGCGATCGTATTCGCGAGCCTGCTGATTTTCGCAGCCGGGGTCCCGATCGCCTACTACGCCGCGCGGGACGGGGTAGATATTGACCTGCTGACCCGGGGTGCCGGGTTCGGTTATATCGGCTCGACGATCACCTCCCTCATCTATGCTTCGTTCACGTTCATCTTCTTTGCGATCGAATCGGTCATCCTGGCCACGATGCTCGAAACGTGCTTCGGCATCCCGCAATCGCTCGGCTTCCTGCT
>JANPPS010000042.1:0-5991 GCA_031428635.1 Rhodospirillales bacterium
GCTGTTCCCGGGCCTCTCAGTCTCACCGCGCGTCACGGTGCGCTAAATGGCTACCGCGAACCCGGACCTGCCGCGGTCCGCGGCGGGCCCCAACTCGCCGTGGTTGCTGGCGGTCATCGTGTCGATCGCGACGTTCATGGAAGTGCTGGACACCACAATCGCCAACGTGGCGCTGCGCCACATCGCCGGGTCGCTAGCGGCAAGCCAGGACGAGAGTACGTACATCATCACCAGCTACTTGGTCAGCAACGCGATCGTGTTGCCGATCAGTGGCTGGCTTAGCAACGTCGTGGGCCGCAAGCGTTTCTACATGTCCTGCGTGGCATTATTCACCATCAGTTCCGTTGCGTGCGCGTTCGCGACCAGCTTGCCGATGATGCTGCTTTTCCGCGTGATGCAGGGCGTGGGCGGCGGCGGGCTGGCACCGACGGAGCAGAGTATTTTCGCCGACAGCTTCACCCCAAAGCAACGGGCGCTGGCGTTCTCACTCTACGGGTTCACGATCGTCACCGCGCCCGCCATCGGCCCGGTGCTGGGCGGGTGGCTTACGGACAACTTCTCCTGGCATTGGGTATTTCTGATCAACCTGCCCGTAGGTGTCTTGTCGCTGACCCTGACCTGGCTTTTTGTCTATGACAGCCCGTTGGTGCAGCAGGAGCGCAAGGCTCTGCTCGCGAAGGGCCTACGGATCGACTACGTCGGCTTCTTGCTGATCATACTTGGCTTCGGCAGCCTGCAGATCGTTCTTGACCGGTTCGAGCGGGAAGATGGATTTAGCTCCCCAATTATCATGGTGCTATTCATCACCTGCGTCGTGTCGCTCGGCGTGTTGATCGTTTGGGAGCTCGTGGTCGACAATCCGGTCATGAACCTGCGTCTGCTGCGGTCGCGGGCGTTCAGCATCAGTTGCGTCATCATGTTCATGTTCGGCTTCATCATCATCAGCACCACGCAGTTGCTGCCGCAATTAACCCAGGAGCTGCTAAACTACGATGCGACCACGGCGGGGCTGACGCTGGGGGTGGGCGGAGCCCTGACGCTGTTCATCATGCCGCTGGCAGGGGTTGTCACGGGAAAATTGATACAGCCGCGATGGCTTGTGTTCTCCGCCCTATGTGGGATGGCTGGCGCGTTGCATTACGCGTCGAGCCTCAATCTCAATCTCTCGTTCTTCGACGCGTCGTCGTCGCGCGTGCTGCAGGTCATCTGGCTGCCGTTTATCTTCATCCCGCTCAGCGCCGTGCAGTTCATTGGCGTACCACCGGGTAAGAACCCGGATGCGAGTGCAATCATCAATCTCATGCGCAACCTGGGCGGCAGCTTCGGCGTGTCGATCGCAACGACGACGCTGGCCTGGCGCGGCCAGTTCCATACGGAACGGCTTGGGGAGGCCATCACGCCCTATAACGGCTTCGGATTCGGCGTGCCGCTCGGGCCGATTGCACGGGCGGTGCAACAACAGGCGACGATGATGAGCTACCTCGATGTGTTCACGATCCTGTCGCTGATCGCGCTGTCGGTCGCCCCGTTGGCGTTGTTTCTGCCGAACATACCAAAGGGAGCGCCAGCGAGTGGGCATTGACATCGCGCGCCCAGTCTTGCGTGCAGCTCTGCTGGCGGCGCTGGCGGCGCTGGTGGCGGGCTGCGCGGTAGGCCCCGACTTCGACCGTCCGTCCGTATGGTCCCCCACCAGCTGGTTCGGCGGTTCAGGCCCCGGGCCAAAGGTCGCGAGTGAGCCCGTACCCACCCCGGTCGATATCGCATGGTGGAACGCATTCCATGACCCGGTGCTGACCAGCCTGATTGACCGCGCGGCTGGCGCCAACCTCGACGTACGTACCGCCACTGCCCGCGTGGCGCAGGCACGGGCACAGCGCGGCATCAATGCGGTGGCCGAATTTCCGCAGATCAACGGCAATAGCAGCGCGACGCGCCAGCGGCTCAGCCGTAATGGTGCCTCGTCCCTGTTCGGCGGCGGCGCGTCCGCAGCACCGGGGGCGTCCGCCAACGGCCTGGGCGGCAGCCAGGGTGGTGCCTTTCCCTCCCGCAGCAGCATTCCCGCCTTCGACCTGTTTCAGGGCGGGCTCGATGCGTCGTACGAGCTCGACCTGTGGGGCCGGGTCCGGCGGTCGATCGAAAGCGCGGATGCGAGCCTGGTGGCGTCGAACGAGGCGCGGCGGTCGGCCCTGATCTCGACCACGTCGGAGGTCGCGCGCAGCTATCTGCAGCTTCGCAACACGCAGGCCCAGATCGCGATCGCCCGCGCCAACTTAGCCACTGCCCGAGAAAGTACGTCGCTGACGGATGCGCGCAGCCGGGGCGGACTGTCGACCGACCTCGACGTCGCCAACGCATTGGCACAGCAGGCGGCGACAGCCGCGACCCTGCCATTGTTGGAGCAGCAGGAGGCGCAGACCGTGAACGCGATTGGATTATTGCTAGCCCTGCCCCCGGCGGCGCTCGCGCCCGAACTGCTACCGCCACGCCCCGTGCCGCCGGTGCCGCCCACGGTACCGGTTGGCGTGCCGTCCGAACTCGCCCGGCGCCGGCCCGATATTCGCCAGGCGGAGGCGCAGCTGCACGCCGCCACCGCCGATATCGGGGTCGCCCAGGCCGATTTCTATCCGCGCATTACGCTGACGGGCAGTGTGTCGCTACAAACGACCCAGCTGAAGTCGCTATTCAACGCGGCGTCCGGTGCCTTCGCGTTCGGGCCGTCGCTGAGCGTTCCCATCTTCGACGGCGCACGGATCCGCCGCACGGTGGAGCTGCGAGAGGCGCAGCAGCAAGAGGCTGCGATCCAATACCAACGCGTTGTGCTGCAGGCGTTCGCGGACGTGGACAACGCCCTTGTTGCGTACGCCGCCGAGCAGCGCCGCCGGGTCTTTTTGCAAAATCAGGTCACACAGGCCCGACGTGCGTTTGGCCTGGCGCAGTCGCGGTTCCGGCAGGGCATCTCGGACTTTCTGGAAGTGCTGACAGCCCAGCGCACGGTGCTGTCAGCAGAGCAGCAGCTGACAGATAGCCAGGGCACGGTGAGCGAGAACCTGGTTGCCCTGTACAAGGCGCTGGGCGGCGGGTGGGAGCAGGCGTACCCGGAGTAACGGCCTTTCAAAACCCGGCCTCTACCGATACGGTCCCCCGAAGTTTGGCAGGGGCGCATGTATGGGCTGGTTGGGACGGATCGCGATCGGCGTGCTGCTGCTGACGGCGGGTGCCGCCCATGCCCAAAAGACTCTCAACGTCTATAACTGGACCGACTATATCGACCCGAAAGTCATCGCGCGATTCACGGCCGAGACCGGCATCACCGTCAATTACGACGTGTATGACAGCCTCGAAACGCTGGAGGGCAAGCTACTCGCCGGCAAGTCCGGTTATGACATCGTTGTCCCCACCAACGAACCCACCTTCTCCCGCCTGATCGCGGCCAAGGCGCTGCGCCCACTGGATCGTGCCGCCATACCGAAATGGTCGAACCTCGATCCCGGCCTGATGCAGCGCGTGGCAGCCAGCGACCCCGGTAACAAGTTTGGCGCAATTTATCTGTGGGGCACCGTCGGCCTCGGCCTGATACCGGATAAAGTCCGGGCACTAGACCCCGCCGCACCGATGGATAGCTGGGACCTGCTGTTCAAGCCGGAGCACGCGAAACGGCTGGCACCGTGCGGCATCACGCTGATGGATAGCGCCATCGATACGATCCCAAGCGTGCTGAAATACCTGGGCCGTAACCCCGAGAGCAGTGACGCCAAGGACCTGGCGGACGTCGAAACGGTGCTGATGGGCATTCGCCCGTATATCCGCAACTTCGCCAGCGGTGGCGCGGTGGAGGCACTGGCGGCCGGCCAGACCTGCGTCGTCATGAGCTATTCCGGCGACGTGATCCAGGCGGCGGCCCGCGCGAAAGAGGCCGGGCAAGCGAGCGTGCAATACGTGGCGCCGAAGGAATTCGCGCAGCTGACGTTCGATATGCTGGCCATCCCCGCCGACGCGCCCCACCCAGCCGAAGCAGAGCAGTTCATCAACTTCCTGCTGCAGCCGGACGTCATGGCCGCCATCACGAACCAGGTTCGCTACCCCAACGCCGTACCCGCCAGCCGCGCGTTGATCGCGGCCGACATTCAGGCCGATCCGAACGTATTTCCGGACACAACATCGCCGCGGTTCTTTATCGCCCGCGCAGCCAGTCAGGCGGCGGACCGCGCGCGGACCCGCATGTGGGCCCGGTTTAAGGCCGGGTCGTAGGCTGACCTCGCCCGAGCTCGATGTTCAGGGCCTGACCGTTCGGTACGGGCGGTCGGTAGCGCTGGACGCGCTCGATCTACAGATCGGGCGGGGCGAGATGTTCGTGCTGCTGGGTGGATCGGGCAGCGGAAAGACAACGCTGCTGCGCGCTCTCGGCGGCTTTGTACCCGTCAGCATGGGGCGGATTACGCTGGGTGGGCAGGACATTACGCATCTGCCGCCACACCGGCGCCCGGTTAACACAACGTTCCAATCCTACGCCCTGTTTCCGCACATGACGGTGGCCGACAACGTGGGCTTCGGACTGCGCCGCCAAGGAGTCGCGGCAGACGAGATCGCACGCCGGGTCGCGGCGTTGCTGGACATGGTGCGACTACCGGACATGGGCGGCCGCCGGCCCGACGCCCTGTCCGGCGGGCAGCGCCAGCGTGTCGCCCTGGCCCGCGCGCTGGCGCCCCGCCCCCGGCTACTGCTGCTGGACGAACCGCTAAGCGCCCTCGACCGCAATTTGCGCGAACAGACCCGGCAGGAGCTGCTGCGCGTGCAGGCCGAAACAGGGACCACGTTCGTGCTGGTCACGCACGACCAGGACGAGGCGCTGGCCATCGCCACCCGCATCGGCCTACTGCATCAGGGTCGCCTGGCGCAGGTGGGCACGCCGGCCGAGATTTATGAACGGCCCGCCAACCGGTATGTGGCGGAGTTCATGGGTGCTGCCAACATTCTGGCCGCCATCGCGGACGGCACCGGCGGCCTATCCATCGACGGTATCGGTTCCGTCCACGCGCCTCCCGTCCCGCCCGGCTCGGTACACGTGGCGCTACGGCCGGAACGACTGACCATCGGGCGCCTGCACGCCAACCATGTGACCGGCACCGTCGCGCGCAGTGCCTACCGCGGTGCCGCGATCGAGCATCTGGTGCAGGTCCCGGGCGGGCCGGCGCTGCTGGTGTCACAGCCGCTGATCGCCGGGCTCGGCATACCGCTGGCTGCCGGTGCCCCGGTCGACGTGTCGTGGCCGGCTGACGCCTGCATCATTTTGACCGCGTGAACCGCACACTGGTCTTGGCCCCCGTATGGGCGTGGCTGCTGCTGTTTGTCGCCGCCCCGGTCGTGATCGTGCTCGGGTTGAGTTTCAGCACGTCGGTTGCCGGCGTACCGCCCTACACGCCGCTGTTGCAGAACCCGGATGGCACCAACTACGCCACGTTGTTCGCCGATTTCTACTACGGTAGCGCCGCCCTACAGTCTTTCGTGCTGGCGCTGACGACGACCACTCTTTGTCTGCTAATCGGCTACCCAATGGCGCTCGCGATTGCCCGTGCACCGGAGCGGTGGCGTAGCCTGCTGCTACTGCTCGTTATGCTACCGTTCTGGACCGGGTTTCTGCTGCGCGTTACCGCTTGGATCGGGCTGCTGCGGGACGGCGGTTGGCTCGACACAGCGTTGGCGCTGGTGGGTCTGCCGGGCGCGCACCTGCTCTACACGCGGTGGGCGATGGGCATCGGCGTCACCTATGCGTACCTGCCGTTCATGATTTTGCCTTTGTACGCGCGCCTGTCGAAGCGTGACCCGGCGATCGAGGATGCAGCCGCCGACCTCGGCGCCAGCCCGTGGACGGTGTTTCGCACCGTCACATGGCCATTATCACGATCCGGCGTGGTGGCGGGCGTGGCGCTCGTGTTCATACCGGCGATGGGCGAGTACGTCATACCCGAGCTACTGGGCGGACCCGGCGCGCAA
>JANPPS010000043.1:0-4372 GCA_031428635.1 Rhodospirillales bacterium
GGTCGCGACCGATGCGCCGGGCGGCACGTCGCCGCTGCCCTCCGGCCTGCGCGTCACGTTTGGGGTCGACCGGTCCGATCTTAATCCCGCGACGGTGCAGGCGCTGCGTGAATACGCGGCAACGCTTGGCCCGAGTGAGAATACGACCGTGACGATGATGGCGTATGCCGCTGGCGTGCCAGAGGACCCATCCACGCCCCGGCGCTTGTCGCTGGCGCGGGCCCTCGCCGCCCGGGCCGTGCTGATGGACGCTGGCGTCGCCTCCACCCGCATCTACCCACGTGCTATGGGTCCGGCGCCCGAAGCACCGGGTGACGCGCCGCCGGACCGGGTGGACCTGACCCGCTACGCGCCGGCTACCGTTCCGCAACCTGAACCAGCCCGCGCGGCGCCAGCCAGATGACCCGGCCCCGCACCTACCTGGTGCGCATGCTGCTGTTTCTGGTCGCGGTCTTGTTGCTGACCGGCTTTCTGTCCGGTGCGCTCATCATCGCATTCGAGAGCAATCCGCTGCTGAATGCGCTTATCTTCATGGTCCTGCTGATCGGTATCGGCTGGAACATTCTGCAGGTCGTACGCCTGCAACCCGAAGTTCTGTGGCTCGAGACGTTCCAATCCAACCGTGCCGACCTCGCAGGGCTACCGCCGCCCCGGCTGCTGGCACCGATGGCGAGCATGCTGGCCGCCCGCAGCGCCAAAAGCCGTGAAGGCCAAGACCGCATCACGCTTTCGGCCCCGGCAATGCGCAGCCTACTCGATAGCCTATCGAGCCGGCTGGACGAATCGCGAGAACTATCTCGCTACATGACCGGGCTGCTGATCTTCCTGGGGCTACTCGGCACATTCTGGGGATTGCTGCTGACGGTCGCGTCGGTGTCGGACGTGATCAGCGGTATGACGATCGGATCCGGCGACCTGAATGCATTGTTCGAGCAGTTGAAATCCGGCCTCGGCCGTCCGCTGCGCGGAATGGGTACGGCGTTCAGCTCCAGCATGTTCGGGCTCGCCGGCGCACTCGTGCTGGGCTTTCTAGATTTGACGGCGGGACAAGCACAGAACCGGTTCTTCAATGAACTCGAGGAGTGGCTCGCGGGCCTGACCCGCCTGTCTTCCGGCGCGTTAGGTGAGGGCGGTGACGCGTCCGTACCCGTCTATGTCCAGGCGCTGCTGGAGCAGACGGCGGAGAACATGGAGAACCTGCAGACAATCCTAGTGCGCGGTGAAGCCGGGCAGCAGCAGGCCAACGCCGCCATTCTGGCGCTTACGGACAAGATCGGCACGTTGTCGGAGACGATGCGCGCCAGCCAGCAGCTGATGCTACGGATGGCGGAGGGGCAGGCTCAGCTGGCCCCTGCCCTGGCGCGCCTCGGTGAGCGAAACGTTGATCGCCCGGCCGATGACGGCATGCGCCTTCAGCTGCGTGCCATCGAAACGGTGCTGACCCGTATGCTGACCGAGGGCGAGCAAGGCCGGGTGCAGTCGACGTCGGAGTTGCGTAACGACATACGCGTTCTGACCCGCACCATCGCCGCGCTGGCCGAGGCGCCGCCGGCATGATGGCCCCCTACTAATGGCAAGAGGCCGGCGGGGGCGGGCGAGCGACGAGCTGAACCCATGGCCGGGATATGTCGACGCGCTATCCACACTGCTGATGGTGATCATTTTCGTGCTGCTGGTATTCGTGCTCGCGCAGGCATTTCTATCTGTGGCACTCAGCAGCCGCGACCGCGCGCTCGATCGCCTCAACCGGCAAGTGGCGGAACTATCCGACCTACTTTCGCTGGAGCGTGGACGGGATACGGAGCTACAGGCTTCCGTCGCCGGGTTGGGCCGGGATGTGGCGACCGCGACCGGCGCCCGCGACGCGCTGTCGGCCGAGCAGACCCGGCTGCGGGCCGACGCGTCCCGGCTGCTGACGGAGCGCAACGGATTACAGGCGGAGCGAGACCGCCTGGCGGCCCAGCTATCGGACGCCCAACTGCAGGCCGGCAGCGCGGCCGCGCGCCTTACCAGCGCCCAAGCCCGGCTGGCCGAGACCGCCGGCACCACCGACAGCGCCAGCCAGGAGGCAGCCGACCTGGCTGGGCAACTGACCCAGGCCCGACGGGCGCTCGCTGCCATGCGGGCGGAGCAGGAGACGATCAACCGCACGGTCACCGCCGACCGCGAGACGATCCAGATCAAGCTGGCCGACATTGCCCAGCTGACCAACCAGATCCGCGAGCTATCGGCGTTACGCGCCCAATTGGAAAAGCAGGCGGGCGACGCGGCGGTACGGGCGACGACGGAGGAGCAGCGGCGACAGGCCCTGGCAGCCCAGCTGGCTCAGGAACAGAAGCTGAGCGAAAGCAGCCGGGCGCAGGTGGCACTGCTCAGCCAGCAGATCGAACAATTACGCGCGCAGATGGCGGCCGTGAGCAGCGCTTTGGCCCTGGCCGAGGCGGGTGGGCGCGACAAGGAAGCGCAGATCGCCGGTTTATCGACCAGGCTCAATTTGGCACTCGCCGCGCGCGTCGAGGAGTTGCAGCGCTACCGCAGCGAGTTTTTCGGCCGCCTGCGCGAAGTGTTGGCCAACCGGCCCGGTGTACAGATCGTGGGCGATCGCTTCGTGTTCCAGAGCGAGGTGCTATTCCCCGTCGGCAGTGCCGACCTGACCCCCGCCGGGCAGGACCAGATCCGTGCCCTGGCCGGTACGCTGAAGGACGTGGCCCGTGACATACCCCCTGACCTTGCGTGGCTGATGCGGGTCGACGGCCATGCGGACCGCACGCCGATACGCGGTAGCACCGGTGGAAACTGGGAGCTATCGGCGATGCGCGCGATCAATGTGGTCAAGCTGCTGGTCGACGAGGGCGTGCCCGCCAACCGGCTGGCTGCGACCGGGTTTGGCGAATTCCAGCCACTGGACGGGGCCGAAACGCCGGCCGCTTTCGCGCGCAATCGGCGTATTGAACTCAGGTTGACGGATCGATGATCGAAGGCGCGCGGACACCGCTACCGGTTGATTTGAGTGGGCAGCGGGTGCTGATCACGGGCGGTGCCGGCGGTATTGGCCGGGTGATGGCGGATAGTTTTGTGGCCTGCGGGGCGCGTGTATTCGTATGCGACGTCGATGCGGCGGCGCTGGCGGCGTGTGGTCACCCCGGGATGATCGCCGATGCCGGTAGCGCCGCTGCCTTGGACGCGTTCATGGTCGCGGGGCTGGCAGCGCTGGGCGGCCTGGACGTGCTGATCAACAATGCCGGTATCGCGGGTCCGACCGGGCCGATCGAAGATGTGACGCCGGAAGCGCTGGATGCCACGCTGCAGATCGACCTCGCGAGCATGTTCCACTGTGCCCGGCGGGCGGTGGCCCCGCTACGCGCTTCTGGGGGCGGCAGCATCGTCAACCTATCCTCTGCCGCGGGAAAGTTTGGGTTCCCGCTTCGTAGCCCGTACGCTGCTGCCAAGTGGGGCGTGATCGGGTTTACACGGACGCTGGCACTGGAACTCGGCCCGGATGGTATACGCGTTAATGCTTTGTTGCCGGGTATGGTCGAGGGTGCCCGTATCCGCCGGGTGCTGCGGGCGAAGGCGGAGGCGCGGGGCGTCGGCGATAATGAGCAGACCGAGCAGGCACTGAGCGGCGTGAGCCTGCGGTGTTTCGTGACCGAGCAGGACATCGCCAATATGGCGCTCTATGTCTGCAGCCCATTCGGCCGGACCATCAGCGGCCAAGCGATCAGCGTCGATGGGGGGCTTGAAGCGTTAGGCTAATCTCTACCAAATCTGACACGCCCGCCGAGCGACATCTGTTACGTGGGATTTCCACTTACAGTGCGGAGTGTCCGGTTGGGCCACGAATTCGTCGTGAAGCAAAGCCGGGAAAAGCTGCTGCTTGGCTTCTTAGGCTCGCTCGCCTTCGTTCTCACCGGCCTAATCATGCTGCACAGCACTGGGATCAAGGTCCAGGTGGGCGGCATGGCGACGATGCTGTTCTTTGGCATTGCTGCCGGCATGTTCGCCTGGCGTGTCAAGCGGACCGAATACGTGATCCTGACACTCAGTGAGCGCGGGCTCACAGACCGCCGCATGTTCGACGCCCCGGTTCCTTGGTCGCAGATCCTGGCTGCGCGGCCGTTCCGCATGTACGGCTCCCGCTTTATCGAGCTACAGCTACGCAACCCCGAGCTTTACCCCAGCCGTGGCCTCGCCCGGCTACACGTCATGACGGGCTGGTCTCCACACATCCTATACCTGGGCTTTTTGGACTGCCCGGCCGATGAAGTGGCCCTAGCGTTCGAGGGGTACTACGAGGAGTACATCCAACGGTTCGGCTTGGCGTCGGCGGTGCGGCCAAGCCGGTTCGGGGCGGGGATCGTCTTGCAGGCGG
>JANPPS010000044.1:0-5871 GCA_031428635.1 Rhodospirillales bacterium
CAGATCGCTCAGCACTGGGCCGTGCCGGGTTTCACGCACTGTCAGAACCTCGTCGGTGGCACCCCGGACCCGGATACGCTCCTGCCGGGTCTCGAATGGGCGGGGGCCGTCGGGCGTCGCGTACTGGCCGTCGGGCAGCACGGTTTCCACGAACACATCCTGCGTGTCGGCGCCTGTTGTCGTGAACGTCCAGGCAACACGGCCATTATGTCCGATAATCAGAAACGGCACGCCGGGCGTGGTCGCACCGGCCAATACGCCGCCGGGCGTTTCGATCCGCGCCAAATACCACAGCGACGGCATGGTGAACGCCAAATGCGGGTCGCCGGCCAGCAGAGGCGCGCCGGTCGTGGTGTGCGTGCCGTCCACCGCCCACTCATTGCTGGCGGTCGGCGGCTGCGTGAACGGTGCGGGCCAGGCTGGTACGGCGTCAGCCCAGCGGACCGGCAGGCTGGCGTCGGGCGGTAAAGTGTTCGGCTGCGACGGCCACGGATCGACGGCGGGCATTTCGCCGGCCCGGACAGCGGCGGCACGCGCAATCTCCGTCCGCCAATTGCTGGATAGGTAAAGCGCCATCGTCTTGCCCCAGAGAAGGCAGTCGGATGCGCTCCACGGTTCGGGCGCGCCTAGTACCGCGAACTCGGGCGCCGCGAACCGGCCGCGGCGGGTGATCCAGGCGTTCACCCCGGTCGCGTACGCCTCCAGCAGGGTGCGCGTGTCGGGCGCGAGGCCGGCTAGGTCCTGCACCGCCCGTCGTCGTAGCCCCAGTACCCGCATCGACCGGTCGAATGGCAGCGCGGACGCACCAACTAACTCGGCCATCCGGCCGGAGGCGGCGCGCCGGGTCAGATCCATCTGGAACATGCGATCGCGCGCATGCAAAAAGCCGATTGCCGTCGCCGCGTCGCGGTCCGACCCGGCGCGGATAAGGGGAATACCGTCCGCGTCCAACGTGATGTGTACTGGCGCATCCAGCCCCGGCAGCCGCGCCTGCAGGCCCGTGGGCGGCAGCGACCACCACAGCCCGGCCGCCACGGTTCCCACGGTAACAATTAGGACCAAAGCCAGCGCGCGAACCACAAACCGCAAGAAGCCAGACGACCGACGGTAGATCGGCCGGCGGCGGAGCAACACGCCTAATGCAGCCGGGGCGATTTCAGGATCGATGCGCGGTCCGTGCTGGTGACGGTCACGGCGGCGGTGCGGTTGCCGCGACCAAGGCTCACTTGCACAGTCGAGCCCGCCGGACCTGACGCCCAGACGGCGCGCCATAATCCGGCCAGGTCAGGCACCTCCTCGCCATTCACCGCCAGGATACGATCGCCAGTGCGCATGCCGGCCTTATCGGCGGGGCCGTCATCGGCCAGACCGCCAACGACCAGCGCCTCGTCATCCTCCATGGCGTATAGGCCGAGCCACGGGCGCGGCGGACGGTTGACGCGGCCATAGGCCAGCAGATCGTCCAGGATTGGTGCGAGCAGCTGCACCGGCACAACCATATTCATGTCCTGCCGCTTCGACCCGTCACCCTGTTGCAGCACGAGTGAGCCGATGCCCAGGAGACGCCCGTCCTTACCGATCAGCGCGCCACCGCCCCAGAACGGGTGCGACGGCGCGGTGAAAATCGCGTCGTCCAGCAAGTACTCCCAGTAGCCCGCGAACTCCTGCCGGCCTGCGACCTTGGCCGCCACACACTGGCGACGGCCCCCGGCTGCGGCGAAGATTACTGGCTCGCCCACCCGTGCGCCCGCGCTATCGCCCAGTTCCATCACGGGGATGTCTACTTTGCCCAGCGCCTGCACCAAACCGAAGCCACTTTCCTGGTCGAACGCCAGCGCATGTCCGGCGACGATGTGGCCGTCGGACGTGGTCAGCCACACGCTATCGGCCTCGGTAATCAAGTATCCGATCGTGAGGAACAGGCCCTGGCGAAAGTGCACGGCGCTGCCCGCGCGCTCGGTACCCAGCGTGTCGGCCGTGAACGCGTCGTCCGGCACCGTTGCGCGAAGCCCGACGACACTACGCAGTGCCAACTCAAGGTCGAACGCATACTCAGCCGCCTTCGGCTGTAGATCGGTGGGAATACTGTTTTCTGACTTGGGCATTAGCTAGCCGTAATTGACCATGATGGTCTTTTTGTGAGTGAAGTGCTCGAGCATCGCTTCCAGGCTGGCTTCCTTACCCAGGCCGCTGGACTTCACGCCGCCGTAGCTCAGGTTGGCCTGCACGACTAGGTTCTGGTTGATCTGCACCAGCCCCGCCTCCAACCGATGCGCAAGGTCCAGTCCGACCTTCAGATTATTGGTCCAAAGTGACGCAGCCAGGCCGTATTCGCTGTCATTGGCCGCGGCTAGCACCGCCTCCGCATCGTCGAACGGAAACACGCACGTCACGGGGCCGAAGATTTCCTGCGTTACCAGCCGGCTATCGGGCGGCAGGTTGCTGAAAATATGGGGCTGGATGAACAATCCGTCGGCCATGGCCGGGTCAGACGGCAGGGCACTGGCCGCGCGGCCAGTGGCACCGGGCGTCGCGAGCCCTTCGGCGATGAACGCCCGAACCTTACCCATCTGCTCGATGCTGATGACGGTGCCGATGTCTGTCTTTTCGTCGAGTGGGTCGCCCATGACCATCGCGTCGACTTTCTCTGCCACGGCCGCCACGAACCGGTCGAAGATCGGGCGTTCGACGTAGATGCGGCTGGCAGCGGTGCAGCTCTGGCCCTGACGGGTGAAGCGCATGGAAGTCACAGCGCCCGCGACCGTTTTATCGAAATCGCAATCGGCAAATACGATCATCGGGCTCTTGCCGCCCAACTCGAGCGTGACGGGGATCAGCTTCTCGGCAGCGGCCTTAGCCACAATACGCCCGACGTCGACGCTGCCGGTGAACGTCACCTTGCGCACGTCTGGATGGGCGACCAGCGGCCCGCCACACTCGGGGCCGAAGCCACTGAGCATGTTGAAGGCACCCGGCGGCAGAACGCGGTTCATAAGCTCGCAGATGCGAAGCACGGCCAATGGCGCTTCCTCAGCCGACTTCACGACAACCGTGTTGCCCGCCACCAACGCCGGGGCGATTTTTAACGCCATCAGCAACATCGGCACGTTCCACGGAATGATCGCGCCGACGACGCCCAGGGGCTCGCGCACGGTAACGCTCAGAATGTTAGGCGCGAATGGCACGCTTTCGCCCTTGAGCTCACCGCCCAGGCCGCCAAAGAACTCAAGAACGTCGGCGACCGTGTTGGCTTCGACCCGTGACTCGGTCCGAAGCGCCTTGCCGGTTTCGAGCGCCATGAGCCGCCCCAACTCCTCGACGTGGTCGCGGATGATAGCAGCGCATTGGGCTACCAGCGCGCCGCGCTTACGCGATGGCATCCGGGCCCATGCGAGCTGCGCGGCCTTCGCATCCGCCACGGCCGCGTCGACGTCGGCCGCGTCACCGAGTGCCGCGGTCGCGACTTGAAGTCCCGTAGCTGGGTTCACGACCGGGAACGTACCGCCCGACCGCGCCGGTACCAGCCGCCCGCCGATCAGGTGCTGGCCTGACAGCGCGGTTGCCAGCGCCTGCTGGTCCAGCGTGGGCTCGGTCGGCGTCGGATGCGGGCGATCGAGCATGGGTTTGCCTTAACAGTACGGGTGCATGTATCGCCAGAGAATGGACCCGCCCCGCTTCACGAACAAGGGCGGTACGAACAACGGCGGACGGGAGAGAGACAAATGGCTGACCAACCGACAGGACCGCTAGCGGGTCTTACGGTCTTCGACCTTACGCGTGTGCTGGCCGGGCCGACCTGCGCGCAGATGCTGGGCGATTTGGGTGCGGACGTTATAAAGATCGAGCGTCCGGGCGCCGGTGACGACACGCGCGGTTTCGCGCCGCCGGTCATGCCCGGCACGCAGGACAGCGCGTATTTCGTGGGTACCAACCGCAACAAGCGGTCGGTGACGCTCGACGTCGCAACGGCCGAGGGCCAGGCGATCGCGCACCAACTGATCGCGCGGTCAGACATCCTGGTCGAGAATTTTAAGGTCGGCGCCCTTGCCCGGTACGGCCTGGGGTATGCACAGCTGCATGCCCAGTATCCGGGCCTGATTTATTGCAGCATCACCGGGTTCGGCCAGACCGGGCCCTACGCACCGCGGCCGGGCTATGACAGCCTGGTGCAGGCGATGGGCGGCATCATGAGCCTGACGGGCGAGCCGGACGGGTTGCCGCAGAAGGTCGGCGTGCCGGTGGCCGACCTGTTCGCCGGGCTGTACGGCTGCATCGGTATTCTGGCGGCACTGCGGCATCGCGCGGCGACGGGGCAGGGGCAGCAGGTCGATATCGGACTGCTGGATTCGCACATTGCGTGGCTTGCAAACCAGGGCATGAACTATCTGGCGACGGGCGAAAATCCGGAGCGGCTTGGCAACCAGCACCCCAACATCGTGCCGTATCAGGTATTCAAAACGGCGGACGGCGCGATCGTGCTGTCTGTAGGTAACGATCCGACATTCCAGCGCTTTGCGGGTGCCGTGGGGCTGGCGGGCCTGCTGGACGACCCGCGCTACGCCACCAACTCGGCCCGTGTCGCTAACCGGCAGCTGGTGACGGACACGCTGGTACCGGTGATGGCGGGCGATACGACGGCGAACTGGATTGCCCGGCTGGAGGCGATAAGCGTCGGATGCGGGCCCATCAACACGCTGGCGCAGGTATTCGCCGATCCGCAGGTGATCGCGCGCAACAGCGTGGTGCGCGTGCCCCACGCGACGGCGCCGGACGGAGTGCAGGTCATCGCCAACCCTGTCCGCCTGTCGGAAACGCCCGTCGACTACCGCCGCGGCCCCCCGCTGCTAGGCCAGCATACGGACGAGGTGCTGGGCGGCCTCGGCCTGTCGGCGACCGAGCTAGCGGGCCTGCGGGAGCGGCGCGTCATCTGATGCGAACCGGTGAGACTCGCTATGTCCTGAACGGTGCATTCCACGTCATGCGCCACACGGAGTGGGGTGACCCGGCCGCGCCGCCTGTGGTGTGCGTGCATGGCCTGACGCGGACGGGGCGGGATTTCGACGCGCTGGCGATGGGACTGCCAGAATACCGGGTGATCTGTCCGGATCTGCCGGGGCGCGGGCGATCGGACTGGCTGCCGGACCCCACCGCTTACCACCCTGGCACCTACGTGGTGGCGCTGGCGGCGTTGCTGGCTGGGTTAGGGCCGGTGCGGTGGCTAGGGACGTCGCTGGGCGGCATTTGCGGCATGCTGGTGGCGGCTATGCCGGGACAGCCGATCACGCGGATGGTGCTGAACGATATCGGGCCGCACATTCCAGCGGCGGCCCTGGCGCGGATCAGGGACTACATCGGTGACGCCCTGGTGTTTGCGGACCTATCGGCGCTGGAGAGCCATTTGCGCCGGGTCCATGCGCCGTTCGGGCAATTGACCGATCCGCAATGGGCGCATCTGGCGGCCACGTCTGCCCGCGCCGAGTCCAGTGGTGTTGCCCTGCATTATGATCCTGCCATCGCCGCCCCGATCTTGGCGACCGAGCCGACCGACGTCGACCTATCCGCGGTGTGGGCGCGTATCGCCGTGCCAGTTCTGGCGATACGTGGCGCTACGAGCGATCTGCTCCTACCCGAAACCCTGGACGCCATGGCAGTATCCGGCGCACAGACCCACGTCGTATCCGGCGCCGGCCATGCGCCAGCCTTAATGGACGCGCCCACGATTGCCGTTATCGCTTCATTTTTACGAGAGTAGTTTATGAAACGCATAACAGCATTTCTACTGGCCCTGATGACATTACCGGCCTGGGCGGAGCCTGTGACGATCGAGTCTGGTACCGTAGCGTTGCGCGCCGAGTTCGACCGCCCGGCTGG
>JANPPS010000045.1:0-21671 GCA_031428635.1 Rhodospirillales bacterium
TGTCCACGCCCGAGGTGAGGCTAGGGTCCTGGTAGATTGCCACGCCAGCCCACGGGCCGGTCGCGGGTGAAGCGATGTCGAGAGTGCCTGAGCCGGTCGGAGCGTGTGTGTAGCCGCCTGAGCTACTACCGGTGAATACAACCGTTATCGTCGTACCGGACGCGGTCTGAAGGGTGTGACCGTTGAGGTCGAGCTGGCCGTTCACGATAACCAGCAGCAGCGAGCCAGCACCGTTAAGCGTGACATCACCTGTTAGCTGCAGGTCTCCGCAAACAGTCTGAGTCCCGACTTGGGAATAAGTGCCAGACCAGAGATTTAAAGCTGGTAATTGAGCCCCTTTTTTTGACAGTTCCTGCGGGTAGACCGTACAGTTATTTGCCGGTATCCGCTGTGCTAACTGAGAATATGGGTCAGAGACAACCGATACGTTTGAGTCCTGGATTGTCCCACAATTCGTGTTCACTCCATGCGCATCACCAATATCTGCATTTAGATTATGACCATGACAAGTCGCGCTTGTATTAGACATAACATTACAGCCTGATAAGTCGGCTTTTGGTGCGCCGTTTGTATGAATACCCTCGGCCCCGCTGCTAGCGAGCGCCAGCACACAATAATCGGCGGCTCGGCTTGCAACCGCCGTGGCGGCCAAAGCTACCCTGTTTTGTCCGTTCACGACCACGTCGCCCATGTATCCAACTACAGGAGCTAAAAACAGAGGCACCGTCTGCGTTATCGTGACGCTGTAGCAATTGCTTCCCCCACTTGGACAAACTGCCGTGTTGGAGGGCGTTACGGTCACTCCGTTGGTGCCGTCGATGATGCCATACAGCGCCGTAACAGCCTTTGCTTCGGTAGCGTAATTTGACTGCCCATTCATGGCTGCTGCGAGCGCTGCGGTGTCCGCGGCGTTCTGGAGGGTGTGTCTTGTCATGAACCACGCAGAGGCTTCGATGCCGAGGGCGGCTACACCGATGAGCGCAGTAAGCACGAACGCCATTAGGATCGAGACGGAACCCTGGCTGTCTGCGCACAGGCCTCGTGCGAATCCCATTGGCATTACCGACCTCGTAGGGTTGAAAGGTTACTGTAGGAGAATGGCAGACCGTTTGCACACTGTTTGTAGTCAGGAATTGTCCTTATCTCTCGACAAAGTCTTTTAAGAATAATTAGTCTATAATAACTTAAGAAATCGCGGCAAGGCGTTGTCAGATTTTGTGGTGAGATTCCGTCGAAAGCTCGTTGCATGAACCAGGCGGCACGGTCGGAGGTTTCACCACTAAACTCCAGGATCAAACATCAAACTCAGGCCTAAACCGAACTCCCGTATGGGATAAACCGGCTACGATTAACCAGACGGTCATGCGATAGCCGGGCCGGCGCATTCCTCTTGTGCATCAGCCGGTACAGTCGCGGCGTACCCTGGGCACGGCCGACGATAGCACAGGCCTCAATCAGTGTGCGGCCCGCGCCGCGCACGGCCGAGCCAACATAAAGGTCATGGAGACAGCAGACTGTTTACATTGCCCAACCGTTCTCGTGATATTGGCAGGAAAAAACCCTAACGGCATCCTGTCGACAGATGGATCAGACTGTGAATTGTGCCGTCTAAAGTACGCGCTGAATTCTGTTCCGCAGGCCTATACGCCACCGAGCCTTCGTAAAACGCCAAATAGACGCGGTACAACTCGGTTCGACGCAACCGGCAGACCGGTTCTCACCCCTCGCCGCCCTCCGGCCCATAGAAGACGATCCATGTCGTAAAATCGGGCGACACTTGCTCGAACCGATGGTCCGTGCCGGCCGGGACGAACAGCACGTCACCGGCTGTGAACGTCACCCGCTCTTCTCCGAGCATTGGCAGACTTGTATCGTCGCCGATCGGCATAGACTCTACGGCGCGCATGAAGACACCCGTACCGGAGACGATGAAGTATAACTCGTCCCGGTCATGCGGAGTCTGCGGGTCCGGACCCTCCGGCTTGAACCAGCGTACCTCCATAGAACCATAACGAAGCACAGGCGCCGTATGGCGGCCCGGATCCGACATCGCAGACCGCCCCTCAGTCGGAGTAGCCCGCAGCTTCGGTAACGCTGGCAGGTCTTGGCCGTCCATCAAATTGCTCCTACGGCATCGTTAAATCGCCGAGATATATACATGGTGCGGCTCATAAGTTCGGAACCCCCCCGGCTTGCATTTCAGCCTTCAGCACCTCACCCGCCAGATATAGGCTTCCGCAAATCAGTACACGGCCCGGTGCCGCGAAAGCCAATTGCGCCAGCGCGCCCGCGACCGTAGGGCCGGACCGAGCCACGCCGCCCGACGCATCGATGATCGCCTGGATTGGCAGCGCCAGATGCTGCCCTGGCTCCTGCACCGCCCACGCACTGACGGCGTAGGGCAGTAATGGGGCCAGGAACGCCGCTGCGTCCTTTGCCTGCTTCATACCCACGACCAAATAGGTTGGCCGGTCGTGCCACCCCGCCAGATGCGCCGCCAGTGCCACACCGGCACCGGGGTTATGCCCCCCGTCCAACCATAGTTCATGCGGTGACGGCCAGTGGTGCAGGCGCTGCAGCCGCGCGGGCCACTCGGCGCGGGTCAACCCGGCTGGGTCATGCGCCAGGCCGGAGGCTCGCAGCGTCGCGAGTGCCAGGCCGGCGTTGTCGATCTGATGCGCGCCGGGCAGGCCGGGCCGGGGCAGGTCAATGACGCCTGCCGGGTCGCGGTACCGTAAGCCGTCCAACTCCCAGTCCTCCCCCCGTACTAGCAGCGGGCAAACTCCATCCGCTGCCCGGCGCAGCACCTCTAATGCCGATTGGGGATGTGTACCGGTGACGGCGGGCACACCCGGTTTGAATATTCCGGCTTTTTCGAACGCGATCGCTTCCAGCGTGTCACCCAGTAGGTCCTGGTGATCGAGTGATAGCGACGCGATCGCCACGGCGGCGGCGCGGTCGATGACGTTGGTCGCGTCCCCACGCCCGCCCAGGCCGACCTCCAGCACGCATAAATCGGCGGGGATACCGGCAAAAAGCACGAACGCGGTGGCGGTGATGACTTCGAAGACCGTGATCGGCGCACCGTCATTCACCCGCTCGACGTGCTCCATCGCGTTTGCCAGCGCCGCGTCTGATACGAGCGACCCGGCGACGCGAAACCGCTCGTTGAACCGCACCAAATGGGGCGACGTGAACACGTGCACCCGGCTACCTGCCGCCTCCGCCATGGCACGGATCATGGCGCACGTGCTGCCTTTGCCGTTAGTGCCGGCCACGTGAATAACGGGAGGTAGCCGCTGCTCCGGATGCCCTAAGTCCGCCAGTAGCCTTTGCAGCCGATCGAGGCTGAGGTCGATCAGCCGAGGATGCAGGCGGTGCAGCCGATCGATCAGGGGATCGATCCGGGCGTGCTGGGTCACGACACCAACTCGGGTAGAACCGGCGCGGCCGAAACCGACGCGACTGGAACTAGCGCAGCCGGGGCCAACAGCCCCAGTACCCGGGCCAGCGTTTCGCGGAGCTGCAGCCGGTTCACGACCATATCGAGGATGCCGTGCTCCAGCAGGTACTCGGCGTGCTGAAAGCCGTCCGGCAGCGTCTCCCGCACCGTCTGCTCGATCACGCGGGCGCCCGCAAAGCCAATGAGCGCGCCGGGCTCGCCGATCTGGATATCGCCCAGCATGGCGAAGCTAGCGGTGACGCCGCCCGTCGTGGGGTCGCACAGGACCGTCAGGTACGGCAGCCCGGCCTCCTTGACCATTTGGGTCGCGATGATCGTGCGCGGCATCTGCATCAGGCTGATGCCGCCCTCCTGCATGCGCGCGCCACCGCTGGCGGTGAACACGATCAGGGGCGCGTGTTGCAGCACCGCTAGGCGAGCGGCGGCAACGATCGCCTCACCAACGGCCGCACCCATGCTGCCGGCCATGAACTCGAACGCCATCGCGACGACGACGGCCGGCTGGCCCAGGATCTCGCCGTGCGCGACCAGGACCGCGTCCTCCAGCCCCGTTCGGTCGCGTGCTTCCTTCAACCGGTCCACGTAGCGCTTGGTGTCGCGAAACTTGAGCGGGTCGGCCGGTGCGCGCGGTAGTTCGATCCGGGTGTAACCCTCATCCAGTGTGTACGACAGGCGCTCGGCCGCGGTCGGGCGCAGATGGTGGCCGCAGCTGGTGCAGACCTTCAGGTTCCGTTCCAGGTCGCGGGTGAACAGCATCTGCTGACACCCCGGGCATTGCTGCCACAAATTATCCGGCACGTTGCTGCGACCCAGCAGCGTCCGGATGCGCGGGCGGACGTATTCTGCCAACCAGCTCATGGCGCCCGGCTCATAATGTCACGCTCATACCGGCGCGAGCCGTGCAGTGCGGACGGCATGGGACAGCGCGCGGACCTGATCCAGCACGGCGCTTACCGTGCCCGGCCCAGCGCGGCCGTGCGCATCGAGCGTACCCAGCAACGTGTCGATCAGGGCGGACCCCACTACGGCGGCGTCGGCGATGCGCGTGGCCTCCGCCGCCTGGGCCGGGGTTCGGATGCCGAAGCCGATGGCGATTGGCAGGTCGGTCGCGGCGCGCAGCTGGGGGATGGCCGCCTCGACACTCGCGATGGTGGCACTGACGGTGCCGGTAATGCCAGCGATGCTGATGTAATAGACGAAGCCCGAACTGCCCGACAGCACCAGCGGCAGCCGCGCGGGGCCCGTGGTGGGCGCCACGAGCCGAATAATATCCAGATCATGCTGGGCGGCGTGCGGCGCCAGCATGTCCGCTTCCTCCGGCGGCAAATCCACCACAATCAGGCCGTCGACGCCGGCCGCCGCCGCGTCCGCACAAAACCGGGCCGGACCGTAGCTGGCAATGGGATTCAGGTAGCCCATCAGGATTACCGGCGTGTCGTGCCCGGCCGCGCGAAACTCCGCGACCATCGCCAGCGTCCGCACCACCGTGGCCCCCGCCGCCAAACCGCGCAATGCGGCGGCCTGGATCGTCGGGCCGTCCGCCATTGGGTCCGTAAATGGCATCCCAATCTCGATCAAATCCGCGCCGGCGCCAGGCATGCCGTGCAGGATGGCGGCGCTGGTGGACGGATCAGGGTCGTATGCTTCGAGGAACGGGATCAGCGCGCCGCGATCCTCCGCCCGCAATTCGGCAAAGCGGACAGCGATGCGGCTCACAGCTTCACACCTAAATGCTCCGCGACCGTAAAGATATCCTTGTCGCCACGGCCGCACATGTTCATCACCACGACGCCATCCGGCCCAAGCGCGGGCGCCAGATGCATCAGGTGGGCAATGGCGTGCGCGGGCTCCAGAGCGGGGATGATGCCCTCCGTTCGGGTACACAGCTGGAATGCCTCCAGCGCCTCGCTATCGGTCGCCGACACGTACTCGACCCGGCCGATCTCATGCAGCCAGGAGTGCTCGGGCCCGATGCCGGGGTAGTCGAGGCCGGCGCTGATGCTGTGCGCCTCGGTAATCTGGCCGTCCGCGTCTTGCAGCAGGTACGTGCGGTTGCCGTGCAGAATGCCGGGACGCCCGCGGGATAGGCTGGCGGCGTGGGCACCGCTATCCAGGCCGCGACCCGCGGCCTCGACCCCCACCAGGCGAACGCCATCGTCGTCCAGGAAGGGGTGGAACAGGCCCATGGCGTTACTGCCGCCGCCGATCGCGGCCACCAGCACGTCGGGCAGCCGGCCCTCGGCGGCAAGGATCTGCGCCCGCGCCTCGGTCCCGATCACGGACTGAAAGTCGCGCACCATGGACGGGTACGGGTGCGGCCCGGCGACGGTGCCGATCAGGTAATAGGTGTCGGCGACATTGGCGACCCAGTCGCGCATCGCCTCGTTCATCGCATCTTTTAGCGTACCGGCACCGCTGGTGACGGGCGTGACGGTGGCACCCAGCAGCTTCATGCGGAACACGTTCGGCGCCTGCCGAGAAACGTCAGTGGCGCCCATGTAAATCGTGCATGGCAGGCCGAACAGCGCGCAGACGGTGGCCGTCGCAACCCCGTGTTGCCCGGCGCCCGTTTCGGCAATAATCCGCGTGCGGCCCATGCGCCGGGCCAGCAAAATTTGGCCCATGCAATTGTTGATCTTGTGGCTGCCGGTATGGTTCAACTCGTCCCGCTTCATGTAGATGCGGGCGCCGCCGATAGCCTTCGTCAGGCGCTCGGCAAACCAGAGCGGGCTCGGGCGGCCCACATAATCGCGCAAATATACGTCCAGCTCGGTCTGGAATGTGGGGTCGGCGCGGGCGGCGTTATAGGCTTCCTCTACCGCCAGAATCAGCGGCATCAGCGTTTCGGCCACGTACCGCCCGCCGAAGCCGCCAAACTGACCGCGCGCATCGGGTCCGGCGCGGAGGCTGTTGGGACGGGTGACTTGGTTCACGGCGCGGCTCCTCATGCGGCTTGTGGCGAGTATATTAGTGCGTTCGGGCGCGCCTGGAAACTGTGGGGTAGGTTAGTTACGGTCCCGCGTGATAGAAAGAGCCTATGTTGTACGTGAACTCTGGCACCGCGCCCCGCCGCCTCGCAGTGCTCGATCACGGGGCGGAGGGCGGGCACTCCGGACTGTTTGGCGCCGTATGGGTCGACCTGTGCAACCCGACCGACGCCGAGCGCGCCGCGGCCGAGCGGGGCAGCGGTATGACGGTGCCGGCTCAGGCGGATTTGGCCGAGATCGAGAGCAGCAGTCGCCTGTCGGTCGCGGGTGACGTACTGACCCTGTCGACTCCTATGACATATCGCGGCCCGGACGGTGAGAGCCTGGTGGCACCGCTGGGCTTTGTGCTGTCGCCCCGGCACCTGCTGACGATCCGGTTCGCCGACATGCCTCTATTCGACAGCTATGGCGAGCGGTTCGCCACCACCGGCACCGGCACCGGCAGCATGGCGGCGTTCCTCGGACTGCTCGAGACTATTATCGACCATCTGGCGGACGTGCTGGAGCATATCGGCAGGGACCTGAGTGCCCTATCCCGCCAGATATTTCAGCCCGGGGACAGCACGCGTCACAACTCGGCCATGGCCGACAAGCAATTGAAGCTCACGCTGCGCAACGTGGGTCTAGCGGGTGAGCGGGTCAGTAACATCCGAGACAGCTTGCTGGGCGTGAACCGTATCCTGATGTACGTGGCCAACGTGGCGGCCGGGTGGATTTCGAAAGAATTGTCGAAGCGATTCGCCACACTGCGAAGTGACGTGACATCGCTGACCGACTACGACAACCAGATTACCACTAAGGTACAGTTCTTGTTGGATGCGACGCTAGGCTTCATCAATATTGAGCAGGCGCAAGGCATCAAGGTGCTGACCGTCGTGTCGGTCGTAGGCGTGGCGCCGACGCTGATGGCGTCGATTTATGGCATGAATTTCAAGAATATGCCCGAACTACAGTGGGAGCACGGGTATGCGTATGGGATCTTTTTAATCATTCTGAGCGCTATGCTGCCGCTGATCTGGTTTAAGAATCGGGGCTGGATCTAGATCGTTGTGGCACGGCCGTCTGCGGATCCATCCTAAGGAACCTATCTTGGTAAAGGTATCTTTATTATTTGAGAAGAGATAACTATGCTATATCTACTATAGCTCATCTACATCGGGGTAAGATTTGCTCCATTCCGCCGCGACCACTATTTCAATCCAATCTTAGCTACCGTTAGATCGGCATTACTAACTGGTGCCCCCCTACTTTTAACATACCTGTGAACACGATCACGCCGAAGTGGTCATCGGTGGCTACGGGTATCTGCTATTTGCCGCCCAAACAGAGTTAACGGCTATCAATTTGCGTGGAATTCGTTGCGGTGCGTTCAACTTCAAGTGGAGTTTTAAGATGACGAGGACTTTGGTGCTTGCCTTTGCCGCGGCGGCTGTCGCTTGGGCAGGTGCTGCCACCGCCGCTCCGATCACTGGTTCGCTGGCGTTCGCCGATGGGGCAAATGAAACCGGGAGCTCACTTCTCACGCGCACTACTTTTATCGTTTCGAATGCGACGACCCAGGGCGGGACGAACAACTTTTCATCCGTCGGGTTCGGACTGCCTGTGACGATCGGTACCTTCACCCTGCCGACCGGTAACGCGCCGACCGCGATCGCGACCCCCAGCAACTTCAGCGCAATGTTTTCGGGCGGCACTTTCGTCGCGAGAACAGTTCAGAAGACCGACCAATCCGTCACGCCCACGGGCAACGAGTCGGTCACGGCACTTTTCCTGGGCACGTTCACGCCGGCCGGTGGCCTAGCCGCCTTCGACCCATCGAATTCGAGCGTAATCGCCAACCTGAACCGTGGCGGCTCGGTCGGGTCGTTCTCCGTCACATCGGCCTTTACGCTGGCGGCACCGCCAGCCGGCTCGACGTCCGCAACTGTGCCAGAGCCGGCCAGCATCGCCCTTTTGGGAATGGGTATGATGGGCGTCGCGGCGCTGCGGCGGCGGTCTTTTCGATCGCTTACTCGGCGAACGGGTGCGTGGGAGGCGCCGCGGGTTGTCGCTCATGCCCCTAATTGGTTCGCGTAGTCCGTGCGGCAGCGACGAACGATCGAATGAGGTCTGGAGACTTTACGCCACGGCTGCTTTCCACACCGGATGAGACATCGACGGCACGGGCCTGAGACGTCTCAATAGCGCGGCCAACGTTTTGAGGTGTAAGGCCCCCGGCCAGTAGCCAGGGGCATGGCGCGGCCCAGCCCTGCAGGATGGACCAGTCGAACGGCCGGGCGTTGCCACCGGGTAGGGCTGAGCCAGGCTCTGCCTTCGCATCCAGCAAAATCGCGTCGACGCCGGCCGCGACGCTGGGCAGGTCGGACGCGGAGGCAACGGCGGCCGCGTGCCAGACCGGCAGACCGATGCGCTTCCGAATGGCCTGCGCACGCAGCAGCGACGTATGCAACTGCAGAATATCGAGCCGCACGCCGGCCAGAACGGCATCCACTTCTTCATCGGACGGATCGACGAACAGCCCGACGCGCGGAATGGTATATGGGGCAGCCAGAGCTGCGGCGGCGTCAGGCGTAATCGTGCGGGGTGAAGCGGTCGCAAACACGAAGCCCACCCAGTCGGCCCCGGCGTCGACTGTCGCGGCCATCGCATCCGCGGTCGTGACGCCGCAAATTTTGACCCGGGTCAGCGCAATGCCAGCCCCGTGCCCGGTGTGCCGGCGACGATGGTGGGCCGCTCGGCCAACTGGGCCCGTAATTGAGCAATCGTCCGTTCCGCTTGTATCGCGCGCGCAGTGGCGGCGATCCGCCCAGCCCAGGTCACGGCGGCACCCAGCACGAAACAGAGTGCCCCCACCGTCAATACGGCGATCGATAGCGGCACTGTCCATACGAGCCCGGTAGGCCACAAGCCAAGCTGAGCGGGTGCCTGGTTCGACAACGCAAAGGCGACGATCAGAACGAAAACCGGGATCAGAAGTATCAGGCGGGTCATGTCAGGCCACCACGCGCAACGTGCGGACCGGCGTAGGCTTCGGCACGCGGTTTAGCCGCTCGCGCAGCTCCTTCCCGGCCTTGAAGAACGGCACCGCCTTTTCCTGCACCGGCACGCTGGCGCCTGTGCGGGGGTTGCGTCCGGTGCGAGCGTCGCGGCGCTTGACGGTGAAAGCGCCGAAACCGCGCAGCTCGACGCGCGAGCCCTCAGCCAGGGCGGCGGTAATCTGGTCGAAGATCGTGGCTACGATCAGCTCCACATCGCGGGCGAGTAAATGCGGGTTTTCGGTAGCCAGGTCGGCGATCAGCTCGGATTTCGTCATGAGGTCCGCTGGTATGTTGACACACTATTTGTTTGGCCCCGGGCGGGCGGGGGCGTCAAGCGGAGGGATCATGTGGGTAGGGGCAGAGCCTCATTGATGGTCAGCACCGGCCGCACGGCGGTAAAGTTCGCGATGTCGCCCATGACATCCTTGCCGTGCAACTCGACGGCGCGGGCGAAGTCATCGGCGCTAGTAAACGTCAGCAGGGCCGTCAAATGGACGGGCGCGGGTCCGCCGCCGGGTGCGCTGATGCCGCGCAAATACATCTCGGCTACCAGGCCGCTTTGGCGCCATAGCGAACGTACGAGCGGCAGGTGCTTCGATTGGTAGTAATCGAGGTCGAAGCGGGAACCCTCAGATGCGGGGTAGGTGACGCTTACGATGATCATGACGGTTTCCTAGCAACGTGGCGGCAGTTGACCTGCAGCTCGGTGGAGTGAAGCTTGGGCGCAATAAGGCATCGGCGCAACAAGCCGGTGGCGCAAAAAAGATAGGGGGCACTGTGGACGGTATTCGGTCGGAGCCGCAGGGGGGCTGGCACAGAATCGTGCTTGACCGGCCCGACCGGTTGAACGCGCTCGATATCTCTATGCACCGGGCGCTGGTGGCGGCGCTAGACGCGGCAGATGCCGATACACGGTGCCGCGCCGTGTTGCTGACGGGTGCCGGGCGGGGTTTCTGTGCCGGGCAGGATTTGACTGCCCGCGCGGGTGGGGCGGCACCGGACCTCGGCGCGACGCTGGAGGCGTATTACAACCCGCTGATACGGCGGTTACGGTCGTTGCCGATGCCGGTCGTCTGCGCGGTGAACGGTGTGGCGGCCGGGGCTGGGGCAAACATCGCGCTGGCATGCGACATCGTGCTGGCCGCCCGATCGGCCCGGTTCATCCAGGCATTCGCGCGGATTGGCCTGGTGCCCGACGCGGGGGGCACGTGGATACTGCCGCGCCTGATCGGTGACGCGCGCGCGCGGGCACTTATGCTGCTGGGCGACGCCATAGACGCCGAAACCGCCGTCGCATGGGGCATGATCTGGCGCATGGTGGACGACGACGCGTTGACGCCGGAGGCCGAGGCCTTGACCGCGCGCCTGGCCACACAGCCGACGCAGGGGTTTGCGCTAACGAAGCAGGCGCTGCTGGCGTCACCCGCGAACGGGTTGGATGCGCAACTGGACCTGGAGCGAGATCTGCAGCGCCAGGCCGGTCAGACGCCGGACTATACGGAAGGCGTGCAGGCGTTCTTGGATAAGCGCGCGGCCGTCTTCACAGGTGCCGCGTGATGAACGCGGCTACCACCGCGATGTGGGCCGGCGACGCCGCCAGCCAGGGGCTTGGCATGGTGATCGAGGCCGTGGGTGCCGGAACCGCCACCGTCAGCATGTCCGTCACGGCCGCGATGCTGAATGGCCACGGCATCTGCCATGGCGGATTCGTGTTCGCACTGGCAGACTCGGCGTTCGCGTACGCCTGCAACGCGTATGGTGACGCGGCGGTCGCGAGCCACTGCGCCATCACCTACCTGCGCCCGTGCCCGGCCGGCGCGCGATTGACGGCGGTGGCGACCGAACGGGCGCGTGAGGGGCGGTCGGGGTTATACGACGTCGCCGTATCTGCCGATGGCGTGGTGGTGGCGGAGTTCCGCGGCCACTCACGATTGATGGCCGCGCGCGCGTGATCGACGTCTTCGACCCGATCGAGCGGGCGTCCCGCGACGAAATCCAGGCCCTGCAGCGCACGCGAATGGCGACATCGCTGGCCCACGCCTACACTGTGCCGCACACGCGGGCGGCATGGGACGCGGCCCGCGTACATCCGTCCGACTTCCGCGATATGCCGGACCTGGCGCGCTTCCCGTTCATGACGAAGGCGTCGTTTCGCGACACCTATCCGTTCGGGCTGCTGGCGGTGCCGCGAGACCGGGTGGCGCGGCTGCATGGCTCGTCCGGTACAACGGGCAAGCCGATCGTGGTGGCGTACACGCCGGCGGACATAGAGATGTGGGCCAGCGTTGTCGCGCGGTCACTATACGCGGCCGGGGCGCGGCCGGGCATGTTGATCCATAACGCCTACGGCTACGGCCTGTTCACGGGCGGCCTGGGCGCGCACGCGGGGGCGGAGCGGCTGGGTGCCGGCGTAGTCCCGATGTCCGGCGGCATGACGGAACGGCAGGTGCAGGCCATCGTCGACTTTCACCCCGACCTGATCATGGTCACACCCAGCTACATGCTGGCCATCCTGGACGAGTTCGCGCGCCAGGGGGTCGATCCCCGCGCGACGTCGTTGCGGATCGGCATATTCGGCGCGGAACCCTGGACCAACGCCATGCGGACCGAGATCGAGGGCGCGTTCGCGATCGACGCCGTCGACATCTACGGCCTATCGGAAGTGATCGGCCCCGGCGTCGCGCAAGAATGCCTGCAAACGAAGGACGGCCTCCATATTTGGGAGGACCATTTCTATCCGGAGGTGATCGATCCGGTGACCGGCGCCGTGTTGCCGGATGGCGAGCGGGGCGAGCTGGTGTTCACGTCGCTGACGAAAGAAGCGCTGCCCATCATTCGCTACCGTACCCGCGACCTGACCCGGCTGCTGCCCGGCACTGCGCGGCCGGGATTCCGGCGAATGGAAAAGGTGACGGGCCGGTCGGACGACATGATCATCCTGCGCGGCGTAAACGTGTTCCCGACGCAGATCGAGGAGGCGCTGCTAGCCCGGCCCTGGTGCGGCGGGCATTTTCAGCTCGTGCTGACGCGGGACGGCCGAATGGACGCGATGACCGTGCATGCGGAGGCGCGGCTGGAGCATTGGGATGGGGCAGGGCTGATCGAGGAGGCGGGGCGGTTTGCGGACGCGGTGAAGGCGACGGTCGGCGTAACGGTGCGGGTGGTGGTGGAGCCGCCGGGTGCGATGGAGCGGTCGATGGGTAAGGTGAAGCGGGTGGTGGATCGACGGGCCTCGTGAGACTTGATGAACACGATGCAAAAGGCACGTACATCCGCTGAGCACTAAATGTCCTGGCCAAGCCGGCACATCGAGGCCGGAACCCTCAACGTCGGTATTGACCCTCCGTTGAGGAGCGATTTCCAGAGCGCAACGGCACGCGGGCCGATGTGGAACGTCCACGGGCGTTGGCCCGCAGAAGCGCGGCGATAGTCCCCGCTAGTCGCCGAACGCGCCGCCGATCCGGAGAGCGACGAAGCTGGGGGCGCTGGTTTTAATGAGGATGCCTCCGTCACGGCCGGCGCTGATCGCTTGAGCAAACGTCCACGCCGTCAACGAGTACGCTACTCGCGCCCGCGCGCCGGAGGCCCGCCCCTGGATACCGTCCGCTACCCCGATACGGTCCCAAATCGCCCCAGCCAAGCCAGGTTCTCCGGCGTTGAACGCTCCGCCCGATACTCTGCTCCCACCCAGCCCGGCCAGCCGAGCCGGTCGATTTCGGCAAACACCGTCGCATAATCCACCCGTCCCTCGGTTGGCACGCCCCGGGCCGGTACGCCGGCGAACTGGATATGGCCGATCTTGGGCCAGACGGCATGCATCTGGGCGATCACATCCCCGCCCTCCATGGCCACGTGATAGCAGTCGAACATGATGCGCAGCGGGTGCAGCCCGGGGCTGTCGATGATTTCTGCCGCCTGCGCCACGGTCGACAGCGTGTAGCCCGGCCGGTCTTGGCTGTTCAGCGGCTCGATCAGCAACTGAATGCCGGTACCCTCGGCCAGCCGCAGCGCGGTGGTGAGGTTATCCCGGAAAATGTGCATCGCCGCGTCCTGCCCCGCCGCGCCCACGGTTCCGGCCATGACATGGATGGCACAGTTGCCGAACAGCGTTGCGTGGTCCAGCGCCCGATCCATTGCCGTGCGAAACGCCGCCTCCCGCCCTGGAACGGCGGCCAGACCGAATTCGTCGCCGGTGCCTCGCGACGTGTTGATGCCCACCATGGTCAGGCCGTAATCGTCCAACCGCTGGCGGATTTCCTGCGGCCCATGCTCATCCGGAAACCAGCATTCCACGGCCGTAAACCCCGCATCCCGGGCGGCGGCGAACCGGTCGAGGAACGCGTGCTCGGAAAACAGGATCGACACGTTGGCAGTGAAACGCGGCATGGATCAGCCCTTTCTGAAAACCTGGTGCAACTCAGCCACCTGTGCCCCGGACAGGGTCCGTACCGGCAGGCCCCGCGTAAGCAGGACGAGCTTGGCCGTTTCCTCAAGCTCTTCGATCGCAAAAACCGCCTCGGCCAGTGTAGGCGCGGCGACGACGGGGCCGTGATTGCCGAGCAGCACGGCCGTGCAATCCCGGGCATGTTGATGCAAAAGCGTGGCCATTTCCGGCGCGCCGGGCCGGGCGTAGGGCAGGACCGGCACCCGGCCCACGCGCATGACGACGTAGGGCGTGATTGCCGGCACGGCGTCGTGCGGGTCGATGTCCGACAGGCAGGATAGCGCAGTGGCGTGGGTCGAATGCAGATGGACGACCGCGCCGATCTCTGGCCGTGCCTGGTAGAACGCAAGGTGCAGGGGCCGCTCCTTGGTTGGCGGATCGCCCGACACGTGCGCGCCGGCCGGGTCCAGCAATGACAGGCGCGCCGGGTCCAGAAAGCCGAGACAGCCGTTGGTCGGCGTCATCAGGAAGCCGTCGGCCAGCCGGACGGAGATGTTGCCCGACGACCCGGGCGTCAGCCCCCGCGCGAACAGTGACCCCGCCCACTGCACGATCGCGGCCCGCTGTACCGCCTCCGTCATCCCAGCGCGACCATCGCGTCGGCATAGAAGCTGGTGCCGCCGAAATTACCGCTTTTGAGCGCGAGCCGCAGGTCGCCATCGGCTGCCAGGGCCGGCACGCCGGGTGCGATTTCCGGCCCGATGCTGAGTGCCGTGAGGCCCAGGGCCGACACCACGGCGCCGGCCGTTTCACCGCCGCCGACCACGACCCGGCGGAACCCGGCCGCGACGGCGTGGCGGGCGATGCCGGCGAACAAGGCCTCGATCGCGGCGGCCACCCGGTCCCGCCCATGCGCATCTTGCGTGACCCGTACCGTTTCGGGCGGGGCCGTGGAAAATACCATCGGGCCGGTAGCGCGATGCGATAGCAGCCACGCCAGCACCGTGTCGGGCGTCTGCGAACCATCGAGCACCGATACCGGGTCGAGCGCTAAGGCGGGGTGCCCGGCGGCGCGATAGGCCGCAACCTGCCGGACCGATGTGGCGGAGCACGAGCCGGACAGCACCAGCCCCGGCCCCGGCACGCCCACGAACGCCGGTACCGCGGCGCCCAATAGCCCATCCGCGCGAAAATTATCCGGCAGCCCTAGGGCGATGCCCGATCCGCCTGTCACCAGCCGGTGCCCGGCTACCGCGGCGCCGATCGTATAAAGATCCGCGGCCGCAACGGCGTCCACCACCACCAGCCGGCAGCCGGAGGCCGCGATCGCCGCCGTCAGCGCCGACGCACCCTGCTGCACGACATCGAGCGGCACGAGGCCGACCGGACCCGTACCTTGCCGGCCCAACCAGCGGCGTAGGTCGGGGTCGGTCATGGGGGTGAGCGGATGCCGCTCCATACCAGACTCGCTCAGTAGCCGGTCGCCCACGAATAAGTGGCCCTGGAACAGCTTTCGCCCGGCCGAGGGAAAGGCCGGGCAAACGACGGCATACGGGGCATCCAGCGCATCCAGCAGCGCCATCGCTACCGGGCCGATATTGCCGGCGGGCGTCGAGTCGAACGTCGAGCAATACTTGAACAGAAACTGCCGGCATCCCTGCGCCTGCAGCCAGGCCAACGCCGCCAGCGATTGCCGCACGGCGTCAGCCGCGGGGATGGAGCGGGATTTAAGCGCCACGACGCCCGCCTCGCAGCCAGGGGCCGCAGCCGGCGTGCCGACATACAGCGTGGTGGCCATCCCGCCTTGCGCCAGCGTGTTGGCCAGGTCGCTGGCGCCCGTAAAATCGTCCGCGATGCAACCCAGAATCATCCGCCGATCATCCCCCAATCATCCGATGTTGCCGCCGAGTTCATCCTCGATATGGATGCGAATAATCTCGTCGAAGCTCGACTCGCCCCGAAACCCCAGCGCCTCTGCCCGGGTCGGCGCGAACGCGCGGGCCCAGTTGCCGACGATGGCGAGGATAGCCGGGTCGGGCTCATGCCGGATAAGGCGCACGGCCGCGTCGCCCGCCACCCGGCGCAGGGCCTCGATCTGCTCGGCGACCGTCGCCGACAGCCCGGGCAGCGATAGCGTGCGGCGCGCACCCAATAGCGCGGTGTCGAGGGCGGCGGCATGGACCAGGAACTCGATCGCCGCACGGGGGCTCGCGTGCCAGTGGCGCACGGTATCGGGCACGGGCAGCACCGCCTCCCGCCCGACCAGCGGCTCCCGCAATATGCTGGAGAAGAAGCCGCTCGCGGCCCGGTTCGGGGCGCCCGGACGGATGCAGATGGTCGGCAGGCGCAGGCCGATGCCGTCGAGAAAGCCGCGGCGGCTGTAATCGGCCAGCAGCAGTTCATCGATCGCCTTTTGCGTGCCGTAACTCGTAAGCGGCGCAGGCGCCAAATCGTCCGGGATCACGTCCGGCAGCGGCGCCCCGAACACCGCGACGGACGAGGTGAACACGACGCGGGGGCAGTAGGGTGCGCTCAGCCCCGCCAGCCGGATCGCCTCGAACAGCGCGCGCGTGCCATCGAGGTTGATGCGATACCCGCGCTCGAAATCGGCCTCCGCCTCACCAGACACGATCGCGGCGAGGTGGAAGATAAGGTGGGGGCGGCACGCAACCATGCGCGTCGCTTCACCCGGCACAGATAGGTCGGCGGCCCAGGCGGTGCCGCGCATCTCGGGCGGTAGCGTGGGTGCGAGGATGTCGACGAGCGAAAGATGGGTAACCGGCCGGCCACCGATTTGGCCGTCTTGCGCTAGGCGGGCCACGAGCTTCTGCCCGATCATCCCGCCCGCGCCGATAATCAGCACGTGTGCCATCAGGCGACCGCAGCCCAGGTGCGAACCCGTTGCTGATTGATCCCAATCGGATACCCCGCCACAGCCATGCGTAGCTCGGGCAGACGGCCATCATGCGGCCCGTGCTGGCGGGCCGGGCAATCGCTTGCCCGTATCGATGCGTTCTGCATTCTGTTTACTCCCTAATCCGCATCCTGCAGCGCTGGCGCCGGTTCCGCCAGCAGGGCCGCCGCCGCCGCCGGGTAATCGGTCTTACCACTGCCCAGCACCGGAATACGTGGCACGACCCGCACCGTCCGTGGCACATGCAGGTCCGGCACCCCGCGGCTACGTGCCTCCATCAGCAACGCCCGCGCGGTGGCACCGGCCTCCGTTGTCAGCAGCACCAACTGCTCGCCCTTTCGCGCATCGGGCACCGCCAGCACAGCATGCTGCGCGTTGGGCCATACCTGGGCAGCGAGGGTCTCGGCAGCGCCCAGGGACACCATCTCCCCGGCAATCTTGGCGAAACGCTTTGCCCGGCCCTGGATCGTCACGTACCGATCGGCGTCCACCGTCACGATGTCGCCGGTGTCGTACCATCCGTCCTCCGGTACCTCGATCACGCCGGGCGCGCTGTCCCGTAGATAGCCGAGCATGACGTTTGGCCCCCGCACGATCAGGCGCCCGCCCTCGGCGATGCCCGGCATGGGATCGATCCGGTACTCGATACCCGGCAGCAGGCGGCCGACGGTGCCGGGGCGGTTGTGCATGGCGGTGTTGAGCGCCAGCACCGGGCCGGTTTCGGTGGCGCCGTACCCCTCCAACAGCCGCACGCCGAACCGGTCGGCGTAGGTCCGCCGCGTTTCGTCCCGCACTTTCTCGGCGCCCGCGATCACGTAGCGGACGGCGCGGAAATCATAGGGGTGGGCGTAGCGGGCCCAACCCGCCAGGAACGTGTCGGTGCCGAATAATATCGTGGCGTCCGTGCCGTACGTCAGTTCCGGCACCATGCGGTAATGCAGGGGCGAGGGGTACAGGAACACCCGCGCACCCGACAGCAGCGGCAGGATGGTGGCGGAGCTGAGGCCGATCGCGTGGAACAGCGGCATGGCGTTCAGCACGCGGTCGGCCGGGCCGAAATCGAGCGATGCGCCGACCTGGGCGATGTTGGCCAGCATGGACCGGCTGCTAAGTACCACGCCCTTCGGCGTGCCTTCCGATCCGCTGGTGAACAGCACGGCCGCCGGCGCCGCGCCGTCCTGCGTGGCACCGGGCAGGCGGCGGGCGCGACGGGCGTCCCACAGCCCGCGCAGCTTCTGCCGCCAGCCGAACGTGGCGCGCAGGTCTTCGAGCCAGACAAAGCGCACGCCCTCCATTTGCGCGATCACCCTGTCCAACTTGGCGCGCTCGACGAACACGCGGGACGTCAGCACCGTCCGTACCTGCGCCACCCGGCAGGCGGCGTTCATGGCCGTGGCACCGGCCGAGTAGTTCAGCATCGCCGGCACCCGGCCGAAGGCCTGTAGAGCAAACATCGTCACCACGGCGCCGTTTGCGTTGGGCAGTAGTAATGCGATGTGCTCGTTTGGCCGGGACTGTTTGGCGAGCGCCCGGCCCAACACGGCGGCACCCAACACCAGCCGGCCGAACGTGATGGGCGCGAACGTCACGTCCTCTAACGCTTCCTTGCTAGCACCGTGTTGGTCGCGCGCGTCCAGCAATGCGGTCCAGAGGCTACGGTCGATGGGGCGCGTGGCGAACTCGGCGCCGGCCATCACATCCTCCATCGCGGCACCCAGCGCCCGGCGGCGGGGCCGGCCCTGCAGCGCCAGGTCGACGGTCAGCGTCACGGGCGGCAGCACCGTCATCGATACGCGGGGGAACCAGCGCAGACGGCGCAGGCCCTGCAGGCGGGAGTAGTGACTTCCCTCCAGCCCATCGATCCGCACGGGCAGTATAACGGCGCCCGCCTTGTCCGCGATCAGCCCGGCGCCGTCGTAAACCTTCATCCGCGCCCCGGTCTTGGTGATCCGTCCCTCGGGGAAGATCACCAGTCGGTTCCCGGCCTCCACCGCGCGGATCATATCGCGGGCGGCGTAGGGGTTCGTCGGGTCGATCGTCAGTACGTCCACCTGCGCCAGGAACGGCCGCACCCACCACTTCTTGGCCATATACGTATCGACCAGGAACGTGGCCGCGCCCGGCAGCGTTGCGGCCAGAAGACATCCGTCGGCCAGGCTCAGGTGGTTGCACACCACAACGGTCCGCACGTCCGGGCCCGGCACGTTCTGCAGCCCGGCGACGTTCATGCCATGTAACAGTCGGAAATACAGGCGGAATACGCCGCGCAGCACGTCTTCTGGCAGCAGGCGGCAGATGATCACGGCTGCCACCAGATTGAGGGCACCGGCGAACGCCAGCACCGTCACCGGCTTGAACCCAAGCGTCGCCAGCCCCGCCGCGACGGCCGAGCCCAGCACGATGAACAGCGCGTTCACGATGTTGTTGGCGGCAATCATGGAGCCCACGCGGGCCGGGTCGGACCGATCCTGAATAATGGCATATAGCGGTACGGAGAATACGCCGCCGCAGGCCGCTGCGCCCAGCAGGCATAGCAGCGCGCCCAGACCGGTCGCGGACGTAAGGATGTCGATAGGTGTGTGCCAGCCGCCTGCCTCCGGACGGCTCGCACACCAGGCGAAGCCGAACGTGAACACCGACAGCAGCAGTGCGGCAAACGGCACGTGGCGGGCCGAAACCTCACCATGTAGCAATCGCCCCGCCAGGATCGAGCCGCTGCCCACGCCCACGGCAAAGCTGACGAGCAGCATATTCAGCACGGCGATGCCGCCATGCAGGTCGGTCTTCGTCAGCTCCGGAAACTCGGTGAGATACGTGGCGCCGATGGTCCAGAACCAGCTGAGCCCCAGGATGCTGAGCCACACCGCCCGGTTGCCGCGCGCCAATTGGACCAGGCGCCACGTCTGGCTAAACACGTTCCAGCCAATCCGCAGGCCCGGCGCATTGATGCGCCCGGGCGGCACCCGGAACGCAGCGAACGTGCCCGCCAAGGCGGCGACCAGGCCCACCGCCGCCACGATCGCCGGCCCCTGATCCAGTCCGATCAGCCCGGCGCCAGCGATGGTACCGGTCAGAATCGCGCCGAACGTCCCGGCCTCGATCAGCGCGTTGCCGCGCACCAACTCGTTTTCCGCCAAGTGGTCCGGCAGCAGGCCGAATTTGATCGGACTGAAAAACGCCGCCTGCACGCCCAGGCCGAATAGTACCGCGAGCAAGGCGGGCACGTTCATGGCCAGCAGCGCCCAGGCCGCGAGTGCCATCAACACGATTTCAGCCAGCTTGGTCGCGCGCAGCAGTCGCGCTTTATCGAACCGGTCCGCGAGTTGCCCGGCGGTGGCCGATAGCAACAGGTAGGGCAGGATGAATAGTGCGCCGGCCAATGCCACCAGGGCCGTCCCGCCCTCCCCAGTGCGGAAGATCACCAGCGCCACCAGCGCGTTCTTGAACAGGTTATCATTGAGCGCGCCCAGTGACTGCGACACGAACAGCGGCAGAAAGCGGCGGGTGTGGAGCAGGTTTCCAGGCATGCGGCGTCTCCGTCGGGGTACGACAGAACCCACCGGGACCCGTCCGTTTGCGATATGGAGCGGGATTAGTGTTCGGCGTCTATCGGCAGTCTCTCGGTTCGCGCATCCTCGACCCGGTTTACGAGCCGGATGCCCTTATGCCCGTGAGAATCTGCCGGAGTGGTTGATGACGGGGCCGGGTTATGCGTCCGCCGGCGCCGGCCCGTAATACGTGCAGGTATCGCCTTCGCTGTCGCGGAATACGGTCACTTTCGTGAGCGCCGGACAGTCACTGCTCAGCTTCTTCCATATCCAAAGGGACAGGTTTTCCATCGTCGGTGGCCCAAGTTCTGGAACGTCGTCCAACAGTCTATGGTCTAAGCCGTCGCGGACTTCGGCGAGAAGCCTCGCAAACAAGCCAAGATCGAGGACCATGCCCGTGACCGGATCGGCGACGCCCCGGATTGTAACCTCGGCCCGATAGGAATGCCCATGAATTCGCCGGCTAGAATCGGTGTCGACCGCCCGTTCCAAAGTGTGAGCAGATTCGAACCGAAACTGCTTGCTGACTTCGAACATTATCGAATTCCGAGGAATTTGTGTGTTTGCAGGTTCAACCGCCAGCGAGGATGCTGAAGACAATAGGTCACCGCGGCCTGAGTGTTCTCATGCGTCATCGGTCCATCCATGGGCGAGAGTAAAAAGTGATCGAATGAAAGGACTTCAAAAGATGCGGGATCAACGCCCGGCTGGGGAAATACCAACTTGAATTCATTACCGGACGTGACAACGAGCTTAGTATTGGCCTTGGGGCTTACACAAACCCAGTCAATGCCATTCGGTGGAGCAATCGTGCCATTCGTCTCGACTGCGATCTCGAAGTCTTCTGCGTGCAGGGCGTCCAGAAGTCCCGTGTCGACCTGAAGCAGTGGCTCTCCGCCAGTGAGCACGACTAGGCGCCTTCCATCGGCATCGGCGGGCCATTTCCCGGCGATTGTCTCAGCAAGGCTCAACCCACTCTCAAACCGGCCGCCGCCCTGTCCGTTAGTCCCAACAAAATCTGTATCGCAGAACGTGCAGATGGCGGTCTGGCGATCGCTTTCACGGCCAGACCAAAGATTGCAGCCCGCAAACCGGCAAAAGACTGCCGCGCGTCCAGCATTGCGACCTTCACCTTGTAAGGTATAGAAAATCTCTTTTACGGTATAGCTCATTAACTAGGTAGCCGCTTGCGGTATCGCTCGCTTTAGTAGCTGAGCTACTTGTGGATATCGTTGCCTAGAAGCGGCGGGTATGTTTCGCAATCCACTCCAGCGCCGCCGTTCAGAACCAAAGAAACACTCATCGAAATCCCAAGAACTCATACTTTTAAGATAAAT
>JANPPS010000046.1:0-3722 GCA_031428635.1 Rhodospirillales bacterium
GCCAGCCGCCGGGCACGGACCAGCGCCACGGCGGTCGCGACCGCGGCGTGGGGTGGCGTGTCTAACAACAATAACCCGGCCGCCCCCAGCCGTAGCGCGTGGCGCACGCCGTCCGGGGGTGCGCGTTGCAGGAACGGCTCCAGCACGGCGTCCAGCGTACCCATACGGCGCAGCACGGCCGCCGCCAGCCGGTGCGCCGCCGCCCGATCGCGCGCGTCGAACCCCGTTTGCGCATCCAGCGCGTCATCCAATGGCCGGCGCAGGTCCAGCACGGCGTGCAGCAGGTCCCACGCGATCGCGCGGGTCGGGTCGGGTGTGGCATCCATTGCCGGTTCATGGCGCGGTTCGGCGTCGCGTGATAGGGGCGCGCCCATGCTAGACCACCCGATGCTTGTACGCCGGCCGCGGCTGATGCTGACGCTGCTGTGTTTGGCGTTGTGGACGCCCGGTTTCTTTACCCTGCCGCCGGGTGACCGGGATGAGAGCCGGTTCGTGCAGGCCACCAAGCAAATGCTGGAGACCGGCGACTACGTCCGCATCATGAACGGGACGGAGGCGCGAAACCGCAAGCCGATCGGCATTTACTGGTTGCAGGTGCCGTTCGTGGCCGCGGCGCAGGCGGTGGGGCTGGCGCAGGACAACCCGGTCTGGCCGTACCGTATCCCGTCGGCGATTGGGGGATGGGCGGCGGTGCTGGCGACGTTCGCGGTGGGCCTGACCCTGTTCGACCGCCGCACTGCGCTGCTGGCCGCCGGCATGTTGGCCGCCTGCGCGGTGTTGGTGACCGAGGTGCATATCGCCAAAACCGACGCCGCCCTGCTGGGCGCCACGACCATCGCCATGGCCGTGCTGGCGCGGGCGGCCCAGGGCACTGTCAGCCGTGGGGCGGCGGCCGTGTTCTGGTGGGCGTTGGGTCTGTCCATACTGCTGAAGGGGCCGATCGGGCCCATGGTCGTGGGGCTGGCGGCGCTAAGCCTGTCGATCGCCGATCGCCGTGGGCGCTGGCTGCTTGCGTTGCGTCCCGGTTGGGGGGTGCCCATCATGCTGGCGCTGGTTCTGCCGTGGTTTATCGCGATCGGCGTGGCGACGGAGGGGCGGTTTTTCACCGACGCGGTCGGCGGCGACCTCGGCCGGAAATTATCGAGTGGCGATGACGCCCATGGCGGCTGGTTCGGCCTGCACGCGCTGCTGGCGCCCGCGCTGCTGTTTCCGACCACGGCCGCGCTGCCCGGCGCGATGCTGCTCGGCTGGCGACGCCGCATGGCCCCGGGCGTGCGCTTACTGATTGCGTGGCTGGTCCCCGCCTGGCTGGTGTTCGAACTCGTACCCACCAAGCTGCCCCATTACACGCTGCCGCTCTATCCGGCGCTGTGCCTGCTGGGCGCGGCCGGCCTGGTGCAGGCGGTGGCGCTGCCGCGTGTGGCGCGCGTGCTGGCGTGGGCATTGCCGGCATTGGTCGGCGGTACGCTCGCGATCGCGGCGGCGGCGGTGCCAGTGGCGCTGGGCGGGCCGCCGTTTATGGCGGGGCTGGTGCTGGTGGGGGCGGGGGCCGTGCTGGCGGTTCTGGCGCGGACGCCGGGCTGGATGGCGGTGGCGGTTGCCGGTTCGGTGCTGGTGTATGGCGCTGTCCTCGGATGGGAACTGCCGCGCCTACGCCCACTCTGGCTGGCCCCGTCCGTCGTCGCCGCCCTGCCGCCGGGTACGACGCTGGGCGCGGTTGGTTTTGCGGAACCGAGCCTCATGTTCCTGGCCGGCACCGGATCGCGTTGGCTGGACGCAGGCGGGGCGGCGCAGGCGTTGGCCGATGGCAGCGTGGGGGCCCTGGTCGTCGGCGATCGCGACCTTGCTGCCGTGCTGGCCGCCACTGGTCCGGTACGCACGCTGGCGACAATCGTCGGCTACAACATATCCCGGGGTCGTCGCATTACGCTGACCGTCCTCGCCAGATAAAGTCCGATTTCCATCACCGGCCTTCTGTTTGGCCGCACCCTCGCTAACCGAGAGCCAGAAGATCGGCCGGTTTGCGGCTATCCCCGTCATTGCCACCGACGCCGGAGTGGCCGTGCCCATGCTGCAAATCGAGCCGTTACCCTATCGTAGCGTGCGGACACCGTTGCGGCAGACGCTGACGGCCCTTCGTTGGCGCTGCCCGGTCCGCCCGGCCTGGTGGTGGGAGACCCTGCTTCAGACGCGCCGGACCTAGCGTTTGTGGGCGCAGATCTTGCGCCTAGCTAGGCCAGACGTGTCAGTGCCGCGGGAGGAAAGAGCTACGGATAGCGCAGCGTGATCGTGATCGATGCCGGGCGGTCGGGCATCGTGAACGCCGCGGCGTCGAAACCCGGCGGGCCGAATCGGGCGGCGGGATTGTTGCTGGCGCCGACGCCGCTGCGTGGAATGCCAATAAAATTGGTCTCGACCCGGCCCAGACGCTTTTCGTCATGAAACACGGTCACGGCATAGACGCCGGGGGGCACGTCGAATGTCGTGGTCATGACACCCGGCTGGGCCGGCAGGCGGCGGCGTTGGACGCTGGGGTCACCGGCGCAATCGGGGAAGCCGCGCGGCCCGGTGAACAGACACAACTGGACCAAGCCCTGATCGCTGCGCACCGGTGAGACGGTGACCGTCAACGTGGCCGCCCGTGCCGGCCCTGCCATCAGCATCGCCACTGCCGCCACCCGCCAGATCAATCCGCCGCCTCCGCTACTCGATCGACGATGCGGTCATACACGGCCAGCGCCTGGGCCACCACCTGATCCATGTTGTAGTACTTGTACGTAGCAAGCCGCCCAACGAACGTGACACCCGGCGTCGCGTCGGCCAGCAACTGGTACTTGCGGTATAGGTCTGCATTTTCCGGCCGAGGGATCGGGTAATACGGATCGCCCTCGGCGGCAGGGTACTCGGTACACAGGCTGGTCTGCGGATGGTCTTGCCCGGTCAGGTGCTTGAACTCCGTGATGCGGATGTGCGGCACGGCCGGGTCGGGGTAGTTGATGACGGCCACGTCCTGCACGCGCGGTACCGGCACCGTCGTGTGCTCGAACCGCAGTGACCGGTAGGGCAGCCGGCCGTAGCGAAACCCGAAATACGCGTCGACCGGGCCGGTGTAGATCAGGCGATCATAGGTGCCGGGATCGATGTCGGCATGCTCGGTCGATAGGCGGACGGTGATGTTGGGGTGGTCCAGCATGCGATCGAACATCGTTGTGTAGCCTTCGACGGGCATGACCTGAAATTGATCCAGGAAATACCGGTCGTCATCACTGGTGCGGGTCGGCACGCGGGCGGTGACCGAGCGGTCGAGCTCACTGGGGTCCAGCCCCCACTGCTTTTGCGTGTAACCCTGGAAAAACGCGCGATACAGCTCCGGCCCCACGGCACCCAGCACGACATCGGCGGCAGTGCGGACTACGGCCGCCGGCTGCGCACGCCGGGCGAGGAAGCCGGCCACCGCGTCGTCCGGCAAATCGATGCCGAAGAAGCGCTGGACGGTGGTGCGGTTGATCGGCACCGGCAGCTGCTCCGATGTGCCACGGGCCGTCTGCACCTGGGCCCGGACGCGGTGTTCGTACGGGCGCCACGCGGTGAAGCGCGACAGGTAGTCCAGCACGCGGGCCGAATTGGTGTGGAAGACATGCGGGCCGTACGGGTGAACCAACACGCCGGCCGCGTCGTGGCAGTCATACGCGTTGCCGCCGATATGCGGGCGCCGGTCGATC
>JANPPS010000047.1:0-3690 GCA_031428635.1 Rhodospirillales bacterium
ATGTGCCACGTCTCGGCGATCAGAGTGCGGGTGGCGTTCCAGGCGCCCGGCTGCCCTGTGCCGCCCGAGCGGATCCGGGCAGAAACGGGGCGGCGCGCCTGTAGCACCATAACGATAGCGCACCCGTGAACAACGAGTGCAAACAGCTTCAGCACCGCGTCATGCGCCGTTTGGTACATGCCGAATACAAACCCGATTTCGGCCAGCATCCAGCCGGCGCCCGCGATCACCACCAGCCGCCAGGCCCAGGACGTGATGAACTTGGCAGCCCCGTCTGGCATGTCCAGCAGCCGCAACCGCCCGCCATCGGGCGAGGCGATGGTAGCAACCACGGCCAGTACCAGCCTGCCCACAGCATAGGTCTGGACCACGATCCGCACGGTCGCATAGGCCGGCGTCTGTACCGATGGTTGTCCGGCGACGGTCACCACCAGCGGGGCTAACCACTCCCGCATCAGCACCCAGGCCACGGCGACGAAGGCCGCGACCGGCAGCAGGTCGAGGATTAGCCGGGCCAGCACGAATGGTGCCCGCCGGAGCGCACCGAGTGCCCGCGCCAAGCTGCGACGCCGGAAGCCGAGCTTAGCCAGCGGCGCCGCTGTCTCTTCCGGCTCAGGCGAAGGCGACCACTCGCCGGCGCGCGCACGCAAACGAAAGAGGAGGCGGGCGGCCACGACCTGAATAACTCCCGCCGCGGCCAACACCACGAGCAAGCGCCAAGCGGCGTCAACGATCCGGGCACGGGCATCGGCGTCGTCGACCTGGGTTTCAAGCCATCGTCCCAATAGAGGTAGGTCGTTCACCGTCCGCAGCGTCGTCTGCGCCCGTTTGCCGGCGTCGGTCACGGCTGTACCGGCCTGCCGTATCAGTTGCTCGGCCAGGCTGTCTGGCTCCAATGCCGCAGAGGTCGGGGCCGCCGGTTTGGCCATTTCGGCGCCGGCGTGGACCATCGCGTCCAGCGTCGCCTCAAACGCCGCTCGCTTCTGGTCGTCGTGCAGCACAGTTAGGACGTCCTGCGCCTGTTGGACCGTGATCGGGGCCGGTTGGGCCGTAATCGGGACCGGTTGGGCGCGAGCACCACCGGTTAGCAGCAGCAGAAGAAGCAATCGCATGCCCGGGGTCCAACACCCGGCGGGGCAGCAAGTCAACGAGTGCCGGTCGCGACGTTCTGGAACTGGACAAGCCCCGGCCCGATACCATTTCAATAGAATGGCCACTGTCCTTACCGTTCTTGTAATCCTTGCCATGGTCGCGACCGTCGGCATGCTCCTGGCAGGATTGGTGAGTGTCGCGCGCGGGTCGCCCGACCCGGCACGCTCTAATCGGCTCATGCGCTACCGCGTCGTGTTCCAGGGCGTGGCGGTATTGTTATTTATCGGGCTGTTGTCGCTCCTGCAACGGTCCTGACCGCGTTGACTTGGACGCGCCCGCGCCCGTAGTTAGTCGCCCCGCCGTTGGATGATCCCCATGAAGATTCTCGTCCCTGTCAAGCGTGTCGTTGACTACAACGTGAAAGTCCGTGTGAAAACCGACGGCACAGGCGTCGAAACGCAGGGCGTAAAGATGAGCATGAACCCATTCGACGAGATTGCCGTCGAGGAGGCGGTGCGCCTGAAGGAGAAGGGGCAGGCGACCGAGATCGTGGCCGTGAGCATGGGTCTGCCGGCTTGCGCCGAGACGATCCGCACGGCCCTTGCCATGGGTGCAGACCGCGGCATCATGGTCGAAACCACTGTGGAACTGCAGCCGCTGGCCGTTGCCAAAATGCTACGCGCGCTGGTGGTGAAGGAGCAGCCCGGCCTGATCATCATGGGCAAGCAGGCGATCGACGACGACATGAACGCGACCGGTCAAATGCTCGCCGCCCTGCTCGGCTGGCCGCAAGGTACGTTCGCCAGTCGCATCGCGATCGAAGGCGACACATTGATTGTCACCCGTGAAGTTGACGGCGGGCTGGAAACGTTATCGCTCGACATGCCATGCATCGTGACGGCCGACCTGCGGTTGAACGAGCCACGGTATGCGTCGCTGCCGAACATCATGAAGGCGCGTAAAAAGCCGATCGAGACGATCCACCCGGCCGACCTCGGCGTCGACCCGGCACCTCGACTATCGCTGGTCAGCGTGGCAGAGCCGCCTCGCCGGGTGGCGGGGGTGAAGGTCGCGTCGATCCACGAATTGGTGGCCAAACTACGAACCGAAGCAAAGGTGATCTGATCATGGCGTCTCTCGTCCTGCTAGATTTTGACGAACACGGCATCAAGCAGCCGTCCCGCAGCGCCGTCGCAGCCGCGACCAAGCTGGGTGAGGTGCACGTGTTAGTGACCGGCCATGGCATCGCTGCCGCTGCGCAGGCCGCGGCCAAGCTGCCGGGTGTGACAAAGGTCCATGTCGCTGACAGCGCCGAGTTCGACCACAGCCTGGCCGAGCCCCTGGCCGCGTTGTTAGTATCGATGGCCCCGCACCACGACCACATCATGGCCGCAAGCACCGCGATCGGTAAGAACGTAATGCCGCGCCTGGCCGCGCTGCTGGACGTGCAGCCGATCAGCGACGTATCGGCCATCATCGACGCCGACACCTTCGTGCGCCCGATCTACGCCGGCAACGCGATGGCGACCGTGCGCAGCGCCGACGTTCGGAAAGTGATGACGATTCGCGCCGCAAGCTTTGACCCGGTGGCCGCCGAGGGCGGGTCGGCCATGATCGAGGCCGTATCGACTGCAGCTGCCGCGGTCACATCCCGCTTCGTTTCGGCCCAATTGAGTGCGTCCGAGCGTCCGGAACTGACGGCGGCCCGTGTCGTCGTATCTGGCGGGCGTGGGATGCAGAACGGCGAGAACTTCAAGCTACTGGAGCCGGTGGCCGATTTGCTGGGTGCGGCCGTCGGTGCCAGCCGGGCTGCGGTGGACGCCGGGTACGTGCCGAACGACTACCAGGTCGGGCAGACGGGTAAGATCGTGGCCCCGGACCTGTATGTCGCAATCGGGATCTCGGGTGCCATTCAGCATTTGGCGGGGATGAAAGACAGCAAAGTCATCGTCGCCATCAACAAGGACGCGGACGCGCCTATTTTTCAGGTAGCGGATTATGGCTTCGTGGGTGACCTGTTTACCGCATTGCCAGAGTTGCAGGCCGAGCTGGGTCAGCCGGCTTGATCCAAAATTTGGGCGTGGTCGGTGCCGGCCAGATGGGCGCCGGCATCGCCCACGTAAGTGCCTTAGCCGGTCTGTCGGTCGTGTTGCTGGACATGAAGGCCGACGCGCTGGACAAGGCGATGGCCGGCATTGGTAAAAATATCGACCGGCAAATCGCCAAGGGTACAGTGACCGAGGCAGACAAGTCTGCCGCCCTCGCCCGCATCACTATTGGCACGCATTACAACTCGCTCGCCGCCTGCGACTTAGTGATCGAGGCGGCGACCGAGAAAGAGGACGTAAAGCGGGCGATCTACAAGACGGTGATCCCGTACTTGCACCCGGACTGCCTGCTGGCCAGTAATACCAGCAGCATCAGCATCACCCGTCTGGGTGCCGGTACCGACCGGCCCGAGAAATTCATCGGCATGCATTTCATGAACCCGGTTCCGGTCATGAAGCTTGTGGAAATAATCCGCGGCATTGCTACCGACACGCCAACATTCGACGCCGTACAGGCGCTGGCGACCCGTCTGGACAAAGTAACGTGCGT
>JANPPS010000048.1:0-2323 GCA_031428635.1 Rhodospirillales bacterium
CCGCACCGGCCGTGAGCCAAACGAACATGATGGAAATGCGGTCCGGCTCGATCGCTGCATAGCCAGTAGCGGGGGGGTCGATCGCCCAAATCAGCACCGTCAAGCCGGCCAGTGATAATCCGGCGGCAGCGATCGCTTGCCCGGTCGCGGCCACAGGCCGGGTCAGCCAGGCAACCCATACGCCCCCATAGGCCATAAGTCCGAAAGCCAGCGCCTCCGGACTTAGCCAGAGGCCGACCGCGATCCATAATCCGAGATACGCCCCAGCACGGCCGCCGCCCAACATGACGCTGCGGATTGCGTACCCGGCAGCCATCGCCGCCGTCGCCGCAAGAAGCACGTGATGGTGGATGACCCCGGACAGGCCGTATTGAACAATAGAATTTGTAAGGCCAAGGACAAGCGCCGCCATCCACACCGGGCCGAGCCGATCGGGGCCGGCCCGCGCCACCGGACCGATGGCCCAGGCGACCGCCAGCGCCAGCAGCCCCACCGTCAACGGTCCAAACACCACGGTTGCCCAGCGCAACCCGCCATCCCACCCAGCCACGACTGCCACCGGCGCTGCGACGGCCAGAATGAGTGCATCCAGCAGGTGCGACCAATGCAGTACCGTTCCATATCCGGAACTATCCCGCATGACTGCGTGGAGCGGTGTACCGGCCGCGAGACTGGCCTTCAGCCGAAGCAGCCGCATGGCGGTATCGGGATTGACGAGGGCACCCTGCAGAACGCCCGGGCTAGACGACAGCGACGCAAGCGCCGCCAGTCCAGCGCCGATCCCGAAGGTGGCGACGCGGCTCGAACCGGACCAGCCGGGTGACGCTCCGGGCGACCCTGACATTTTCCAACCTTACATTCGTGGATTAGCCGTGGCTGCGTTATTGGCGGGCATGGTCGCCGCAGGTAAGACAGCTGGAATTCTTCTGTACGGCCGAGAGGCAATGCATGTCTATGCGCTGGCGTCTGAGTGTTGTGCTCGCCCTTTCGATGGCGGGACGGGCGTCTGCCGTCGCGCAGGGGCTAGACGTGAGTGCTGACCTTTGTCACGCCGCGGGCACCGCGGCAGAGCGCACGCACAACATACCGAGCGGCATGCTGGTTGCGATCGGCCGCGTGGAGAGCGGGAGACGTCATCCGGTAACGGGCGTCACGGTACCGTGGCCGTGGACGATCAATGCCGCCGGCACCGGACGCATGTTCGACAACGCGGCCCAGGCGATCGAGGCGACGCGCGCGTTGCGGGCAGGCGGGCTGGCGTCGATCGACGTGGGCTGTTTTCAGGTTAATTTGATGCACCATGCGTCGGCCTTTCCATCGCTCGACGTTGCGTTCGATCCCCAGGCGAATGCCGACTATGCGGCGCAGTTTTTGACGGCGTTGCGTGAGCGGACGGGCTCTTGGGAGGAGGCAATCGCTGCGTATCATTCGTCGACACCGGCGCTGGGCGGGCCGTACCGGGATAAGGTGCTGGGTCGCTGGACGGGTGGGGGAGGCGCGCCAGCGATGTCTCGCCCGGTTGTTACCGTATGGGCGATGCCAGTTGCGGCTTTTGGTATGCGGGTTTGGACCCCCAGTTCTGACGGGGCGGTGCCGTACTCGGTAAGCCTTGGCGGTGCCAGTTCCGTCGTGCGCATGGGGGCGCGCCTATCATCGACGCTGGAACGTGATGCGGACCCGCGGATCATGGATCTTCCGTTGCCGACGGTCCGTTCCGGCTTACCGCCGGGTCTGGCCCGGCCAAGTCCAACCCGCCCGGGATGTGGCACGAGCCCGAGCCGATGTGTCGCGATGCGCTAAATATGCGTGGATCGCCGAAGCGTGGCCGACCGCTTGCGGGGTTTGGCGGTATAAGTTGACGGTATCTCCACCAATTCTACGCGACGTCTCAGAACCGCATCTGAGTGTTAAGCGGGTCGAACAGTTCCGTGCACTTCTTGGATAGCCCTACAGCGGCGTGGCCGGTAGTCATGAAGCCAACCCAAACGCGGGGGCCGCTTCGTGCGGCGGCCGGCAGGTGGGTCGGCCTGTAGTGAAAGGGAACATTATGACAAAGATTATAAAGACCTGGTTAGGCTTGAAGAGCGACAACCGCGGCGTGACGGCGTTAGAGTATGGTTTGATTGCGGCCGTTGTTGCCGTCGTAATGGTTGTCGGCGCGACCACGCTCGGAACGAAATTGAGCAGTCAGTTCTCCAACGTGTCGACCTACCTCGCCAAATAGGCTGCTTTGCTACTAAGTCGGCTTGGCTGGGGTTAGGGGACATACCGGGGTGACTGTGTACAATGGCGACGATGCGATCACACTCGTCCTCGGCGGCGC
>JANPPS010000049.1:0-1908 GCA_031428635.1 Rhodospirillales bacterium
GGTAAAATTCGACCGCACCGGACCGTCTGCGGCCGCGCTAGACTCCAACTTCGGTATTCTTCACGCCATGTAGCAGAACAACAGCACGTAAAGCGCGGAACAACCCAAAGACGGTAGACACCGCTACACGAAAGTTGCCTAGTCTTTATGACAGTCCAAAGTCCAAGGAGTAACGGTATGAAGCGACGCGGTTTGCTTGCAACGGCGGCGGCAACCCTGGCGATGCCGCGCATCGCACGATCACAGGACGCGCGCATCCTGCGCTTCATACCGCAGGTGGATCTGCCATTGCTCGATCCCGTGACGAACAGCGCTTACATTACGCGCAACCACGGCTTCGCGGTGTTCGATACGCTGTTCGGACAGGACAGCACCTATGCACCGCAGCCGCAGATGGTGGACGGGGTAACGACCGAGGATGACGGCAAGCTATGGCGCCTGACACTGCGGGACGGGCTGCGCTTCCACGATGATACCCCGGTGCTGGCGCGCGACTGCGTTGCCAGCATCCAGCGCTGGGGTAAGCGGGACGCGTTCGGCCAGGCGCTGATGGCCGCCACGGACGAGGTTTCGGCCGTCGATGACCGGACAATCGTATTCCGCCTCAAGCGTCCGTTCCCGCTGCTGCCGGCAGCCCTGGGTAAGGTGGCGAGCAACATGTGCCCCATGATGCCAGAGCGGATGGCCCGGACCGACCCGTTCGGCATCATCACCGAGGCGATCGGCAGCGGCCCGTTCCGCTACGTGGCAAGCGAGCGAGTGCCGGGCGCCCGCACGGTCTATCAGCGGTTTGAGGGCTACGTGCCTCGGTCAAGCGGCACTGCGGACTGGACGGCTGGGCCCAAGATCGCGCACGTGGACCGGGTTGAGTGGACGGTAATACCGGATGCCTTTACGGCTTCGGCTGCCCTGCGATCCGGCCAAGTCGATTGGTGGCAGGAGCCGTCGCTGGACTTGGTACCCACCCTACGGGGCGATGCAAATGTTCAGTTGATCGAACTGGATCCGACTGGCGCTCCGGCAATGCTGCGTTTCAATCACCTGCAACCGCCGTTCAACAACCCCGCGATCCGTCGCGCGCTGCTCGGCGCCGTTGAGCAGTCCGAGTTCATGGAGGCCGTCGCAGGCGCAGAACGCCAACTATGGAAGTCGGGTACCGGCTATTTCCCATCCAGTTCCACGATGGCAAGTAATACAGGCCTAGAGGCGCTGACGAGCAAGCGGGACATGGCCAAGGTCAAGGCTGACCTAGCCGCTGCCGGTTATAACGGAGAGCGTACCGTGGTGATGGTCGCCACCGACTTGGCCGCGCTGGCGGCGTTGGGCTTGGTCGGGGCGGACATGCTTACGCGTGCTGGCATGAACGTGGACGTGCAGGCGATGGACTGGGGTAGCGTGATCCAACGCCGCGCGAGCAAGGAGCCGGTGAGCAAGGGCGGCTGGAGCGTCTTCTTTACCAGCTTCTTCGGCCTCGATCAGTTTACACCTGCCACCCACCTCGGGCTGCGCGCGAACGGAGCCGCTGGCTGGTTCGGTTGGGCTGACAGCCCGACATTGGAGGGGCTGCGCGAGGACTGGCTGCGGGCGCCGGACCTTGCGACGCAGCAGGCGATCGCCGCCCAAATACAGAGGCAGGCGTTTATCGATGTGCCCTACTTGCCGCTTGGCGAGTACTCGATCCCAACAGCCGTCCGCAAGGAGATAACAGGCTTGCAGCGAGGGGTTCCGCTGTTCTGGGGACTGAAGAAGGCCTAGCGGACCGGCGTTCGGTTCGGTAGCCCGACCGGGGCGCGGGCGGTGGCCAGCTTTTGGCTTTGCACCATACCCGCGCCTTTAATGATCCTCGGCCCGGTACCGCTACAATAATGGCGCCCGGCGGTGGTGGGTAGCCTGCTCATAGGCATAAGC
>JANPPS010000050.1:0-3102 GCA_031428635.1 Rhodospirillales bacterium
GTTGGATTCTGTCGGCCGACCCGGAGGCCGAGGCATCCCCGGCGAGGATCGGCCGGAAAGGGCAAGTTTACACGATCGCCCGGCCCCCGCCAAGCCGTGCCTCCTGCGTCTTTCGGGCCGGTCGATTTTCCGATCCGCTCAATCGTGGAGGCGACGGACCGGGCCCATTGCAAAGGTGCGAACGGTTCGGAGACGCGAGTCCGGACCCGGCGGGACGACGTCGGATCCCTATCGCACGATCAACCCCGTCGGCAAGTTGCCGGCGCTGATCGTAAGCGGTAAATCCTCCCCACATTTCCGAGATTTTTGAACGCGCTATGTTACCGCCGATTTTGCGTCGGGGTGTAACTAGCGATGAGTGATGTAACGGCGTTCGAAAGTTCGTTCGAAGGTAGTGGTGCGGGCGGCCCGCAACGGATGGAGGTGATCCCGGCGGGCCGCGAGCGGCGCAGCTGGACGCCAGAGGCGAAGGCGCGGATCATCGCGGAAAGCATGGCGGTGCGTGCCAACGTCGCGGAGATCGCGCGTCGCAATGACATGCTGCCGCAGCAGCTCTACGCCTGGCGGCGGGAAGCCCGCGAGCGGATGGAGAGCGGCGATGCGCCGGTATTCGTGCCGGCGGTCGTCGAGGAGCCGGCGAAAGCGCCGTCCTGCGCGGAGATTCGCATCAACGTGCGGGGCATGACGATCCGCGTGCCCGACGGGGTCAGCGCCGATCATATCGAGCGGGTGCTGCTGGCGGTGCAGGTGACGGCATGATCATCCCGCCAGGACCGCTCAAAGTGCTGGTGGCGGTGAGGCCGGTCGACTTCAGGAAGGGCATGGTCGGGCTGGCGTCGCTGGTGCAGAACGAGCTCAAGCGCGATCCCTTCTCGGGGATCATGTTCGTGTTCCGATGCAAGCGGGCCGACCGGATCAAGCTGCTGCTGTGGGACGGCACCGGCCTGGTGCTAGTGACCAAGCGCCTGGAGAGCGGAACCTTCCGCTGGCCGCGGTTCGGCGACGGCGTGATGACCCTGACCGGAGCGCAGGCAGGAGCGCTGATCGAGGGGCTCGACTGGTCGCGCGTGCATGCGCCGAGGGTGGCCCGGCCGGTGATGGCGCAGTAGGTCGCATGCCGGAATCGCCTTGCCGAAACGGCCTTGCGGACGCGGTGTAATCTGCTGGAATCCGCGCCGTGACGGGGGCTTCAGAAGACCTGCCCGACGACGTCGGGGCGCTCAAGGTGATGATCATCGCCGAGCGTCTTCGCTCCGCCCGGCTCCAGCATCTGCTCGATGTCCTGAACCGCATGCACTTCGGGAAGCGCTCGGAGAAAATGGCGGCCGACCAGCTGGCGCTGACGTTCGAGGACACCGACATCGCCATGGGCGAGGTCGAGGTGATCCAGGAGCAAAGCGCCGATGCGCTGGAGGCCGTGGGGGCAGCGCCGGCGAGGAAGCGCCCGGCCGATACGCCGCGAGCGTCGCTGCCGGCGCACCTGCCGCGCCATGAGATCGAGATCGCACCAGAGACCTGCGCCTGCGCAAGCTGCGGCGGCGTTCTGCACCGGATCGGCGAGGACCGGGCCGAACGGCTCGACATCGTGCCGGCGCAATACCGGGTGCTGGTGACGGTGCGGCCGAAGATGGGGTGCAGGGCGTGCGGCGACGGGGTCGCGCAGGCGCGGGCGCCGAAGCACGTGGTGCCGGGAGGCCTGCCGAGCGAGGCCCTGCTCGCCGACGTGCTGGTCAAGAAATACGCTGATCACCTGCCGCTCTACCGGCAGGCTCAGATCATGGCGCGTCAAGGCGTGGAGATCGACCGGGCGACGCTGGCCAACTGGGTCGGGCGTGCGGTGGGTTACCTGAAGCCGATCGTCGAGCTGCAGAAGCAGCGCCTGCTCGCCAGCGATCGGCTGTTCGTCGATGAAACCACAGCCAAGGTACTGGCGCCGAAGACCGGTAGGACCAAGACCGGCTACCTCTGGGCGATGGTCCGTGATGATCGGCCCTATGGCGGTGCCGATCCGCCCGCCATCGTCTATACCTACATGCCCGGCCGCGGCGGCATGTGGGCAGCCAAGCTCCTGGGCGACTACCGCGGCATCCTGCAGGTCGATGGCTATGAGGCTTATGGCCAGTTCGGAAAGGCCAACCGCCCCGGCGGACCGTCGGTGCTCGCCTACTGCTGGGCGCACGTCCGGCGCAGCTTCTTCGACGCCGCCAAGGGTGATGCCGCACCGATCGCGCAGGAGGCGCTCGCCCGGATCGCCACGCTTTACGAGATCGAGCGCGAGATCCTCGGTAGAGCGCCCGAGGAACGGCTCGCGGTCCGCCAGGCGCGAGCGGGGCCGGTGATCGAGGCGCTGCATGGCTGGCTCGAGGAGAAGCGCCGCCGCATGTTCAGCGGATCGCCGACGCTCAAGGCGATCAACTATGCGCTAGGGCACTGGGCGGGGCTCGTTCGCTACCTCGACGACGGCCGGATCGATATCGACAACAATCCGGTGGAACGGTCGATGCGCCCGATCGCGCTGCAGAGGAAAAACGCGCTGTTCGCCGGCCACGAGCTCGGTGCCGAGAACTGGGCAGCAATCGCCTCGCTGGTCGAGACCTGCAAGCTGCAGGGCATCAATCCTAACGCCTATCTTGCCGATGTGCTCGCCCGCGTCGTCACCCGCGGTGACGGCGATCCGCTCGACGACCTGCTCCCTGGCAACTGGGTCGATACGAACGCTGCTGCTCCAGCGTTCGTATCGAACTGCATCGCCCAGGCCGCCTGAGCAAACTACGTTCGAAACTTGTTACAACGAAAATAGCGCCACGGGGACCCGCCTGCGTGCCCCGAGTGGGGAGGAATTACCGCTTACCGCTGATCGACGACGACGTCTCCATCATCGAATCCGTAACGATTCTCGACTATCTCGATGAACTTTCCGCACCAATGTCGTAGTGGATGCAAGGCTGATTCCGCGGCACCGGCGCGTCTTGGATAGATGGGGCTGGCCGCAGCGAATGCACGACGCATCGTCTACGAAACGCCAGCCCCCGGCGGGGGTTCAGTCCCAACGCAGATGAAGCGAGTTCATGCCGTTGACCGAACCCGAGTGCGTGACGGGCG
>JANPPS010000051.1:0-2145 GCA_031428635.1 Rhodospirillales bacterium
CCAGGCGGAGCAGATCGGACGCCACCTGGCCCGTTCGCAGCGCATCCGTATGCCGGTACCTGCCGACCGCCGTGCGCAAGGTCTGGATCCGGGCAGCCGTCGCCAATGCAGTCACGTTCGGCACCGCTCAGCCTCTTGCACCCGCGCCAAGGCGCTGCTTGACCACGAGGGCCAAGGGCACCGTGAAGAAGAAATGCGACATGAAGCCACCGATGATCACGTTCGGATCATAGTAGTTTGGGTGGTTGGACGAGACGACCATGATCGCCACGTGCATCACGATCCACGCCACCACCGCGTAGAACAACGCCACCAGCGTCGCTTCGTATCCACGCCGGCGGAAAATGGGCCACAGAAAGGCGAACAACACGCCCCAGGCGAAGGCGAAGACAAAATGTATGCCCGTGCCGACGACATACGCTGCTGCCCCAAGCGAGTCCTGCACATCCCGGCCGAACACCAGCCCCGTCGCGTTGCGCGGAATACCGGCCATGGGCATCAAGTGCTGTACGCTGACCCAGACGACGGCCTCGTAGACCCAGATCGTGAGGGCGCCTACTAGTCCGCCGAGCAGCCCGGCGCGTATGGTCTGCGCCGGGCTTGGCTCGTAGGCAGCCTGTACGGAGGTGAGTTGGGTACCGTATTCAATTCCGCTGTATTCGTTGTTCATGATTGGTCTCCCTTACTGCGTGGTTACTTGGCGGTGGCGGCGCGGTAGTGGCTCAAGTCCCGCCCTGCTGGGCATAGGGGCTGTAGATCAACCCTTTCCGCGCCAGCGCGTCGCGCATCTCGTAAATGTCGAGGCCTAGCTCGCCCGCCTCTAGCCGGGTCCGGACAGCCTGCTCGTTGTCGTCGCGCGTGCGGCTGGCAGCGAGCACTGTTTCCGCGCGCTGCCGGCTGACCACGACCACGCCGTCGTCATCGGCCACAATCAGGTCGCCGGGTTGAACGATCTGCCCCGCGCAAACCAGGGGCACGTTGACCGACCCCAACGTGCCCTTGACGGTGCCCTGGGCGCTGATTGCCCGGGACCAGACCGGGAAACCCATCTGCGTCAACGCCGCCACGTCCCGGCAGCCGCCCTCCAGAATCAGGCCGCGTACGCCGCGCGCCTTCAGGGAGGTAGCGATCAGCTCCCCAAAGTAGCCAGCGTCGGAAAACGAGGTCGAGGCGGCCACAACGATATCGCCCGCCCGGCACTGCTCGACCACGACGTGCAGCATCCAGTTATCCGCGGGCGCCAGACTAACCGTCACCGCCGAACCGACAGCGTGCGCGCCGGTGTAGATCGGGCGCATGTACGGTAGCATCAGCCCGGTCCGGCCCTGGGCCTCATGCACCGTGGCGACGCCAAGCCCGGCGTAGCCAGCAACGACGTCCTGCGGCGTGCGCGGCGGGTCGGTGTAAACCATGCTCATGCTGGGGGCCCCGCCAGATAAGCCCTGGCCCGCACGGCTGTCATACCCGTCACGCTCATGACGCGATCTCCTTTTCTACCGGGTTGCCCACGCCCCCGCCCACGCCCACTGGCGCCTCGTCCCCATACTGGTCTGGCAGCGGTGGCGTGCCATGGGTGTGGAAGCTCTCGATGGTTTTCAGTCCCCAGGCCTGGCCCTTGCGGCGCTCGGTCTCGGTCCAGGTGATGGGCTTCCAGTCCGGCGCCAGTACCAGGCGGGCACCAGCGTTAGCGACCTCGACCCGGTTGCCGCCAGGTTCATAAACGTACAGGAAGAAGGTCTGCTGGACCGCGTGCTTGTGCGGACCCGTTTCGATAAACACGCCGTTTTCAAGGAACACGTCGGCGGCTTGCAGTATGGCCTCGCGGCTATCCAGCGCGAAGGCCACATGGTGGAAGCGGCCCGGCACGCCATGCGCCTCCCGCGTGTAGGCGAAGTCGTAGCTCTTGTTGGTGCAGGTCAGCCACATGCCGGCCTCAGTGCCATCGTCCATCACGATTTGCTCGGTCAGCCGGAAGCCCAGCGTGCGCTCGAAGAACTCGCGGTTGGCGCGGATGTCCACGGCTAGGCAGTTGAAGTGGTCAAGCCGGCGTACGTTCACGCCGCGGAATGGATTACGCTGCGCCTGGTTCTTCAGCGCCGGGCGCAGCGCGGGCGGCGCTGCGTACCATTCGGTTTCGTAATAGAG
>JANPPS010000052.1:0-10009 GCA_031428635.1 Rhodospirillales bacterium
GTTCGAAGATGAGCCGAGCAGTTTCGAGACCGTTTTGCGGGAGTTCAGGGAATGACCCCGAACGAACTTAGCCTTACCGAGGTCGCCGACGCCATAAAGACGGGCGCGGTTTCGGCTGTCCAAGCCCTCGAAAGCTGCCTCGATGCTATCGGCGGGCATGACGGCGCGGTGAATGCGACCGTGTGGATCGACCGGGAGGGCGCACGCAGCGCGGCCGAGGCGGCGGACCGCGCCGTTGCGGCCGGAGACGCACTTGGCCTCCTCCACGGTGTGCCGCTGGCCCATAAGGACATGTATTATCAGGCCGGAAAAATCAGCGGCTGCGGTTCGATGATTCGTGGCCAGTGGGTGGCACCACGCACCGCGACCGCGCTGGACCGGTTGCATGACGCTGGGTCCATTACCTTTGCCGGGCTGAACATGGCGGAGTTTGCGCAGAACCCGACCGGGCATAATCGCCACCACGGCGACTGCCATAATCCGTGGCGCCTGCCATACATCACGGGCGGTTCGTCCAGCGGATCGGGCGCTGCCGTCGCGGCCCGTTTCGCGTATGGCGCGCTTGGCTCCGACACTGGCGGGTCCATTCGCCTGCCGGCATCGGCTTGTGGCGTCGTCGGCCTCAAGCCCACCCAGACCCGCGTCAGCCGCGCCGGCGTAATGCCGCTCAGCTTTTCGGCCGATAATGTTGGCCCGCTTACCCGCACGGTCCGCGATTGTGCCCGGATGATGCGTGTCATCGCTGGCCACGACCCAGCCGATATCACCAGCGCCCATGAGCCGGTGCCCGATTATGAGGCCGCGCTGACGGGCGACCTTCGCGGCATGCGAATCGGCCTGGTCACCAACCCCGGCCTGATGGGCACGGACGAGCCGACCGTGGACGGCATCGCCGCCGCTGCCCGGGTCCTGGCACAGCGCGGGGCGATAATCGTGCCGATCAACCTACCCGTCATGGACGCTGTCGCCGCCTATGGCAGCGTCGTCTCCCGCTGTGAGGGCGCCTCCATTCATGCCCGCTGGATGCGGGAACGCCCGCAGGATTACGCCATCCACCTCAGCGCCCGGCTATACGCCGGCTACGCCATTCCCGCCGTGTATTATGTCGAGGCGCTATCCGCACGCGGCCGCCTGCTGCGCGCATTCGCGTCCGAGGTATTCGCGCAGGTCGACGCCCTGATCCTACCGACTATTCCCACAGTGCTGCCGACGCTGGCGGATACGGATGTCGACCACGGGCCACCCGGCACCGAGACACGCTTCATGGCCGTCTCCGCAAATACCCGGCCGTTTAACTACCTCGGTGTGCCGGCGCTTAGCGTCCCCTGCGGCCTCGATCCCGCTGGCCTGCCGATGGGGCTACAAATCATCGGCCGGCCGTTTGCCGAGGGCCGGATTATGGCGATCGGCGACGCCTACCAGCGTGACACGGGCTGGCATCGCACCCTTCCGACCATGATCCAGTAGTCACAGGCGACGGCTAGCCAACGCGGTCAAAGTACCGCGTGGGCTAGCACATCAAGGTTGGCCCAATCGAGTGCCCGTTTACCGTCCTCGATCTCATGGATCATCGCGATCAATCCCGCCACCGCCGGCGTCGGCACGCCATGGGCGCGGCCAAAGCTGACGATTGGGCCCAGCTGCGCATCCACCTCTGTCTTGCGATGACGGATCGCGAGGTCCCGCCAGATACCGGAATGGGTTTTGGTCGATTTGGCGTTGTGCGCGACCATCGCGCTGAACGAGGCTACGCGGCCAGTGCCGCCGGGCCGAAAGGCGGCGGGGTCGTAGCCGTTAAATCCAATCGGCTCGATACCCTGCGCCATTGCTACGGCCACGGCTTCGGCCGCAATGGCCGTCAGTACTGGTTGCACAGCAGGGGCGCCCAGGCCCTCACAGATGCTGGCGTTGGTCAGCGCCGTGGCAAATAGCAGCCCGCCATACCCGAGCTTTCCCCATAAATAGCCCATAATATTATCGGTGGTGATGGCTGCCGGTTCGAACACCTGCAGCAGGCGGTGCATGCCCAAAAGCCTTGGCGTGCTGGCCCCATCCAACTCCCCCAGTACAACCGCCCCCCGTCCGCCATAGAACACAACACCCGGCGATAGGTAGTCGGCGCCGAAGTTCACAAACGCCCCCATCGCTCGGGACCGCCCCACGATCGCCGCGATCTCCAGCTCATTTAGCCCATTCTGTAACGAGACTACGCAGCCCTGGTCCGTAAGGTGCGGTGCCAGGGCGCGCGTGGCATCGCCTGTGTGGTGCGCCTTCACACAAAGCAGGATGCGGTCATACGTGCCGGAGACCTGGTCCGGCAAAACAGCGTGGGCGGGCACGGTAAAGGTCTCGATAGGCCCTTCGATCGCGATGCCGCGCCCGTTCAGGGCGGCGACGTGATCGGCGTCTTGATCCACGAAAAGCACGTCATGCCCGGCGCGGATCAAATACGCACCAATGGTCCCGCCGATCGCGCCGGCGCCCCAAATCGCGATCAGGACCACGGTCCTTCGATTAGCGCCCGCGTCTCCGCCACGGCCACGTCCCAGATCGCCTGCATTTCCGCGTCGCTGCGTTGATAATGGCCGCCGAGATTACCGTCCCCCAGCATCGCCCGCACGCCGTCCGGCCCATGCAGCCGCAGACGGTCCAGATCGGTCATCGGTTTTGCCGCCGTTGGACTGCCAATGTTGGCCAGCCGCGTCCATGGAAAGTTCTCCATCCAGCTTGCATGGGACGCGACGGGGTCGGTCGCTTGCACTTGCTGCCAGACGCCGGGCGCGCTCCACCAATTATGGAACCGCACCTGCAGCCCGGCATGATCGCCCATCGCCTCCAACGCCACGGTGTGGATCGGTGAGTTACCGCCGTGCCCGTTGCATAGCAGCACCCGGCGGAAACCCGAGGCATAGAGGTTATCGATGATGTCGCGGATCACCAGCGCATACGTTCCCATACGAAGCGAAACGGTTCCCGGGTAGGCACGAAACGAAGGCGTCATGCCGTAGGCCAGCACCGGAAATACAGGAACACCGAGCGGCGCAGCGGCATCGGATGCCACGCGGGACGACAGGATGCTGTCCACGCTTAGGCTCAGAAACGCATGCTGCTCCGTTGAGCCCAACGGCACGACCGCGCGGTCGTCATGGCGCAAATACGCCTCTATTTGCATCCAATTCATCTCATCGACGCGCATGCCCGGTAGCCCCGCTTGAAAATATTCCATACTCTTTCCCCGGAACGCTTTGTCAGCAAGGGGTCATGCATGCGCCGTACTTTTCTCAAGGGCAGCCTCGCCGCCCTCGTCCTGCCGGCCATTATGGGGCTGCCTACCCCGGCAAAGGCCGCCACGCGGGGTGGTAAGATGACCTACGCGCGCTACGCCGATTCTCTGTTCCTTGATCCCGTGCTGACCGACGCCAACGTCGACATCTGGGTGCTGACCAATATTTACGATACGCTGATCGCGCCGACGAGCGATGGACTAGGCCTGCAGCCGGGCTTGGCGACGAAGTGGGAGGTATCGGCGGACGGTAAGACCGTGACGCTCACGCTGCGCCCGGGCGTGAAATTCGCCGATGGATCACCGATGATGGCCAGTGACGTTGTGTGGTCGCTTGATCGTGCGCGCGATCCGAAGGCCGGGGCGTGGAATGGCCTGCTGGGCTCAATCGACAGCGTGGCCGGATCGGATGAGACGGTGACGCTCACGCTAAAGCACCCAGATCCCACGCTGCTGCCGGCCCTTGCGACGTTCAACTCCGCAATACTGCCGCAAAAGCTGTTCGAGGCCACCGCCGGCGCGACCCCGGACGACAAGGCGAAGGCATTTGGCGAGAAGCCAATCGGTACCGGCCCGTTCATCATGACCGCCTGGCAGCGGGGCGTTTCGATGACGCTGAAGCGTAATCCATATCACTGGAAAATGGGCGCCGATGGCAAGCCGCTGCCATACCTCGATGAGCTAGAGTTTCAAATACTGCCCGATGACGCGACCCGGCTACTGAAGCTGAAGGCCGGCGAAGTCGATGGTGCTGAATTGATCCCCTACGCCCGTGTGAAGGAGTTACAGGCTGACATCAATGTACGCATGGAGCTTTGGCCTAGCACCCGCGTAGCCTACCTTACAATGTACTGTGGGGCCATGTTGAAGGATGGTAGGCCTAACCCGCTAGCCAATCCGAAGGTACGGCAGGCGCTGAATTATGCTGTAAACAAAGATGCGGTAATTCAAATCGTGACGCTAGGCCTGGGCACACCCATGCGCTCGTTCATGTCTAGCACCACTCCTCTGTTTGCCGGGCAGGATTTGTACAAGGCGAACACGGCTAAGGCGAAGGCGTTGCTGGCGGAAGCCGGGTTCCCGAACGGGTTTGAGACGCCGATCTATTCGCTGTCTGGCAACGCCGACCAGGCAAGTACGCTGGCCATTGTGCAGCAAATGTGGGGCCAGATCGGCGTGAAGCTGCGTATCGATCAAGTAGACAACCCGACGCTGACGGCGCGCTACCGGGCAGAAGACTTCGCCATGCGCACCGCCGCCTGGACCAACGACATCGCCGACCCGAGCCAGATCACCAGCTACTTCGCATATTACCCGAACATCCACTCGCTTCACTCACAATGGCAGGACGCCAAGGTGGATGCGCTGTTTATCCAGAGCCAGGAGGAGACCGATTCCACGGCCCGTGCGGCGCAATATAAGGAAATCCAGGACCGGTATGCCGACGCGGCACCGATCCTGTTTCTGTATGAGACCCCCTACCCTGTCGCATTCCGCAAAAACGTGAAGGGCTTCGTGCAACTGCCCCTCGGCAATAATATTTTCGAGGCCGCGTACATCGAGCGCTAGGCTATGTCGCGTGCCGGTACGATCGCGGCCCGCGTGGCCCAGATCGTGCCGACCTTTCTGCTGATCGGCGTCGTCGTCTTCGTGCTGGCCCGCCTGTTGCCCGGCGATCCCGTCAGCGCGTTGCTGGGCGACCGCGCGACGGACGAAGCGGTCGATCGGCTTCGGGCGCAGATAGGCCTGGATGCACCGTTATGGACGCAGTTCGTGCTGTTTATCGAAAACGCGGTCCGCGGCGATTTCGGCAACTCGATCGCTTATCGCGTGCCGGTGATGCGGCTGATCGGCGAACGGCTGCCGGTCACCCTGATGCTGACGGGGTTGGCGACCCTGTTGGCGCTGCTGATGGCCGTGCCGCTGGCGCTCGTATCCGCCACATCGGCCGGGCGATGGCCAGACTACTTGATCCGGGCGGTGTTTCAGGTCGGGCTATCCTCGCCGATATTCTATGTCGGCCTGATCATGCTGACGGTGTTCGCCGCCGAACTGCGGTGGTTCCCGGTAGGCGGGTACGGCACCGGGATCCTGGATCACGTCTATCACCTGATACTACCCGCGGCAGCGTTGGCGCTTAGCTTCTCCGCGGTCATCATGCGCAACCTGCGGGCGGCGCTGCTGGATGTACTACAAGCGGAATTCGTGGATTTTGCGATCGCCAAGGGTTTGCGGCGCCGGGTGATCCTGCTGCGGCACGTGCTGCGAAATGCCGGCATCTCCACCGTGGCGCTGGTAGGGTTGCATGTCGGCAGCCTGCTGGGTGGCGCAGTGATCACCGAAAGCGTGTTTGCCGTGCCCGGCGTTGGCCGGCTGATGATCGACAGCATCTTTGCGCGGGATTATCCGGTTATCCAGGCGCTAACGCTGGTGTTGGCGGTGTTGGTTTCGCTCGCGTTCCTGGTGACGGACTTGCTGCAACTATGGCTCGACCCGAGGATCGCGCGCTGAGGCTCCCCTCCCCCTTGCTAGCCGGAATCGTCATTCTGCTATTCCTGTTGTCATGCGCCGTTGCGCCTGGCCTGGTTGCACCGTATGACCCGCTCGCCTTTGACTATGGCGCTCTGCAACAGCCCCCAAGCGGCCTCCATCCGTTCGGCACGGACCAGTTCGGCCGGGATATGCTGTCCCGTACCATCGCTGCCGCAACAATCGACCTACAGATCGCGCTGTTCGCCACGATCGTGCCCCTTGTGGTGGGCACGCTGATCGGCCTGCTTGTCGGGTATTATGGCGGTTGGCCGGACATCGTGTTTGGGCGCCTGGTGGATTTGGTGGTGACGTTTCCGTTTCTGGTGCTGGTCATCGCGATCGTGGCCGTGCTGGGCCCAGGCCTGGGTAATATGTACATAGCCATCAGCGTCATCGGCTGGGTGTTCTACGCCCGCCTGATTAGGGGTGAGGTGCTGGTCCTACGCGGGCACGACTACGTCTCGGCCGCACGGGTGCTGGGCTATAGCGACGGGCGGATACTGCTGCGGCACATCTTGCCGAACGCTGCGCGGCCGGTGCTGGTGTACTGGATGACCGATATGTCACTGGCGATCCTGCTGGGATCGAGCCTCGGTTACCTCGGCCTTGGCGCGCAGCCCCCCGCCGCCGAATGGGGCGTGCTGATAGCGGACGGCAAGAACCTGTTTACTCAGGCCTGGTGGATTTCGGTGTTTCCCGGTTTCGCCATCGTCCTGTGTGGCGTGGGCTTCAGTCTGGTCGGCGATGGGCTTGCGGATTTGCTGGACGTGAAGCGCTGATGCTGGATGTCACCGGCCTGAAGGTCACGTTCGCCACACGGCGGGGGTCCGTCCGGGCGGTGAATGGCGTCGACCTACGCGTCGGGCGTGGTGAGATCGTCGGCATCGTGGGCGAATCCGGTTCCGGCAAAAGTGTCACACTACGCGCGATCATGCGGCTGCTGCGCCGGGCTGTGGTCACAGGCCGGGTAGGCTGGAACGGCCAGGATATCCTGGCGATGCCCGATGCGGCGTTGCGGGCGGTGCGCGGCCGTCAGATCGCGATGATCTTTCAGGAGCCGATGACGGCCCTCAACCCAGTGCTGACGATCGGTGAGCAGATCGAGGAAGCGCTGCCCGATAATGCGCCCCCCGGCCGGGCGGCGGCGCTGCTCGACCTCGTTGGTATCGGATCGCCTAAACAACGGCTGCTGAATTACCCGCACGAGTTTTCGGGCGGTATGCGGCAGCGCGCCATGATCGCGATCGCACTGGCCGGGGAACCGCGGCTGCTATTGGCAGACGAACCCACGACGGCCCTGGATGTCACGATCCAGGATCAGATCCTGAAGCTGCTCATGCGCCTATCGGATGAGCTCGGTCTGGCGATGGTGCTAGTCACGCACGATTTGGGGGTCGTGGCTGAAACCTGCCAGCGCGTGAGCGTGATGTATGCCGGCCGGATTGTAGAGTCTGCGCCGGTGGCTGACTTATTTGCGCGGCCCCGCCACGGGTATAGCCACGCGCTGCTGGGTGCCATACCACATGGCCGCGCGCGTCAGCCGCTGACGGCCATTCCAGGGCAGCCGCCACGATTGGATCGCCCAATAATCGGCTGCCCGTTCGCACCACGCTGTGCGTTCACGGAGGATCGGTGCGTCGAATTGGCGCCCCCGATGCAGGAACACGCGCCTGGCCATCGCGCCGCTTGCTGGGCGGCCGACCGGATACCGGCTCCATGACGCTGCTGCAGGTGGATGCGCTGACCAAGACGTTCCCGGCCCGCCGGTCCGTGCTGGATCTACTGCGCGGACGTCCGGTACAGCGAGCGCAAGCGGTGACGGCCGTGAGTTTGACAGTTGAGCGTGGGGAGACGCTGGGGATCGTGGGTGAGTCCGGCTGCGGTAAATCGACCCTGGCCCGCTGCCTCGTGCGGCTGCACCAGCCTGATTCCGGCGCGGTGCGGTTCGGCGGTGCAGACGCATTGGCATTGTCCGGAACCGCGCGGCGCGCATTCAACCGCCGGGTTCAGATGGTTTTTCAGGACCCCTACGGCTCATTGAACCCCCGGCTATCGGTCGGTGCCGCCCTGGCGGAGGCGTTGTCGGTGCACCGCATCGTGCCGCGGGGCGACGTGCCGGCCCGAGTGCGGCATCTGCTGGATCTGGTGCATCTACCGGCCGACGCCGCGGGACGGTACCCGCATGAGTTTTCGGGCGGGCAACGCCAGCGTGTAGGGATCGCCCGGGCACTATCGGTAGAACCGGCGCTGATCGTGGCGGATGAGCCGGTATCGGCTCTCGATGTGTCGGTACAGGCGCAGGTGGTGAACTTGTTTGTGGAGCTGCAGGACCGGCTAGGGCTGGCGCTCGTGTTCATCACGCATGATTTGCGCCTGGTACAGCACATCGCGCATCGCACGGCGGTGATGTACCTCGGCCGGGTTGTGGAAATCGGTCCGACCCAGGCGCTATTCGCGGCACCGGGCCACCCCTACACACAGGCGCTGATCGAGGCCGTACCCCATGCGGAACCCGGACAGCGCCGGTCGCGTCCCGCCGTGCTGGGGGAGCTGCCGAGCAATCTGACGCCCCCGCCGGGCTGCCCGTTTCACCCGCGCTGCCCGCGTGCGGAGGCGGTGTGCCGCACAGACCTGCCGGCGTTGGTACCCCGCAACCAGGAATGGCCGGTCGCGTGCCACTTTGCCTAACCGGCGCCCCGCATAGTCCCATTAAGTTACCCGCGCAGCAGAACGGCGCGGCAAGCCCGACCATCCGGGGGCCGTCCGATCACACTTAAACAGGTGCATTATGATGAACGTGGCGCTGACCGGTAGAACAGCGGTCGTCACCGGTGCCGCGCAGGGCATCGGCCGGGCCATTGCCCAGGGATTAGCAACCTCCGGCGCTCGCGTGCTGGCTGTTGACCGCGATGCAGCGGGGTTGCGGGCTGTGGCTCACGAAAATATCGCCACTGCGGTGCTCGACGTGACGGACGCCGCTGCGATCGCGGCTGTCCTCGGCCATTTTGGTCCGGTCGATATTCTGGTGCATAGCGCCGGCGGCGTTTGCGGTCAGATCGGTCAGCCCGCCGAGAGCGTGAGTGCCGCGGATTGGCATGCCATCCTGGGCGTCAATCTTACCGGCGCCTTTCTGATGGCACAGGCGGTTATTCCCGGCATGAAACAGGCCGTCGCCGGACGCATTGTCACAATCTCCAGCGGCGCCGGGCTCGGTGTCAGCCTGACCGGGATACAGGCCTATGCCGCCGCAAAAGCGGGCGAAATCGGCCTGACCCGGCAGCTTGCGCATGAACTGGGCCCCCACGGCATCACGGTAAACAGTGTGGCGCCGGGCTTCGTCCGCTCCAACCCGGCATCGGAACGCCAATGGCAGGCCTATGGCGAAGATGGCCAGCGCGGCATCATCGAGCGCATCGCGCTACGCCGCACCGGCACCCCGGAGGACATCGCCAATGCCGTATTATTTCTGGTCAGCGACCATGCGGCCTGGATCACCGGTCAGATCCTAAGTGTGGATGGCGGCAAATAAACCGTGCCGTGACCCGGCGGGCCGTCGCGCGCATTGATCAACAGATTGGGGGCCTGCTGCATCCACGCGAAGCACGATGCGGTATTTTCCTACGGCGACGGTCCGTCCTGCGACAGATCCTGACCCGACAAGCCAGCCTTAATGCTCGCCACATGATCCCGCATCAACGTCTCTGCCTGGCCTGCATCGCGGCGCAGAACGGCGTCTAGAATACGGTGATGATCATCGTGGCGGCGGCGGACTTTTGCGTACTCGAACGCAACGATGTGGCGGTGCGACGACATCGGCAGGTTCTGGCTGATCCGCAGCATCTCGTTCGCCATGCGGCTGCGCGCGGCCCGGTGTAGAGCCTCATGAAACGACGCGTTGACGGCGACGTACGCAGGCCGGCTGGCCTCGTCCAGCTCGCCATGGGCCAACAGGGTATCGCCCTGGGCCAGCACCGACTCGATCTCGGCCCGCTCGTTTCCATCAAGGCCACGCCGAGCAGCGAAGCCTGCGGCCAGGCCCTCCAGCGCTGCCCGAATGTCGAAGGCGTTGAGTAACTCGGTACTATCGAAGCTGCGGACCGTGTAACCGCGGTTGGGCGCATATTCCAGCAACCCGTCGGCCGCCAAGGCCTGCAGCGCCAGGCGAACCGGGGTGCGTGAGGCCTGCAGTAGCGC
>JANPPS010000053.1:0-7662 GCA_031428635.1 Rhodospirillales bacterium
GGGCCGGCTGCCGCAGGTGCTGGAGGGTATCGCCGCAGCCAGCCGCGCCGGACTACATGTAAAGATCAACACGGTGGCGCTACGGGGTGAGAACGAGGACGAGCTCGGCGACCTGCTGGCCTGGTGCGGCGATCAGGGTCATGACCTGTGCTTGATCGAGACCATGCCGTTGGGCGACGTGGCCGGCGACCGTACGGACCACTACCTGCCGCTATCGACCGTCCGCGCCCGGTTGCAACAGCGGTACACGCTGACGCCCAGCAGTCATATAACCGGCGGGCCGGCCCGGTACTATGACGTGGCGGAGACGGGGGGACGTATCGGCTTCATCACGCCGCTCACTCATAATTTCTGCGAAAGCTGCAACCGCGTGCGGCTGACGTGTACGGGCACGTTGTATTTGTGCCTGGGTCAGGACGATCATGCGGATCTGCGCCGGGTATTGCGGTCCGATGGTGATGATGCCGGACTGGAGGCCGCGATTAGGGCGGCGATCGCGCAAAAGCCGCTTGGGCATGATTTTGTCATCGATCGCCGCGGCGCTGCCCCCGCTGTGCAACGTCACATGAGTATGACAGGCGGTTAATAATGGCTACGACTGCGACCGATCCGGCGGACATGGATGCCGCCACGCTCGTTCACGCCTACGCCCGTCGCACGCTCAGCCCGACCGAAGCACTACAGGCCATTACCGAGCGCACCGCCCGGTATAACCCGCGCATCAACGCCTTCGCCGTGCTGAACCCGGGCGCCCCGCGGCAGGCGATCGAGAGCGGGCGGCGCTGGGCGGCCGGGCGTCCACTCGGTCCGCTCGATGGCGTGCCGGTTACGATCAAGGACCTGATCGACGTCGCCGGCCTGCCGACCCGGCGCGGTAGCCGCACGACGCCGGCCACCGCCGCGGCCGACGACGCGCCAGCGGTGCTGGGGCTGCTGGGGCAGGGCGCGGTGCTGTTTGGTAAGACGACGACGACCGAGTTCGGCTGGAAATCGCCTGGGGACTGCCCGCTGCATGGAATTACGCGTAATCCGTGGAACACGGATACCAGCCCGGGTGGGTCGTCCTCGGGTGCGGCGGCGGCATGTGCGGCGGGGTTCGGGCCGCTGCATCTGGGTACCGACGCAGGGGGGAGCATCCGTATCCCCGCCGCGTGGTGCGGGGTCGTAGGATTAAAGCCGACGTTCGGCCGGGTACCGCAATGGCCGCTGGGCGCATTCGGCCACGTGGCTGCGGCCGGGCCGATCACCCGCACGGTGCGGGATGCGGCGCTGATGCTGGGGGTGTTGGCGCGACATGACCCGCGCGACCCATTCTGCCTGCCAGACGCGCCACAGGATTGGACGACCGGGCTAGAGGACGGGGTGGCCGGCCTACATGTTTGCGTGCTGCGGCGCCCGGGATTTGATGCACCCGTCGATGCGGCGGGCGTCGCAGCCGTGGAGGAGGCGGCGCAGGTCCTGGCCGACGCGGGCGCTACGATCCATGACGACGATCCTGGCCTGCCGGATATGGGCGCCGCATTTCGCCGGGTGTGGCAGGCGGCGCTGGCCACGCTGGTCGCGACGATGACGGAGGCGCAGCGGGCAATGATCGATCCCGGCCTGCGTGAGACGGCAGCCGGTGCCCTGGATGGTGCCGCGCTGATGGCGGCGGAGGCCGACCGGGTACTGGCGGCGCACCGGATGGCGATGCACCACTTGCGCTACGACCTGATCTTGTGTCCCACCGTGCCGTGTGGGCCGCCGCGGGTTGATGCGCTGCTGACCGACGCGCCGGGTCTGCTGCTGACGGACTGGGCGCCATGGACATTCGCGTTCAACATGACCCGGCAGCCGGCGATCACCGTGCCGTTCGGGTTCGCCGGCGGCGCCCCCCGCAGCGTGCAGGTCGCGGCCGCGATGTATCGGGATGGCGTGGCGTTACGTGCCGCGCGGGTGCTGGAGCAGGCAATGCCGGCCGGGCGGGCGCCGATAACCGGCTAGTAGCGCCAGCGATGCCAGCCCCATCCGCCCGCGACCACCACCGGTCGTGGCCCGCCATAGACGGGGTAGGCGGCCGGGTAGGCGGCATAGGGACCCGGGTACACGCAGCCGGTCAATGCACCACACAGAATAATCGTCACTAGAATCGCGGGTGCCAACTTGGCGAGTACGGTGCGGGCCATTCGAGTTTTCCTGTCAAATCACAGGCACTCGACATAGCGCATCGTTTGGCCGCCGGGGGCGAATGTCGAGGTTCGATACCGCCCGTTACGGTTTGCTACCCGGCCGGGGCGGTGCCAAGCAAACGCTGCGCCGCACGGCACAAATCTTCGGGCGCATACGGCTTGCCGATGTACAAGTCATGCGGCGAAACGGGCGAGTGCTCAGCAGGACGGCCGGACATATAGATGATCGGCAACGCCGGCTGCCTCGTCCGTGCGGCACGGGCCAGGTCGGTGCCGTTCATCGTGCCCGGGAGTTGGATGTCGGTGATCAAAAGATCGAACGACCCGCTCTGCACAAGCTGCAGGGCGACGTCCGCTGTCTCCGCATCCGTGACGGCGAACCCGGCATCGATCAGGGCCTCGGTCAGCGACAGGCGGATCAGGAACTCGTCTTCGACGACTAGGATGCGCGCTGGCATGGGAGTCCCTTCGTCTGAACCTAAATATTTCTTAGCGAATGAAAACGTTCGGATCAACAATTTTGTTCGTTGCTAACGAAAGTATCGAACTTGAAGAGCGGACTTCACAGATCAGGTGAAGGTCGGGCATAAGAAAGCTGTCCGCGGAGGGCCCTTCATGCGCATCGCGATCATTCTGTTTCTGTTACTTGTTACCTCTGCCCGGGCGCAGCCGATGGCGATCGTCGTTAACTCCGGCGATGCAACGCTCAGTGTGCTCGACATGGCCGGCAACGAGCTGCGCCGCATTCCCGTATTGCGTGAGCCGCATCACCTGATGCTAAGCCCCGACCGGTCGGAGCTGTTGGTGGGGGATGCGGGTGGAAACGAGATGCTTTTCCTCGATCCGCGTACGGGGGCAATCAAGCGGCGGGCGCCCGTGGCCGATCCGTATCAGCTGGGGTTCAGCCCGGACGGCAAATGGCTGGTGGTGACGGGATTGGCGCGCAACCAGGTCGACGTGCTGGACGCGAGCACGCTGGCGCTGGTGCACCGGTTTCCGGCCCGCACAATGCCAAGCCACCTGGCCTATGCCCCCGATAGCAGCGTTGTGTACGTGACGTTGCAGGGCGCTAATCAGGTGGCGGCGTACGATTTGCGGCGTCAGGTCGAGTTGTGGCGGGCCGACGTGGGGCAGACCCCGGCCGGCATTATGTGGCTGGACGGGCGGCTACTGGTCGCCAACATGGGGTCCGACCATTTTGCGGTCGTTGACCCGACCGATGGGCGGGTCGAGCGTCGGGTGCGGACGGGCAGGGGGGCGCACCAGCTGTTCCTGTCGCCGGACCGGCAGACGTTATGGGTCAATAACCGCGTCGATGGGACGACAGTGGCACTCGATCCTCACACGTTCGATATCCGCCGGGTCTATCGCGTGCCTGGCGGTCCGGACTGCATCGACTTCGCGCCCGACGGCACGCTGTGGATCACGCAGCGTTTCATCCAAAAGGTTGGCGTGCTGGACCCAGTCAGCGGCGCGTTACGGTCATTTCCGGTCGGGCGGTCCCCGCATGGCGTTTTCCTAACGGCGAACATGCGATGATTGATCCGTTCAGCCTGGCGGCCGGGTGGCTGCAGGAACAGGTCCTATTGCCGCTGCTATACGGCGTCGGTCTGATGCAGTGGGAGGAGATCTCGTTCGGTTGGGCGCTGTTCGCCTGCTATGGCCTGGCGCAGGTGGCGCTGACGCTTGCCGTGTGTATGCCGTTGGAACGCTGGCGGCCCGTCGAGCACTGGCCGGATGCGAAGGCCGTGTGGGTCGACGTGCTGTACACCGTCATCAGCCGAGTCGGGGTGCTGCCGCTGGTGACGTTCGTGCTGTTCTATCAGCTGCAGGCGGGGCTGACAGGGTGGCTCGCGGACCACTCCTACGTCGCACCGACGCTGGAGCGGCTGGTGCCGGCGCTGCTGGGGCATCACTTGCTGACGTTCTTCATCTACGCCGTGGTGCTCGATTTCGCCGAGTACTGGCGGCACCGGTTTTCGCACCGGTTCGGCTGGTGGTGGGCGCTGCACTCCCTGCATCACGCGCAGCGGCAGATGACATTTTGGTCGGACGACCGCAATCACCTGATCGACGACGTAATCGGCTTCGTTTGGTTTATGGCGATCGGTCTGCTGATCGGCATTCCGCCGCTGCAATTTCCGCTGCTGGTGCTGCTGCTGCGGTTTGTGGAAAGCCTGTCACATGCTAATACGCGCGTGTCATTCGGGTGGCTGGGTGAGCGGCTCCTGGTCTCTCCCCGTTTCCATCGCGCGCATCACGGCGTACTGGCGGCGGGGCAGCGGTCGGTAAACTATGGCGCGATCCTACCATGGTGGGACGTGCTGCTCCGGACGGCTGATTTTGACCGCGCGTACGTGAAGACGGGCGACCCCGGCGCGGAGGAGGCGTTGGCGACCGGCACGTATTTTCAGCAGCAGGCGGCCGGGCTGCGGCGGATGGCGCGTATGGCAGGGTGGGTACGGTCGACGCGGTAGGGGACCTGACCCGGGTGTTACGCGCGGCAACCGGGTCGCCACCTGCACGTGATCGAGGGCGTCTGCGATGTGCCCTGTCTGAGGTGTGAGCCCGAACGCCGTGCGTGAAACACGAGATCACGAGCGTCCCGAACTTTCGCATTGTGTCCCATGTCCGGGCTGCCCATGGCCTAAGTCGGCCGGTACGCGTGCGACAACCACATACAAACTACAGTAGTCGTCACACGGACAGTAGCGGCCGATCAGTTACTCACTTACGCCGGGTTTTCAGAGCCTCGGGTTCAGTTGCGCTAAAATAGTGGGCGACGGGGCGCTACCCCATCGCCGCGATCGACTTCACAATCACGGCCTCTGCCGCGGCGCGATCGGCCCAGCCGGTCACCTTCACCCACTTGCCTGGCTCCAAATCCTTGTACCGGGTAAAAAAGTGTTCGATTTGCTGACGTACGATCAGCGGCAGGTCCTCGACTGCATGGACGTCGGTGTACATCGTATGGATCTTATCGTGCGGCACGCAGATGATCTTCTCGTCATTGCCGCCCTCATCTTCCATCATCAGCATACCGATCGGGCGGCAGCGGATAACGGCGCCAGGGACGATCGGGCCGGGCGCCAGCACCAGCGCATCGGCCGGGTCACCATCATCGGCCAGGGTGCCGGGGATGAAGCCGTACGCGGCCGGGTAGGCCATGGGGGTGAACAGAAAGCGGTCGACGAAGATGGCGCCGCTATCCTTGTCGATCTCGTACTTGACCTGGCTGCCCTGCGGGATTTCGATCACGACGTTGATGTCGTGCGGGGCCGCGCGGCCGGTTGGGATCTTGCTTACGTCCATCGGTACAATCCTTCGTCAACGCGCGGGACCATAGTGACGCTGCTGGCCCTTGCCAATCGGCCCCCTAACCGGGCATGGATCACGTCGGCCGCGCCTGTAGCTCAGTTGGTTAGAGCGGGCCGCTCATAACAGCTTGGTCGCGGGTTCGAGTCCTGCCAGGCGCACCACCAGATAACGGAGCCCAAATGGCCAGCTACCAGTACGTGTACGTCATGAAGGACGTGACCAAGGCGTTCCCCGGCGGGCGCGAAGTGTTCAAGGGCATCACCCTCAGTTTCCTACCCGGCGTCAAAATCGGCATCCTGGGCGTGAACGGCGCCGGCAAGTCGACGTTGCTGAAGATCATGGCCGGCATCGACAAGGAATACGGCGGCGAGGCCTGGGCCGCCGAGGGCGTGCGTATCGGCTACCTGGAGCAGGAGCCGAAGCTGGATGAGACGAAAACCGTCGCTGAAAACGTCATGCTCGCGTTCGGTCCGTTGATGGCGGCATTGACCCGGTTCAATGCAATCAGCGAGCGCTTTGCTGAGCCGATGGACGAGGACGAGATGAACGCCCTCCTGACCGAGCAGGCCGAGCTGCAGGAGAAGATCGACGCGGAAGATGGCTGGGACCTCGATCGCCGGATCGAGATTGCGCTCGACGCCCTGCGCTGCCCGCCGCCCGACAGCCCGGTCGAAAAACTATCTGGCGGTGAGCGTCGCCGGGTGGCGCTGTGCCGGCTACTGCTCGAACGGCCCGACCTGCTATTGCTTGATGAGCCAACAAACCATTTGGACGCGGAGAGTGTCGCCTGGCTCGAGCGCACGCTGCGGGACTTCGCCGGCACCGTCATGATCATCACCCATGACCGGTATTTCCTCGATAACGTGACCAACTGGATCCTCGAAATCGAGCGCGGCCGCGGCTACCCGTTCGAGGGTAACTACTCCAACTGGCTGGCGCAGAAGCTGAAGCGCTTGAAGCAGGAGGAGAAGGAGGAGAGCAGCCGCCAGCGGGCGTTGTCGGCCGAGGAGGAGTGGATCCAGTCGAGCCCCCGCGCGCGCCAGACCAAGAGCAGCGCCCGCATCGCCAAGTACGAGGAAATGCAGGCGAAGAGCCAGGAGATGCAGACGGGCGTCGCCGAGATCGTCATCCCGCCGGGCCCGCGCCTGGGAAGCCTGGTGATCCAGGCCGACAAGGTGCGCAAAGTGTTCGGCAACCGGCTGCTGATCGACGATCTGGACTTCAAGCTTCCGCCTGGTGGAATCGTCGGCGTAATCGGCCCCAACGGCGCGGGCAAAACGACATTATTCCGCATGATCACCGGGCAGGATCAGCCGGATGGCGGAGAGCTACGGGTGGGGGACACGGTCAAGCTTGGCTATGTCGACCAAAGCCGCGACAGCCTCGACGCCACCAAGTCAGTCTGGGAGGAGATCAGTGGCGGTACGGACGTGATCTACCTGGGCAAGCGGGCAGTGCCGTCGCGGGCCTACGTCGGCGCCTTCAACTTCAAGGGCAGCGACCAGCAGAAGAAGGTCGGCATCCTGTCAGGGGGTGAGCGCAATCGCGTGCATCTGGCCAAGATGCTGAAATCGGAAAGCAACGTGATCCTGCTGGATGAACCGACGAACGATCTGGACATCGACACGCTGCGGGCGCTGGAGGAAGCGCTGGCGGAATTCGCCGGGTGTGCTGTCATCATTAGCCACGACCGCTGGTTCCTGGATCGGCTGGCGACGCATATTTTGGCTTTTGAGGGCGATAGTCACGTCGAGTGGTTCGAGGGTAACTTCCAGGCGTATGAGGCAGATAAGCGCCGTCGTCTGGGCGCAGACTCGACGGAGCCGCACCGGATCAAATACCGACCGCTCGCGCGTTAGCGTGGGAAAGGAAGTCCAGGGGCTTTGCCTCTGGACCGCAGCAAAGGCGGGACCTTTGCAATCCATTCTTTTCGGTTCGTACCGACCGCCTCGGCTACCGGTAGTTGTGACTTCGGTCTTGTCGCATTTGAGGTTCCGGGGTCTGGGGCCGCCGCCCCCCTTGGGTCGAGGGCAGCGCCTTCCGTTTGCTCAATGAACCAATCCTGGACCGTCCGTACCGGACGCCTCGTGCTCACCCCCCTGGCGTGGACCGACATGGCCGACTTGGTGTCGCTCAAGGGTGATCCTGGCGTCTATGGGCAGATGCTCGGCGGCGT
>JANPPS010000054.1:0-12936 GCA_031428635.1 Rhodospirillales bacterium
CCGCATCGACGTTGGTAATGACGGCGGCGGGGCATGATGCCTCGCTTTGCCTCGAAGCAGGTTCATCGGCACCTGCCATCTCACGGCCGTGTCAGCGGCCAAACGAATGCGATCAGCGGCACGCCGATCAGAACAACCAAGATCGACAGCGGCGCACCGAGCCTTGCGTAATCGCCGAACCGGTAGCCACCCGGACCCATCACGAGCGTGTTGCACTGATGCCCGATCGGGGTCAGGAAATCGCAGGCCGAGCCGACGGCCACGGCCATCAGGAACGCGTCCGGGTTGAAGCCCAATCCCTTCGCCAACGCCGCCGCGATGGGGCCGAGTACCAGCACCGTCGGTACGTTATGCAAAAACGGCGCGCACATCATCGCGGAAACCGTGAGCACCCCAAGCACCAGCAGCGGATGCACTCCCATGAGCCCCGCCGATAATGCGTGCGCGATAAGGTCCGTGCCGCCTGTCGTTCGCACCGCCTCGCTTACGGGAACCAGCGCCGCGATGAGCACGAGCACGTGCCCATCGAGCGCGCCATAGGCCTCGCGCATCGGCAGGGCGCCGGTCGCTACCATCGCGAATGCCGCGCCGACAAAGGCGATTGGCACGGGTACGACCTGGAATACCACAAGCGCCATCGCCACCGCCAGAATGAGAAGTGGCACGTAGGATCGGTGATTGCCGCCGAGCTTCACGGATCGTTCCGCCAGCGGCAGGCACCCGAGCGACTTCAGTAGCTCGGGTAGCTTCTGCTGTGTCGCCTGCAACACCAGCACGTCGCCTTCGCGTAACCGCAGCCCCCGCAACTGCTCGGTCACCCGAGCCTCGCCACGGCTGACGGCAATCAGCTTGACGTTGAATTGCTCCTGCAAATCGAGCCGTTTTGCTGAGCGGCCGACCAACACCGACCCCGGGCCAATGGTCGCTTCGACGCTGCGCAGCTCGTTCTTAGGCTCGTCGATAACAACCGACGCGTCGTCGCTGTGCAACTCGAGGTCCGCGCGCACAATCAACTCATCGAGCACGCGCTGCTCCCCGGAAAGAATGAGGATGTCACCATCCATGATCGGCGTGCTGTCTTCGATCGCAATGAGCCGCTCGCGACCGCGTATGATCGCAGTGACCGCGCTACCCGTAACCAGCGCCGTCAGTGTCGCGACTGTCTGATCGCTGTGCTTCCAGCGGTCGGGTACCTTCGCCTCGGTCGTGTAAACGATCGTTGTGAGTGCCGCGTCCAGTCCGGCGCTGCCCACGCGGTCTTTCGGCAGAAGCCGATAGCCGAACGTGAGAAAGATCGCGCCAACCGCGGCGAGCCCCAGCCCGACCGGCGCGAAATCAAAGAGCTGGAATGGGTGCCCGCTCACCTCTTGCCGCACCTCGGAGACGATGATGTTCGGCGATGTGCCGATCAGCGTCACGAGCCCGCCCAGAAGCGAGGCAAACGACATCGGCATCAGCAGCCGGCCTGGCGACACGCCCGTCCTTCGAGCAATCTGCAAGGCAGTCGGCATCAACATCGCCAAAGCGCCGACGTTCTTGGTCAGCATCGAGACTAGCATCGTGATGATAACGAGGGCTGGAACCTGCGACTGCTCGGTCTTCAGCCGCGGCAATAGCGGTCGCATCGCCGCATCCACCACACCCGATCGTGCGATTGCTACGCTGACGACCAATGCAGCACCGATAATGATTACAATCTCGTTCGAGAAGCCGTCGAACGCCTTTTTGGCAGGCACGACGCCGATGAGCACGCCCGCAAGTAGCACGCCGAGCGATGTCAGGTCGTAGCGGAACCGACCCCAAGCAAACATACCGACCGCGAGGGCAATCAGGCCGAACGCCTCTCCCTGCGGCAGCGTCATGGGATGGTCCAGACCCTGGCTTGTTCAGACCGCGGCCGGTCGGACGCATGATCGGACTGTAGTCCCGACCACGCGAATACCACGGCCGTGATCGACCCCAAGCGTAAAAATTCGCTTACGGCGAACAGGTGCGGGCATTGTGGAGGCCGGACGTTCGGCTCGTGTGCGCCAATTCCAAGCATGAGAGCGGTCAGCCCCGTACGGTTCCACGCCGGGTAAGCCCGCTTGTACGCCATAACAGTGCGGTCGGTAGCATGGCTGGTGTGCCGGTCCACGCTGACAACGAGCGGGACCGGGCTATGCCTCAACGCGACGGTTCTTTCAGCCACCTGCCGCTGCGCCACCGGAGCGGGTGTGGACGGTTCAGCCATTGGACAGCCCTGAGACTTCGGAACACGTCCTGACGAACGAAGAACCATCACGCAAGTTCCAGGGTGTGTCAGGTCTGAGCGCCCGCGGAGCTCAGCCCCCCTTCGCCTCCCGCCGCCGTGCATGCAGTATGTACTCCGTGTATCCGTTCGGCTGCGTGCGGCCTTGGAACACCAAGTCGCACGCGGCCTTGAACGCCGGCCCCTGCAAGTTACCGGTCATGGAAATGTACGCCGCATCGTCCGCGTTCTGACGGTCGACGACGCCGGCCATCCGCTCGAGCGTTTCCTGTACCTGCTGCTCCGTCACGACGCCGTGGTGCAGCCAGTTGGCCATGTGCTGGGCGCTAATGCGCAGCGTCGCCCGGTCCTCCATCAACCCGACGTCGTGCACGTCCAGAACCTTGCTGCAGCCGACACCCTGATCGATCCAGCGGACGACGTAGCCCAGGATACTCTGCGCGTTATTATCCAATTCCTGCTGCACGTCGTCCGGCGCCCAGTTGGGTCGGTCGGCGGTGGGGATCGTCAGCAGGTCGTCCATCGTGCTGCGCATATGCCCGGCCAACTCCGCCTGGCGCGCCGCTACGTCGACCTGATGGTAATGCAGCGCGTGCAGCGTGGCCGCGGTCGGGGACGGTACCCACGCCGTGTTGGCACCCGCACGGGGGTGGCCGATCTTAATGGCCAGCATCTCCGCCATCCGGTCCGGCGCCGCCCACATGCCCTTGCCGATTTGCGCCTTGCCGCGCAGCCCGCACGCCAAGCCGATATCGACATTGCGGTCCTCATATGCACGGATCCAGTCGGTGCTCTTCATCTCGTTCTTGCGGATCATGGCCCCCGCTTCCATCGACGTGTGGATCTCGTCACCGGTGCGGTCCAGGAAGCCGGTGTTGATGAACACCACGCGGTAGCGGGCCGCATGGATACAGGCGGCAAGGTTCACGCTCGTCCGCCGCTCCTCATCCATGATGCCCATCTTGATCGTGTTTTCCGGCAGGCCAAGGATTTGTTCGACATGCGCGAACAGCTCGACGGCAAACGCGACCTCTTCCGGCCCGTGCATCTTCGGCTTCACGATATACACGCTGCCCACGCGGCTGTTGCGGACGTGGTCGTCGTCGGACGACGTCGCGCGCAGGTCGTGGATGGCGATGAGCGTGGTGACGGCGGCGTCGAGCATCCCCTCCGGCACGTCATCGCCCTCGGCCGTCTGCACGGCGTCGGTGTACATGTGGTGGCCGACGTTACGGACCAGCATCAGGCTGCGACCCGGCAGTATTAGGCTACCGCCATCGGGCGCGGTGTATTGCCGGTCGGGGTTGAGCCGCCGGGTCACAGTGCGCCCGCCCTTTTCAAGCGTGGCCGACAGCGTCCCCGTCATCAAACCGAGCCAATTGCGGTAGACCTCGACCTTGTCCGCGGCATCCACGGCGGCCACGCTGTCCTCTAAATCCTGGATTGTGCTGATCGCACTTTCGAGTAGCAGGTCGGCCACGCCAGCCGGGTCGTCGGCGCCTATACGGTGGGCGCGATCGATCTGAATTTCGACATGCAGACCGTGATTGGCCAACAGGATGGCGGTCGGTGCATCCGGGGCACCGCGATAACCGACGAACTTGGCCGGTGTCGCCAGCGCCGTGTGCCCGCCGCCGGCCATGTGCACCTGCAGCTGATGGTCCACGACAGCGTACCCGGTTGCGTCGGCGTGCGAGCCCTCGGCCAGTGGCGCGGCCAGGTCCAGCACCTGCTTGGCGCGTGCGACAACAGCGGCGCCGCGCTGCCGGTTATAGCCTGGGCCACGGGCACCGTCGCTGTCCGGCAGCGCGTCGGTGCCATACAGCGCGTCGTACAGGCTGCCCCAGCGCGCGTTGGCGGCGTTCAGCGCATAGCGGGCGTTCATGACCGGTACTACCAGCTGCGGCCCGGCGATGGACGCGATCTCGGCATCCACATTTTCCGTCTCAATCGCGAACGGGGCGGGTTCGGGCAGCAGGTAGCCGATGCCGCGCAGGAAATCCGCGTAGGCGCCGGCATCGTGCTGGCCGGGCCGCTGGCTCGCGTGCCACTCGTCGATTTGGGCCTGCATCGTGTCGCGCTGGGCCAGCAGCGCGGCCTGACGCGGGGCGAGGTTGCGGACCATGTCGGCAAATCCGGACCAGAACGCGTCGGCACTGACACCGGTGCCGGGAAGGGCCTGCGCCACGAAGTCATGCAGTACGGCGGCGACCCGTAGCCCGGCGGCTTCGATGCGTTCCATGGTTTTTCTCCCGTAACGCCGGCGAAGACGTTTGTTGTGATTGGTGCCGCACGCGGCCATGCGCCCTTATTGGCGGCGGCCTTCATGTTGTCGAGGGGGACGTTACATAGTGGGGCATGACATTACCTCCCGCACTGCCCTCATCGACGGTTCCGACACTGGCCCCATCCTTGGCCCCGGCACTGCCATCGACACTGACCGAAACACGGGACGACCTATTCCGGCGTCTGGCCCGCGGCGTGGCGGACCGGCGCAGCGCCTTTCGCACGCCCGCGCTGGTGACGGCGGGGGGCGCGCGGACGGTAGTTTTGCGCGCTTGGGATGCGCCGACCCGTACGGTCACGATCCATAGCGACGTGCGGGCGGCAAAGATCGCGGACATCCGCGCCGACCCGCTTGTGTCGCTGCACGTGTGGGATGCGGGGGCGCAGCTACAATTGCGCGCATGGGGCCGGGCGCACGTGACGGACACGGCGACGGCAGACCGGGCATGGGACGCGCTGCACCCGGGGTCGCGCGCCAGCTACCGGGCGGCAGCGGTGCCAGGGACGCCCATCGCCGATCCGGCGGATGTGCCGTTACTGGACGAGGCCGCGGCCCGGCAAAACTTCTCCGTGATCATAATCGGGCTGGACGTAATGGAACTGCTGCATCTGGCCCGTGACGGCCACCGCCGGGCGCGGTTCGATGGCCCGGATGCGACGTGGCTGGTGCCCTGATTTCAGCGGTCGGCGCGCCACTCAGTATCGCGATGACGTGGAACCAGGCTTGTCGCTGTCAATCGATTACCGCCGCGCACCCATCCGTGGGCGCCGCCGCAATCCCGCCGACGACCGGTATGATCCGCAATGCGGCCGAGCCGACCCGGCATGGCGCCGCGGCGAGCCCGCAGCCCGAAAGAAGCAATAGCAGCAGAATGCATCGGATCATGCCCGAACCTTACGCCGCCCGCCTACTTCGAGCCAGGTGGCTGTGATCAGGGCGGCACCGAGACTGACGCCCGCGCCCGCCCGTCCGGGCTGCGTCGTTGTGCGTTCAGCCCGGGATGTGGTCAGGCCATCTGGTAAATCGGCACCGAGCACGCGGTCTGGACTTCCGTAGGGCGTTCTTGAGCCAGGACCGCGTGGTGTAGATGTAGCCGTCGGTTGGCACCACGGTATCGTCGCCGGCCAGGATCGCGGGCTCCCTGTGTCGGCCTGCGGCGTGGCGTAGTCAGTGCCGCGTCCATTCGATTTTGTAGTCGAACTTGGGCCCCGGCCAGGGATTGCCGTGGGGCAGGTACAGGCTGCCGATCAGCACGTCTTGGACCGCGCCCGGATATATATGGGCTCCGCGTCGGCTGGATCGCCGGGCGCGCGGTTCGGGTCGGCTCGGCTCGGGACGCGCGGCGTGCGGGACAGGATGGCGACGCCGTTCCGTCGCGCCTCTCCCGGAACACGGCGTGGTAGCCGGCGCGTTCGATAGCGGCCCGGGGAAGTTGCGCGTCGGTCGCCTTCCGCGCCTCCAGGTAGGCCACGTCCAGTTTGGTGTCTGCCAGCCAGTCCAGCAGTTAAGGCAGGCGGCGGACGGGGCCGTTGATGGCGAAGGCCGCAACCCTCACGTCCAGTACAGCAGCCGGGCGTGGGGAAGGTGGTCGAGTAGGCTCGCCTCCAGCCGGGCGCGCATTTCGGTCATGACGGCTTTGGGAAAGACGAACTTTACCGAGCCGAACTTGGTCAGTTTTCGCGTGCGTGCGGCCTCGTCCATGTCCAGCCCGCTGCCTGGGTACCAGATGGCCAGCACGCCTTTGCTTTTAGCGGTAAAGCGATGGGTGATCAGCTCGGCCGTGGGTGGGGCGGCGCCGGTGCCGTCCAGCGCCCTCGCCACATCGGCAAATAGCTGGTCGTACTCCTGCTGCCATAGCGGGAGCGGTAGGATGGGTGCCACCGTTAGACCGATCGGATAGCCGGCTAGGGCCATCTCGCGCATGGCGGCCAGGCGCTGCGCCATGCGGGCCGCCCCGCCCTCGAACCGTCCAGCGCTGCGCGAGTTGACGCTGAACCGGACCCGGGTGCGGCCATTGTGCGCGATCGGCAGCAGCGTGGCGACGGCGTCGAACTTGGTCGTGAACCGTAGCTGCACCGGGGCGTCCCACGCGCCGAAATGGGCAATGGCGGCGGCGAGCGACCCGGTGATGTGCTCGATACCCAGCGGGTCGGTGTAGCAGCTGCACTCATACGTCGTGCCCTCATTCGCACGAACCCCGGCGGACGTGACCGCGCCGTGGCCGAGTGCGGGTTCGAGCGTCGCCAGAATTTCCGGCAGGTTGGCGTAGGCACGCACGACCGGTGGCCCAGCGAGCGACCCGGCGAGGTAACAATAGGCGCAATGGGCCGGACAGCCCTCGGCCAAGTCGAACCGCCAGTCGGCGCTCGGCGGAATAGGTTGCAGGCGCCGGCGGCTAGGGCTGGCGGTGATGATGGCGAGCGTAGTTTTCGCGTCACGGTAGGTGTCGGGCAGTCCGGTCAGGCGGTCGGATTTGAGGCGTACGATTTCGGAGCCGAGGGCGGCGGCGCGCTCGGCCATAGCGGCACCGTGCGCCCAGCCGAGGGCGGCAGGAGTGATCAGGACGCGTTTGGGGACCCAGAGGCGCATGCGGGCCGAACGAGTGGGGGCCGGGGTGGTTGCGCTCATGAGGGTTCCGTCCGGTATCGGACCATTTTCGCGATCGGTGTTGCCGTCAGGGCCGGCCCATGCAGCCGTTCAGACCCGGTAATCCCCGGCCGTGCTGCGCCGTCGGAGGTAAGCCTCACCCTTGCCAACGCTCGCTAAGCCGCCGACAGCGGTGGCGCCACCTGCTCGAGTGGCTTGCGTTCCGCATCCGTGCCGAAACGCCAGACTGTGCCCGCCGCAATCAGCATCAGCGCTGCCCCGGCCAGGTAGCCATACAGCAGCTCCGTCCGCGACCCGGTCTGGATCAGCGCGCCGAAGATCGCGGGCCCGGCCACGCCGCCGATCGCCGTGCCGGCCGCATAGAACGCCGCGATCGCGATAGCCCGCACCTCGAGCGGAAACGTCTCGCCAACCGTGAGATAGGCGGACGACGCGGCGGCCGACGCGAAGAAGAAGATCGCCGTCCACGCCGCCGTTTGCCCCCAAGCGCTGAGCCACCCGGCCGCGAACGCCCACCCGGCAGCGGCCAGCAGCACGCCGGAAAGGGCGTAGGTCGCACCGATCATCAGCCTGCGCCCCAGAGTATCGAAAAGCCGCCCCAGCACGATCGGCCCGGCCAGGTTGCCGGCCGCGAACGGCAGAATGTACCACCCCACCGCCTCGCTTGGCACGCCATAGAACTGCCGCAGCACCAGTGCGTACGTGAAGAAGATCGCGTTGTAGAGGAACGCCTGCGCGCCCATCAGCACGAAGGCGACCGATGCCTGCCGCCGGTATTGGGTGGCCAGCACCCGCAGGCTCGGCAGGAACCATTCGCCCGCGTGCCGGCGCAGGCGAAGCGGCGGGTCGGTCACCGACGGCAGCGGGCACCCGGTCTCCCGCATGACGCGCGCCTCGATCTCGCCCACGATCCGCGCCGCTTCCTCCGGCTGGCCGTGCGTCATCAGCCAGCGCGGGCTTTCCGGCAGCCACTGCCGCAGCAACAGCACCACGAGACCGATCGCGCCGCCGATAACGAACGCCGCGCGCCAGCCATGGTCGGGTGCGAATAGCCGGGGGTCGAGCACGACCGTCGCCCCCACCGCACCCAGCATTGCACCCAGCCAGAAGCTGCCGTTGATGCACAGATCGGTAAAGCCGCGTCGCCGGGCCGGTATAAGCTCCTGGATGGTCGCGTTGATGGCTGCGTATTCGCCCCCGATGCCCGCGCCGGTCAGGAAGCGGAACAGCATGAGGGACGGGAAATCCCACGCCAATCCTGACGCGATTGTGCTCAGCACATAGAGCAATACGGTCACGGTAAACAGCTTCTTGCGGCCGAGCTTATCCGTCAGCCAGCCGAAAAACAGCGCCCCGACGACCGCCCCTGCCAGATAGGCCGACGCTGTGAACCCGAAACCGGCGCTGTCGATCCGCAGCGCCGGGCTATCGGTGATGGCGCCGCCGAGTGCGCCGATCAGCGTCACTTCTAGCCCGTCTAAGATCCAGGTGATGCCGAGCGCTGTTACGACCAACCAGTGGAAACGCGACCAGGGCAGCCGATCGAGCCGGGCGGGCACGTCGGTCGTGAACACGTCGTCCGATTGCGGCATAGGTGACTGCTGCATGGGTCGCGAACGGCCCGGTATGCCCGGGGTTTCGCTTAGGACGCCATCTCCTCCCGCATAACCTCCAGTGCCAGCCACCGCTCCTCATCCGCCGCCAGCTTGGCCTGCGTCTCGGCCAGCGACTCCGTCGTGCGGCGGAACTTGGTCGGATCCTTTTTGTACAGATTGGCGTCCGTCAGAACGCGCTGCAGACGCGCGAGGTCTGACTGGGCGCGAGCGATGTCGGCGGGCAGCGTTTCTAGTGCCTGCTTGTCCTTAAAACTCATCTTGGCGGGACGGGCGCCCTCCCGCGCCGCGGCTTTTTTGGCCCCCGGCCTGCCACGCGCTTCCTGCTGCGCCGGCGTGCCGCGCTGGATCAGCATGTCGCTATACCCGCCCGCATATTCGATCCAACGCCCGGCCCCCTCCGCCGCCAGGGTCGACGTGACCACGCGGTCCAAAAAGTCCCGGTCGTGGCTGACCAGCATAACGGTGCCGGGGTAGTCGGCCAGCAGCTCCTGCAGCAGGTCCAGCGTCTCTAGATCGAGGTCGTTTGTCGGCTCGTCCAGCACCAGCAAGTTGCTGGGCCGGGCCAACGCGATAGCCAGCGTGAGTCGCCCACGCTCGCCGCCCGACAATACGCCGACCGGGGTCCGCGCCTGTTCGGGCTTGAACAGGAAGTCCTTCATGTAGCCGATTACGTGCCGTTTCACGCCGCCGACCTCGACCTGATCGCCCTCGCCACCCGTCAGCGCCGCCTGCAACGTGCTCAGCGGATCGAGCGACGCGCGTTGCTGATCCAGCGTCTCGACGTGCAGGTTGGTGCCGACCTTTACCTCGCCGGTGGTCGGTTGATCGACACCGGTCAGCAGCTTCAGCAGCGTGGTCTTGCCCGCGCCGTTGGGACCGATGATGCCCAGCCGGTCGCCGCGCAGCACCCGCAGCGTCAGGTCCTGCACAACCGGGGTGCCGCCGTCATAACCCCGGGTCACATGCTCGGCCACGGCAACCAGCTTGCCGGACACGTCCGCCTCGGCCGCCGCCATGCGAAGGCCGGACTGCGCGCCGCCGATGTCACGCCGCTTCTGCCGCAGCGCGCCCAGTTCACCCAGGCGGCGGACGTTGCGCTTGCGCCGGGCGGTCACGCCGTAGCGGAGCCAGTCTTCCTCCCGCTCGATCTGCCGGCCCAGTTTATGGGTATCGCGCTCGGTTTGCGCTTCCACCTCGTCCCGCCACTGCTCGAAATGGGCAAAGCCGCGGTCGATGCGCCGGGTCGTGCCGCCGTCGAGCCATACGAGGCTGCGGGACAGCGTTTCCAGCAGGCGCCGGTCATGGCTGATCAGCACGATGCCGGCACGCAACGACCGCAGCTCCTGCTCCAGCCACTCGATGGCCGGTAAATCGAGGTGGTTCGTGGGCTCGTCCAGCAACAGCAGGTCGGGCGACGGAGCCAGCGTGCGGGCCAAAGCGGCGCGGCGCATCTGGCCGCCGGACAGGTGAGCCGGGTCCTCGGTGCCATTCAGACCGAGCTGATCAAGCAGTGTGGCGGCGCGATGGTGGTCGTCGTTCGGGCCCATACCGGCCTCGACATAGGCCAGCGTGGTCGCGAAGCCGGCCAGATCCGGCTCCTGCGGCAAATAGCGTATCGTCGTGCCGGGCTGCAAAAAGCGCGTTCCGCCGTCCTGCTTCAGCAGCCCGGCCGCGATTTTCAGCAGTGTGCTTTTGCCCGACCCGTTGCGGCCGACCAGACACAGGCGTTCACCGGCGCTGACGCCTAGCTCCGCACCCCGCAGCAGCGGCGCGGAACCGAGGGAAAGGTGGATATCTTGAAGTAGCAGAAGGGGCGTGGCCATGTGGCAGGGTATGGGCGGGCGGCCCGGGCTGTGCAACCTATGACGCCAAGCAAATTGGGGGGACCATGCTGCAACGCCGCACGTTGATGGCCGCTGGCCTCGCTATCGCCACACCCGTACCCGCACGGGCCGCGGCCATGCCGCTACGCATCGGCCTGCTGCACACGCTGTCGCCCGCACCCCTCTATATCGCCATGGAGCGCGGCTACTTCGCGGCCGAGGGCCTGGACGCGCAATTCAGGTTCTTCGAAGCGGCACAGCCGATCGCCGCCGCGGCCGTCAGCGGTGACATCGACGTGGGCATCACGGCGCTGACGGGCGGGTTTTTCAGCCTCGCCGGACGCGGCGTGCTGAAAGTCATCGGTGGCGGCCTGCATGAGCGTCCGGGCTTCGTGGGCACTGCGATTTTGGTCAGCAAGACGTCCGGCATCACGTCGATCGAGGGCTTGGCCGACCACAGCGTCGGCATCACGCAGTTCGGGTCCAGCTTTCACTACATCATGGGCCGCGTGGCGGAGCGCGCGGGGTTCGGTATCGGGCGTCTTACGCTGCGTCCGCTGCAGACGGTCGGCAACATGCTGGCCGCAATTCGTACCGGGCAGGTCGACGCCACGATGGCGATCGCGAGCCAAGCCAAGCCACTCGTTGCCCGTAATGAGGCGGCAATCATCGCCTGGGTGGGCGACATCGCGCCCTATCAGATCACCGCCGTGTTCGCGCCGACGCCCGTGGTGCTGAACCAGCCCGATACGCTGCACCGCTTCGCCCGCGCCTACGCCCGCGCTGTCGACGAATACCGGGCGGCGTTCCTACTGGGTGGTGATCCGGTGCCGCTGGTCCCGCTGATCCAAAAATATGTGTTCACCGGCGATGCGGACGGCGCGCGTAAGATCGTGGCCGATGCCGGGTACTATGATTCGGGCGCCCAGCTGGACGCGGCGGACGTGGCGGCGCAACTGAACTGGTTCACGGCGCAGGGGCTGGTGAAGACGCAGGCGGCCCCAGCCGATCTGATCGACGACCGGTTTTTGGGTACCCTGTGACGGCCCTCCTGTGACGGTCGGCGTTTCGATCGACGGGGTGGGCCACCGTTATGGTGACCTGACTGTGTTGGACGGCATTTCGTTGGTGGCCGACCCCGGCCAGGTCCTGGTGCTGGTCGGGCCGAGCGGATGCGGCAAAAGCACGCTGCTGGGCATCGCCGCCGGCCTGATACGGCCGGATACGGGGCGGGTGATCCTGTCGGGGTCGCCGCCGCCCGGTTGTCTGAACCAGCTCACGCCCGTGTTCCAGGATTTTGCGCTGCTGCCGTGGCGAACGGTGGCCGGCAACGTGGACTTGGTGCTGCGCCCGCATCTGGACCGCCGGGCGCGGGCGACACGGGTCGCGGCAGTGCTGGCGCAAATGGGCCTGACCGAGTTTGCCGACGCCTGGCCCCGGCAGCTTTCGGGCGGGATGAAGCAGCGGGTCGGCATTGCCCGCGCGCTGGCTGTAGACCCGGCCGTGCTGCTGATGGACGAACCGCTGTCGGCGCTCGATGCGCAAACCCGCGCGCTGCTGCTGGACGAGTTCGCCGCATTGATCGACCGCGCGGGTGTGACCACGCTGTATGTCACCCACACATTGAACGAGGCCGTGCGGCTGGGCCATCGCATCGCCGTACTGTCCCGGCGGCCCGGCCGGGTCCGCGCCGTGTTCGATATCGCGCGCCCGATCTCCGGCCGCCGGTCCACCGATCCCGACCTGCTGGCGATCGAGGGCCAGTTATGGGACCTGATCCGCGACGATGCGGTAGCGGCCGCGCGGGAGCGTGTGGATGCGTGACGTGCCAGACCGGGTCGTCCCGTTTCGCGCCGGTGGCTTCGCGCCACGGTCGGTGCCGGCGGTGGGTGCTGGGACTCTGATCGGCCTTATCCTACTATGGCAGGGTGCGGCGTCGGCGGGGTGGATCGGCTCGTTATTTCTGCCGCCGCCGCTGGCGATCGCCGGTGCGTTGGGCCAGCTGGCGCAGTCGGGTGAGCTATGGCGGCATATGTCGGCGTCGCTGGAGCGGCTGGCGATCGGGTGGGCGGCGGGCACGGGCGCTGGGCTGGTGCTAGGGGTCGCGATCGGTATTTTTACGATCGCCCGCAGCCCCGGCATGGCCGTTGTGTCGGCGCTGTTCCCAATCCCCAAAATTGCGCTCGTGCCGCTGTTCATCCTCTGGTTTGGCATTGGCGAGGGCTCGAAAATTATGACGCTGGCGTTTGGCGTGTTCTTTCCGACCGTACTGACGACCGCCGCCGGGGTAGACGCGGTACCGCGCAGCCTGGTGCTTATGGCTCAGGCGTTTGGGCTGGGGCGCTGGGCGAT
>JANPPS010000055.1:0-6712 GCA_031428635.1 Rhodospirillales bacterium
GCTGTCCATGGCGGCGGGCGTGCTGTTCCTGCCCTTCCTTCCGATGCTGCCGACCCAGATCCTGCTAAAAAACCTGCTTTACGACGTATCTGAACCAGCAATTTCGCTGGACCGGGTGGACGGCGCGATGCTGGCGGCACCACGGCAGTGAGACATGGCGGGCATCCGCCAGTTTATGTGGGTCTTTGGCTCGATCAGCGTGGCGTTCGACTTGATGACCTTCGGCGTGCTGCTGTAGGGCTTTGTTGCCAGGGAGTCGTTGTTCCACACCGGCTGGTTCGTATGCTCTTTCGCGGAGCAAGTGCTGGTGATCTTTATCATCTGCACGGCGCACCCGCTGCGGGACTGGCCGCATCCGCTCCTGGCCGCCGCTTCGCTCTCGGTCTTCGCGGTGGCGATGGCGCTGCCCTACAGCCCGGCGGCATCTTGGCTGGGCTTCGTGCCGCTGACCGCTTCCATGCTGGGCGCGATGGCGTTGCTGACGACGGCGTACCTGCTCACGGTGTTTGGGTGAAACGCTGGTTTTTCAGCAGCCCTATGGCTGGCCAGCCAGCCGGCTCTTCTCGTGGGCCGTGGCAGGCAGCGGCATAGAAACCCGCGTCCGACGGCTTGCTCCTGGTGGCCAAGCAAGGACAGGTGAGTATTTTCCGGCTCTGTTATCTGCAACTGTTCAAGACGACATAACTGCAAGTCACCTGCGTCAACTCCAGACCCCTCAAGCCGCGGATCCTTCCCCATGTCCCACCGAACCGCTGGCGTTGCCGCTACAGTCTTCAGCCTCGCGTTCAGCGCACTCGGCACCGATCCTGGACATGCACAGAGCAGCGGCAGTCCGCCTTTGTCTTTTGCGCCGGTACAGACGGCGTCCGACTCCGCGCGCAATGAGCGGTTGCGCGCCGCAAGCGAGCCGTTCGAAAAACTGACCGAGATATCGTTCGATCAGAGTTTGGCGGCAATAGACAGAGTGATAGCTGAGGCACAGAAATCGGTCGCGGGGTTAGGCAATGCCTTGTCGGCTGAGATAGCTCGCCAAGTCCGCCAGCAGCTTTCGGCATTGCGGGCTGCGCGCACCAAGGCCGACCGCGTTGCGTTGGCGCTGTCCTCGATCGAGATCTATCGGCTCCTGGTCACCGCGACTTCACCGGGTGCGAAGATTCCGACGGAGGTCTACCTGCTTGACTACGCCGGGTTTAGGTGGAGCGCCGATCTCAAGGCCGTTCCGGTCCGATGGGACGACATGGCCCTGGCGGCCAGCTTCGCGCGGACAAACTGGGCAAGGCTGCTGCCGGTATTGGGGACGTCCGCTGTTTCGGCAAAGGTCAGCAAGGCGCTTGCAGATATGGAGCAATCCGTCGCCCAACGGAATGCGCCGATGGCCGCCGCTGCCGTGAAGGCTGAACTGGATGTGGTTGACGAACTCGAGGCCTTCTTCGCCGCAAGGTAGCTCGCATCGTGTCGCTCGCATCGTGTCGTTCGCAGTCTAGCGCGACGGGTGTCGTGGGCTTGAGACAAGCCTCGATACTGGGCTGTGCCCTGTTTGAAACTGCGATCACTTCGCCAGTGGCATAGTGTGCCGGTCAGGGTCGGGCGCGTCGCTGATCCAGCCTTCCGGGGTGCGGTGAAACCACGCCGTCCCGGTCACGCTGAACGCGCCGCCGGCCCATGCCATGCTTTCGACCGCGATGTGCGGCTGGTCTATGCGGATCAAGTTGAATGCGTTCACCTCGCCCCGACGACGCGTGCTGGTCGCCGTCCCCGCCTGCACCAGCAGCGACGCCCAGCCGGTGTCCCCGTAGCGCACGGTGCTTGGCCCGGCTTGGCCGACATGCAGGTGGCCCGATAGGACTAGGTCAACCCTGCAGCGTGCTAAGGCGGCCATGGCCATCGCCGCGCGGCCGACCATGTCGGCATCGTCGCCGGTTGCGGGCACGTCGAACGGATGGTGGGTGACGACGACCCGGGTGACGGCCGGCCCACAGTCCTCGAGGCGCGCGCAGCTCCGCTCGACTTGCTGGATGTTAATGCGGCCATTCTTGAAGGTCAGTGCGCGGGCCGTGTTCAGGCCCACCACCGCGACTTCCGGGTCCATGAACATCGGCTCCAATTCGACGCCGAAGGCACGGCGGTAGGCTCGGAACGGCGCAGCTGCCCGGGCGATCACGTTGTGCAGCGGGACATCGTGATTGCCGGGCACGACGACTTGGGGAAACGGCAGACTGTCGAGGAAGCGGCGTGCGGCTTCGAACTCGTGGTGCCGGGCACGCTGCGTCAGGTCGCCGGAGACGACAACGACATCCGGCCGCGCTGCCATCAGCGCACCCTGCAGGGCCGGGAGAATAGCCGGGTCGACCCGGCCGAAATGCAGGTCGGACAGGTGGGCGATGACGCGCATCAGCCGGGTGCCATCAGCGTGCGGTCATCAGCGTGCGGTCATCAGAGTGCCGGGGTCACATCGGCACCATCACCCGAAGCGCGGCAGGCCGTATGCGGTAGTCGAGTGGGGGATGCATCGTCGTGAGCTCGCCATCCCAGGCCACCTCCACACGGGGCCGCGCCATCCTGACCCGCAGACTGGCCGTGTCGCGCATATCCAGGTCCCCCGGCCGCAGATCACCGGCGAGCGCGCGCACGAGCACGCCCAGCAGCCCAGCATACCCGGCCTCATGCGCCAGGCACACCCAAAGCCGCCCGCCGTCGAGCCGGGCGCGTCCGCCCATGCGCGGGCCGGTCGTGGCGTAGTGGTTGTTTCCCACGAACAGCAGCGACGTCCGGCGCGTGAGCGCCTCCGTTCCGTCCAACTGAAGCCGGACTTGCAAGGGCGACGGATGCCTCAGGCAGGTAACGGCGGCCATTGCACGGGCCACCCACTTGCGATGGCCCTGCCTCTGCTCCGCCACTCTGCTGCGAACCAGTTGCGGGTAGATACCCAGGCTGGAATTGTTGAGGAATATCTGCCCGTTGACCTCACCCACATCCACGACCCGCACCCAGCCGTTCACGACCGCGGCGACCGCCCCTGCAAGATCGAGCGGCAGGCCGAGGTCCCTGGCGAAATGGTTGAACGTACCAAGGGGCAGCACGCCCAGTATTGCGCCGGTGTCGGCCAGTATGGATGCGACGGCATTCACCGTGCCGTCGCCGCCGCCGGCCACAACCAGATGCCCACGCCCAACGGCCTCACGGGCATGGGTCTTAATCCCGGCTTCGTCTTCTGCCAGGACGACAGTCGCAGACGTGCCTGCTGCCGCGAACAGACGTTGGACCTCCGTTGCCAGCGCTGGTCCATGGCCCGGCCCGGCAGCGGTGTTCAGGACGCAGGTCACACCGGTCATCGACGCGGTCTCCGATCCAATTCGGCCACAGTAAAGCCGACCAGGAGCCAGAAAGCTCCCACGAGAAGACCTGCCGCGACGTCGCTCAGGTAATGCAGGCTCAAGAAGATCCGGCTGAAGCAGATCAGCCCAATAAGGGCGCTCGACCAGAACACGACCTCGAACCTGGCGCGAACGCGGGGCAGGCCGCGTGCGGCGACATAAGCAATGAAGCCGATCAGGACGGTCGAAGCGGTCGCATGTCCGCTTGGGAAGGAGGGCGTTGCGGCGATGACGCCATCCATGAACGCTGGGCGTGTGCGCCCGATGGCATACTTGCCGGCCCAGGTCGTGCCTTGCGCACCCAGGAACGTGATCCAAAGCGGGACGAGCAGCCGCGCCCGGCCTTGCGACCAGAGGAGGACCGAGGCGACGGACACCATCCCGGTGATCGCCGGGCCAGCCCCAAGAGCGGTGATCCAAAGGAAGATTGCAACCAGCAAGGGTGTCCGATAGGCGCCAAAGAACGCGTTCACGGAATGATCCAGGCGGACCAACCCCTCGGTCTCCCGCAGGTCGTCGATCAATCCACCCAGGAGGGCGATGGCATAAACGGCGCCAAGGCACATCAACGTCAGGGGAAGACCCTTGAACGACGCGAGGGCGAAGCGTGCCGCCACCACCCCATAAGACCTGGGATAGCCGGCCCTGAGCACGGACCGCAGCGAGGTGGCGCGTGCCCAAGCCGGCTGACCCGCAAAGTGGCTCAGAAGCCAAGGACGAAGACGGGCGGTTAAACCCACGAAACGCCACAGCACGGCCCGGAGCAAAAACACGGTGGTAACGATCGCTAAAACGGCAAAGGTCAGGCGTCTGTCTGGATTCATGGAATTGCCGATTCTATCGACAGCGTAGGGCTTGCTCACGGCGGGTTGGTGCGGGCCAGTACATTGTGCGTGCAACAGAACACGATCCGCCAGGGATCGCCATCGTTCGACAGCCGATAACGGTGTTCTGGGTGCAGTCGGAATGCCAGACTTAGGAAGCCAAGCGTGCACGAGCCAGGCACCGGTAGCAGGGAGCGGGAAAGGCTGCGACCACTGCTGACGTTACGGCCGGGGCTTTCCGGCCCGTCTTGCTGCCACCGGATTCGACGTGACTGCTCACCGGCTCTTGCCGGAGGACCAACCCCGCCGCCCGCGCTTGCACGGCGACGTCATTCACGTGGCGCACCGCCCACCGAAGTCCCGCCTTGACCATCTGGCAAGCCTTTCAATGGACAGGCTCGCCAGATTGCGCCGTGTCGTCGTTCTTAGATCAGGGAGCTGCCTCATGGGTTCGGACACTGCGCAGGCCCAGGAAGGCGAAGACACCGCCGATAGTCCTGCCACACGTTCGACAGGGCCGGTCCCTTCGACAACACTGACGCTGGTGATGGCGGCTCTGGGGATCGTCTATGGCGATTTCGGCACCAGCCCGCTCTACACGCTTCAGACCGTGATGGCCGCGAGCGGTGACAAGATCGAGGCAGATTGGGCACTGGGCGTGCTCTCGCTAATCGTCTGGTCGCTGATCGTCACTATCTCGATCAAGTACTGCCTCGTCGTCATGGAGACCGACAATCGCGGCGAAGGTGGCATTCTGGTCCTGATGTCGTTGATCGGCCTCAACCGCTCCAAAGGCCGATGGGGTCTTGTGGCCGCTAGGCTGTTCGGTGCGTCGTTGATCTATGGCGATGGCATCCTCACGCCCGCGATCTCGGTGCTGAGCGCGCTGGAAGGCATCAACTTCGTCACCGCCAGCTTCAAGCCTTATGTCATGTCGGCAGCGGCGGCGATCCTGGTGGGGCTGTTCGTGTTGCAAACCCAGGGCACGGCCACGATCGGCAAGCTGTTTGGGCCGGTAATGCTGCTGTGGTTCATCGTCATCGCGGGTCTTGGTGCCTTCAACCTCATCCAGCATCCTCGGGCACTGCTGGGGCTCAATCCGCACGATGGCTTTTTGTTCCTGGCCGAGCATGGCTGGGCGAGCTTCCCGGTGCTGGGGGCGTGTTCCTGGCTCTCACCCGGGGCGAGGCGATGTATGCCGACATGGGTCATATCGGCCGTCAGCCGATCCGGGTGTCATCGTTCGCGATCGTGCTGCCTGCGCTGTTGCTCAGTTATGGCGGCCAGATCGGCGTCTTGCTGGACAGCGGCGCCTCCGAAGGAAATCCATTCTTCCGGGCCGTGCCGGGCCGTGCCGGGCTGGGCGGTGGTGCCAATGGTCGTGCTCGCCACCTTTGCGACCATCATTGCCAGTCAGGCGATCATCACCGGCGCATTTTCACTGACCCGCCAGGCGATGCAGATGGGGTGGTTCCCGGGCTTGAGCATCCGACAGGCTGGCCGGCGCATATGGCACAGCGGTGTCGACCACTATGCTCGCCACGACACTGCTGCTTTACCACGTGATGCGTGAACGGTGGGCTGGTCCATTTGGACGGCCGGTTTGTCAGTGGCCTCTTCGTCGTGATCGACGTCGTGTTCTTCAGCGCCAACTTGCTGAAGAACGGGGACGGAGGTTGGATCCCTCTCCGGGCGGGCCTCGCGGTATTCACTGTCATGACCACCTGGCGCCGAGGCACGGAGGCCATGCGGCAAAGCCTCGACGACGGGATCATTTCGTCAGAGGCATTTCTGGCCCGTCTCGAGGCGGGTCATATTCCGCGCGTGCCAGGTACTGCCGTGTTCCTGACACGCGCGGCCAGGGCGGTGCCACCGATCATGATCCGGCATGTCGAGGAATTCGGGGCGCTCCCACGCTCTGCCATCAGTCCCACCGTGATCTTCGAGGACGTACCCCGCGTGAGCGACAAGGAGCGGTTGCAGGACGAGACGGTCTGGGAGCGGTTGTATCACATGACCATTCATTACGGCTTCATTGAGATCTCCGACCTGCGTTCGGCTCTGCAGCTTGCGCGGGCGCATGGCTGCGATCTCGGCTTGAGCGAAGCGGTGCTTTTCGGGGCGCGAGACGATGTCGTGCGCACCGAGGACGAACGGAAGCTTCCGGCTTGGCGGCAGATCATCTTCTCGTTCCTTTATCGTAACTCGGCGCGTCTCGTCGATCGCTTCAACTTGACCGGCTCTCGATTGGTGGAGGTCGGTCGGCGGATCCGGATCTGATCCGCGCCAGTCCATAAGCTGCTTGATCATCACTCCGGCGAGAACGCATTCCGCACGGCAGTAGCTGCAAGGGCAGCCTTGACCGGCTTGCTGATCCGGGCACCTACTCGTGTTTTCCGCGTTCGGCGTGCAAGACCGGAAGCGGCGGCCGCCGCTGACAAGGGACCGTCGTCATGGAAACGCCCGATCCCACCCTCGTTAAACAGCCCGAACGGCCGCGACTCAGCGACATCA
>JANPPS010000056.1:0-9585 GCA_031428635.1 Rhodospirillales bacterium
CGCCTGCAGCGCATGGCCGAACGCGTAATCGACCGTCAGGAAGAACCAGCGCCGCCCGCCGCCCGCGACCACGCCGCGCGCCAGGGCCACTGCCAGCGCCCGGGTGTTGTACGTCCATTGGATCACATGCGTGGGGCACCCGGCGGTCAATGCCGTGGACCCCGCCCCGCTGAATAATACCAGCCGGTTACGGGCGCGCGCCAATTCCACCACGGCCAGGGCGGTGGCGGAATTGGGTACGTCCAGCACGGCCGCCACGCCCTGATCGAACCATGCCCGCGCCTGCGCCGCGCCCACGTCCGGCCGGTCACCCATGTCGGCCACCAGCAGCCCGACATCCGCACCGGAATCCGCAATCGCCATGCGCGCAGCCAGCACGGACCCGCTACCGGCCCCGTCTGCCGCCGGGCCAGACAGCGTGGTGAGCACGCCGATACGGGGCTGGGCCGCGCGCGCCGGGCGGGTCAGCGCGGCCCCGGCCAGGGTAAGGGTAGTCCGGCGAGTGAGTGTCATGCCGCATTCCTAACCTTGGTGTTGCGCCCCGGCCACGCTAGATTACGGTGACGGGAGTTCGCCCATGCAAACGACGTCGCCAAAATCCAAGCAGAACGCCCACGACGCCCTGGCTCATGCCGGGTTGCAGAAGGTGCTGGCGTTCAGCAAGTTGGCTTTCGTCGCCCGTCGCACCATCGCCCGCCTGCCGGGTGGTGGGGCCGTATGAAGACGCGTGGGACCTGCTGCGCGCCGGATACGGGCCGGGTTCGTTTATGCCGCGTAACGTGATGCCCGTGACTGGCCCGTCGCGATCGGCCGATATTGAGCAGACGCTGGAACTGGGAGCGCATAGCCCCCGGCGGCTGCACATCGTGCTGATCGAGGACGATACCGCCGCACGATCATGATCCGCCGTCGGGTATTATCGGAGTACGACCGGACGGTGTGGGCGGTGTACGCCCAGCTGCTGCGGCCGTTGCCGGGCGTCACGGTGCCAGCCGCGCCGATGGTGGAGGCGATGCTGGGCATCACGGGGCCAGGCGTCTTGGGGCCAGGCGCGCCGCCGATGGGGACAGTGGCGGCCCCGGCGCCGCGTGACCTACCAGCACCCCGGCCCGGGCGCGGCAGGCTGGGTCCGCTTGCCGTCGGCACGCACCCGCCCGGCGTCGACCGCGCGACCTGGGAACGGTTTCGCACCGGCAAGCTACCGGCCGCCCGCACGCTGGACTTGCACGGCCGCACCGCCGCCCGGGCGTTCACGGCGCTGCATGGATTTCTGGGCGGGTGCCATGCCGAGGGGCTACGCTGCGTGGAGGTTATTACCGGTCGTGGCGCCGGTGAGGGCGGGGTGATCCGACGGGAGTTCCCAATCTGGCTGAACGAGCCCGGCCTGCGGTCGATGGTGCTGGCCGCGGCGCATCCGCATGCGGCCAATCCGGGTTCAGTCCGGCTATTGCTGAAGCGCACTCGGGGGTGACGCGCGCGGCGGCGGGCGTCATAACCGCCAAAAACGGGGGGTTAATAATGATGCTGTGCCGCTTGCTCGCGCTTGCACTCGCTTTACCAGCGACGGTGCTGGCCGCAGAACCAAAGCAGACCGATTGCGTGCTGCCCGCGTTCACGTTCCACACGGGCGAGACCCTGCCGAACCTGCGGCTGCACACCACCACGCTCGGCGAACCCACAAGTGAGGCCGTGCTGATTTTGCATGGCACGGCCGGGTCCGGCACCGGGCTGCTGGTGCCGGGATTTGGCGGCGCGCTGTTCGGTCCGGGTCAGGTACTCGACGCGGCGCGGTACTACGTCATCCTGCCAGACTCGCTGGGTGCCGGAAAATCAGCGAGACCATCGGACGGGCTGCGGGCCGCATTCCCGCGCTATAATTATGCGGACATGGTGCTGGCGCAGTACCGGGTCGTGACGGAGTGCCTGGGTGTGCGCCATTTGCGGCTGGTGCTCGGTAACTCGATGGGCGGCATGAACGCGTGGGTGTGGGGCACGGCGTATCCGGGGTTCGTGGACGCGCTGGTGCCGATGGCCTCGCAGCCCGCCGCCATGGCCAGCCGCAACTGGATGATGCGGCGCGCGCTGATCGAAAGTATTCGCCAGGACCCGGCCTACATGGGCGGGGCGTACACGGTGCAGCCGGGCTCGCTGCGACTGGCCAACGTGCTGTTCGGCATCGGCACCAATGGCGGCACAGTGGCCTATCAGGCGCAGGCACCCACGACCGCGCAGGCCGACGCCCTGGTGGACGCCGCGCTAACCGCAGCGCCGCCAGCGGACGCCAACGACTTTATCTGGCAATGGGATTCGTCCCGCGACTTCGACCCGGCACCAGGGCTCGAACACATCACCGCCGCCGTGCTGGCCATCAATAGCGCCGATGATGAGCGAAATCCGCCCGAGACCGGCGTGATGGGCCGCGGCCTGGCCCGCATACCGGGTGCACGGCTGCTGCTAATACCCGCCAGCGCGGAGACGCGCGGCCATGGTACGACGGGTATAGCGCGGTTTTGGGCGTCGCAGCTGGGCGAGTTCCTGGCAGGGGTAAAGCCGCCAGGCTGATCGCCTACGCCGCCGGGCGGTACGCCGCGCACAGCTTGTTGCCGTCCGGATCGCGCATGTAGGCCAACCAGACCACGCCGCCGCGCATACCCGGCGCGTCCTCGACCGCGGTGCCGCCATGGGTCACACCGGCATGGTGCCAGGCATCGCCCTCGGCCTCGCTTTCGACCTTGAAGCCGACCGTGCCGCCATTGGCGCCGCACGCCGGATCACCGTCGATTGGCGTGGTGATCATCAGCCGGCCGCCGCGATGCGCGTACATCAGCCGGTTTTTGGCGTCGATGGTGCCGGGCTCCCCGCCCATCGCGCCGATCAGGGCGTCGTAGAACACCTTCGACCGCGGGATATCGTTGCTGCCGAGCATGATGTGGTTGAACATTGCGCTTCCTTCGTTGTCCGCCGGTCGTACCGGCGCCGGCGCACAGTGCCTCAACCGGGATGCATGGGCACCCCCGTACCAGCGCGGAGACAGCCATGCTCACATTCGACCGAGTATCCAACGCCGGCCACGACCGGGTCAGCTTCCAGCCCTGCCGTCTGATCGTCGCGGGATGGACCGGACGTGACCAGGATCGCGTGCAGCATCATATCCGGGAATTGGCGGCGATCGGGGTGCCTGGGCCCGGCTCGATACCGCTATTCTATCGCGTTTCCGCCAGCAACCTGACCCAGGACCCAACCGTGACGGTATTGGGCCGTACGAGTTCGGGTGAGGTGGAGCCGGTCATCGTCTCCATGGATGACGGTCTGTGGTTCGGCGTCGGGTCGGATCACACGGACCGGGAGGCCGAGACCGTCGGTATCGCCCTTTCGAAGCAGCTCTGTGGCAAGCCGGTCGGACGTAGCCTATGGCGGCTCGAGGAGGTCGAACCGCATTACGACGCGCTGATTATCCGCGCGCACGCGACGATCGATGGCACGCGGACACTGTATCAGGAGGGACGGCTTGCCGAATTGCGGCTGCCGCGTGATCTGCTCGATCGTCTGGAACCCGGCCAATCGGCCCCGGGCATGGTGATGTACGGCGGCACCGTATCGGCGATCGGCGGCATACGGCCGGCTGCGCGGTTTGAGATGGAGCTGCACGACCCCGTGCTCGGCCGTCGCTTACACCACGCCTACGACGTCGCGTGCTTGCCCGTGATTACGTGATTGCCGGGTGTGGCGAGGCGATATCCACTCTCATTCCCCAACTGCCGCACCCGCCGGTCGCCGGTCGTCATTGGCGCCATATAGCAGCCCCGGACGCATCCGGCTCAGCGCGCTGTCACTTGTGGACGCGTCTGCTCCGGCCGCACGCTCTATGCCCACGGCCACTATTTCCGCCGCACCCCACGGCACTTGCTCCGTGATCGTGTACCCCTGGTCCCGCAGCAGCGCCGCCGTGTCGGGGGATAGCGCGAACGGCTCGGCATACAGCACGTCCGGCAGCCATTGGTGGTGGATGCGCGGCGCGTCCACCGCCTCCTGCGGGGCCATGCCGTGATCGAGCATGTTCACGATCGTCTGCAACACGATCGTGATAATGCGCGATCCGCCGGGCGACCCCGTAACCAGGATCGTCTTGCCATCGCGCGTGAGTATTGTGGGCGCCATCGAGCTCAGCGGGCGCTTACCGGGGGCCACCGCGTTCGCCTGGCCCTGCACGAGCCCGGATAGGTTGGGGACGCCCACCTTGATCGTGAAATCGTCCATCTCGTTATTCAGTAAAAATCCGGTCCCGTCCGCCACCGCGAACGCGCCGAACGCGCCGTTGATCGTGTACGTGACCGCGACTGCATTGCCGGCCCGGTCAACGATCGAGTAGTGCGTCGTCTCTGTCTTTTCATGCGGGGCCGTGCCGGGACGCAGGTCTTGGGACGGCGTGGCACGGGGGCCGATCTGGGCGCGGATGGCCGCCGCGTACTCGGGCGACAGCAGCCGTTCGATCGGGTTGGTCACGAACGCCGGGTCACCGAGGTACGTGTTGCGATCGAGGTAGGCGTGGCGCATCGCCTCCGTCATCACGTGCACCGATTGCGCGCCATGCCAGCCCATGGTCGTCAGGTCGTAGCCGGCCAGCACCTGCAGGATCTCGCAAATCGTGGTGCCGCCGCTCGACGGGGGCGGTGCGGACAGGATTACGGCACCGCGATAGCCGCAGCGCAGCGGCAGGGTGTCGGTGATGGTGTAGCGGGCGAAGTCGTCCTCCGTCAGGATGCCGCCGTCCTGACGCGACAGGGCGGCGACGGCGGCGGGGATGCGGCCCTTGTAGAAGCCGTCAGTGCCGTGGGCGGCGATGTCGCGCAGCGTCTGGGCCAGTTCGGGCTGCCGCAGCCGCTCACCGGGGCGAAAGCTGGTGCCGTCGGGGGATAAAAAAATACGCGCGGCGGCAGGCGATTTACGAAAATCAGCGAACTTGCTGTCGAGGATGTCCGTGTCGCCGCGGGTGAGCGTGAACCCGTCTTGGGCCAGGGCGATTGCCGGGGCCAGCAGGGTGGCGCGGTCCATGGTGCCGTACTTTTCGCGCGCTGCCTCCAGCCCCATCACCGTGCCGGGCACCCCAGCGGCGCGGCTGCCAAACAGACTGGTGCCGGGGATAACGTCGCGGTTGGCATTCAGGTACATGTCGGCCGTGGCGGCCGCGGGCGCCGTTTCCCGAAAATTGATAAACCGGTCGCGCCCGTCGGCCAGGTGCAGGACCATGAACCCGCCGCCACCGATATTGCCGCAACAGGGATTTACGACCGCCTGCGCGTAACCGACCGCCACCGCCGCATCGACCGCGTTGCCGCCGCGGCGGAGGATGTCTGCGCCGACCTCGGATGCGATGCGCTGGGCGCTGACAACCATGCCACGCTGACCCTCGACCGCCGGGGCGGAGGCGGCGATCGCGGCGGTGCCGCACAGGGCGAGTGCGAGGAGCGTGATTACCGGTTTGATCATGCGTATCGCCATTGATGCCGGATCAGCTATCCACCGCCCGGGACGGTGGCAAGGGCAGGACCCCAGCTGAACGCCGTCCCCGTACTGGTTCGTAGCCCTTGTCCGCGCCGGGCCGTGATCCGCCGCTTACCCCCGCCGCCGCTCGATCGCATCCCAAATGTCGGCCGCTAAATCCAGCCCATCGAACCGCATAATCTCCTGCAGGCCCGTCGGCGACGTCACGTTTATCTCGGTCAAATAATCCCCGATCACGTCGATACCGGTGAAGATCAGCCCATGGTCGCGCAGATACGGCCCGATCGCCTCGCAGATCTCATGCTCACGCCGGGTTAATGCGGAGCGTTCGGGCCGTCCGCCCACGTGCATATTGCTCCGCGCCTCACCCACCGCCGGTACCCGGTTCACGGCGCCGCTCGCCACGCCGTCGATCAAAATTATCCGCTTGTCGCCCGCCCGCACCGCCGCCTCATACCGTTGCACCATCAATGGCTCAGGCGACCGGGCGAAGTGCATTTCAAGCAAGCTCGCCAGGTTCTCGTCATCCGGGCGGATGCGGAACACACCGACGCCACCGTTGCCGAACAGCGGCTTCACAATGATGTCGCCGTACTCCGCCCGGAATGCGCGAATGTCGTCGGGCGCCCAGGTGATGATCGTGGGCGGCATCAGCTCTGGAAAATGCGTGACCAGCAGCTTTTCGGGCGCGTTACGCACCTCGGCCGGGTCGTTTACCACAAGCGTCGCCGGGTGGATGTGCTGCAACATGTGGGTCGCGGTGATGTAGGCCATGTCGAACGGCGGATCTTGTCGCATCAGCACAACGTCCATCGTGGACAGATCGAGCGTCTCCGCCGGGCCAAACTCATGCAGGTGGCCCGCCACCCGCTGCACCCGGATCGGGTGAGCCCGCGCCGTGGGCGCCGAGCCGGGCCGCAGCGCCATATGCCGCACTTCGTAGTGCCACAGGGCGTGTCCGCGCCGCTGCGCTTCCAGCATCAGGGCAAACGTGCTGTCCCCGTCCATTGTCACCGTGGACATGGCGTCCATCTGGACCGCAACCTTCAACGCCATACCAGCCCCCAATGCTTGGGAGCGTACCTAGGCCGGAACGCCCTTGCTGGTCGAGTACTCGAAGTGCAGCGCCGTGTCCGGGTGCACGATCGGATGGATGGCGTGGGCGGCCATAGCGCCCTCGCTAAACCCCTGCAGGATCAGCTTCAGCTTACCGGGGTACGTCGCCACGTCGCCGATCGCGAACACGCCGGGGACGGATGTCTCGCACGTGGCTGCCGTCACCTGCACGTGCGATCGCTCCAGGTCCAGACCCCAGCCGGCGATCGGACCCAAATCCATCGACAGGCCGAAGAATGCCATCAGCACGTCGGCCGGCAGCACGCGCGCCTCGCCCTCCAGCGTCGCGACCTCGATGCCGCTCAGCACGCCCGCCTCACCCTGCAATGCGCGTAATTGGTACGGAACAACCAGCTCCACCTCACCCCGGGCAAACGCCGCGTCCAGCTGGGCGGCGGTTTCCGGCGCTGCGCGGAACTTGGCCCGGCGGTGCACAACGCTGATGTGCGACGCGACTCCGCGTAGGGCCAGCGCCCAATCGACCGCGCTATCGCCACCACCGGCGATCACAACGCGCTTGCCCCGAAAATCCTCCCGCTTGCGACAGGCGTAGCGGACGGCGCCGGTTGCTTCATACGCTTCCAGGCCCTCCAACGGCGGACGGTTGGGTCCGAACGCGCCGGCCCCGGCCGCCACCACCACGGCGCGGCAATGGACGGTATCGCCCTGGTCGGTCCCCAACTGGAACGCGCCCACATGGCCCGTCAGGCTCGTCACGCGCCGGCCCAGCAGACGGGGCACGTCGAACGGCGCGATCTGCTGTTCCAGGTTCTCGATCAAATGCCCGGCCGCGATCGCCGGGTGGGCGGGGATGTCGTAGATCGGTTTCTCGGGATACAGCGCCGTGCACTGGCCCCCCACTTCCGACAGCGCGTCGATCAGGGTCGGGCGCAGCTTCAGCATGCTGCATTCGAATGCGGCGAACAGGCCGACGGGGCCGGCGCCAATGATCGCTACGTCAGTGTATACTGGATCGCTCATGTATGCACAGGTAACGCCTTCCGCGCTGGCCGCAAGCGGGGCATGATCGGGCCGTGATGCTTACGTTGCCCGATGTTGCCGCCACTGAGGCACTAGCCACCCGCATCGCCCGCGTTCTACGTCCCGGGGACGCTGTGCTGTTGGCCGGCCCGCTCGGTGCCGGTAAGTCTGCCCTCGCCCGCGCCCTGCTGCGCAGCCTGCTCTTGGACCCAACGCTGGAGGTACCCAGCCCGTCCTACACCCTGGTCCAGGCCTACGACGCACCCTGGGGCACCGTCTGGCATTTCGATCTTTGGCGACTGGACGACCCGCGTGCGCTGACGGAGCTGGGATGGGACGGGGCACAGGATGACGCCGTGATCGTTGAATGGCCGGATCGCCTGCCCGCCCCGCCGCCGGGCGCCCTCCATGTCACGCTCGCACTGGCCGAGGGCGACGCCCGTATCGCCACGCTTACGGGGTGGGAGGGCCGGCTATGAACCTGCACACGATACCGGCCGGCGTGCCGTTCCTGCCGACGCTCGCGCGGTGGTGGCTGGACCGCGGTGCCGATCCCGCAACCACTGCCGATGGCTTGTTCCTGCTACCGACCCGTCGTGCGGCCCGCGCCCTGATGGATGCCTTTTTGGCCGAAAGCCATGGCCGGCCGCTGCTGCTGCCGCGCATCACGGCGCTCGGTGCGATCGACGAGGCCCCGCTCGCTTTGTCCGGCGCCCTCGATCTGCCACCGGCCGTACCCCCCGCCCGCCGTCTGGCGGAGCTGACCCGGCTAATCATGGCCATGACCGGCCGTGAGAGCGCGCCGGCCACCGCCGACCGCGCCTGGCCGCTGGCGATCGAACTCGCGGACCTGCTGGACGAGGCGCACCGGGCCGAAATCGACCTCGCGGCCGCCCTGCCGCATGCCGCCGCGATCGAGCACGCCGAGCATTGGGACCGCACCGTCCAGTTTCTGGAGATCGTCACCCACGCCTGGCCCGCCTGGCTTGCGGATAACGGCCTGATCGATGGGGCGGACCGGGCCCGCAGGCTACTCGATGCGCAGGGGGCCGCATGGGCCGGCGGCGCGCCGTACCCGGTCGTGGTCGCCGGCACCACGGGCGGCGTACCCGCGGTGGCCCGGCTGATCCGCTGCGTGGCCCGGCTGCCGCAGGGACGGGTCGTGCTGCCGGGCGTAGACCTCGATCTGGATACCGAGACCTGGGACGGCCTGGACGCAGGCCATCCGCAGGCCGGGTTTCAGCGGCTGCTGACGGGTATCGGTGCCACACGGGGGGACGTTGCGGCATGGGACGCGACAACGCCGCGTGAACGCACCATGGCGCAGGTCATGCTGCCGGCCGCGGCCCTGGGCCGGTGGCGGGACCCGGCTACGCCCGACCCCGCTACGCCCAACCCGGCCGGCATTACGCTGCTGGACGGTGTCTGGCGCCTACACGCGGCCGATGAGCAGGAAGAGGCGGTGGCCATCGCCCTCGTTTTACGCGACGCATTGCAACAGCCCGGCGCCCGCGCGGCGCTGGTAACGCCCGACCGCGCGCTGGCCGGCCGGGTCGCGGCGGAGCTACGGCGGTACGGCGTGGTGGCCGATGACAGCGCCGGTGAGCCGTTGGCCGACACGCCGCCGGGCGCGTTCCTGCGCCTGCTGGCCCAGGCCGTCGCGGACGGGTTTTCGCCCGTCGCCCTGCTATCCGTTCTGAAACACCCGCTGGCCGGCCTCGGCATGTCCCTGCCTGCCTGCCGTGAGGGCGCCCGTGCGCTCGAACTAGCCTGCCTGCGTGGCCCGGCGCCCACCCCCGGCCTGGACGGGTTACGGGCGGCGGCGCATCGCGAAAGCGCGGATATGACGCTGCTAGATCAGCTCGCCACCCGCACCCGGCCGCTGCTGGACATCGCCCGCCACGACAACGCCACCCCTGCCGAGGCCCTGCGCGCCCTGCTGCAAGCGGCCGAGCAGCTCGCCGATACCGACCGGGCAGAGGGTGC
>JANPPS010000057.1:0-4397 GCA_031428635.1 Rhodospirillales bacterium
TTTTGATCTCCCCCCCGTACTCGGTGCCGGCGATGACGGTCATGCGCTGCACGAAGCTTACGGCAATGGCCGTGCCGCTGCGGACGCCGTCGATGGCCGGGTCGGCTTGAAAATTGGGGGCGTGGAGAATGACGTAATCGGGCTCAAACGTCTCCAGCTCGGTTTCCGACGGGCGGATGAACATGTTACGGGCGAATAGGGTGTGCCACGCCTCGGTGCTGACCAGGCGGACGCGAACGCGGTGGGCGGGGTCGGCACCGGCGTATAGGTCCTGGGTGAACAACTCGCGGCCCTGCAGATACGCCTGAACACGACCCTTTAAGATTTCGAAGTGGGCGACGTCGAGCTTTTGATTACCGTGACGCCACCAGACATCGTCGGAAATTTCTGGATGATCGACGGTGAACTTGTCGGCGACGGAGCGTCCCGTGTGGATGCCGGTTTTCACGATCAACGCGCCCTCGGCCGATAGCCGGCCCTCGTTGCGGCGGAGGGCGTGGGTGACGAGCATCGGGGCAGTAAGGTTGGCGTGGATCACGCCGCCTGGTGCGACGCCCGACCCAGCCAAGGCGCGGGCGTAGAAGCCGGCATGAGCGGTAAGCGCGTGGGGCACGGTGGCTGCCATGCCTTGAGGGGTCGTGTTCATCGCGATCGTCCTTCGTTTCCGCCCTATCGTGCCGCGTTCACTGACGGCTTGAATTGGGACATTAGCGAGCAAAACCCGCGCGTCCAGAGGTGATCGCCCGGTAAGTGACCGGCTTAGGGTTGCGTGCGCTGCAGCATTCCGACAAGCGCGGACCGGATCGCGGCCGGGCCGTCGGCGGGTGCCGGCCACGCGACACGGATCACGGTTTGGCCGTCGGATAGGTCGCATCCGTCGACGTCGCAGGCGGTCATGCGCCATGGTTGGCCGGGATGGTCGCCAAGCCTAGCCCCCGCTAACCGTTGCATCGCATCCGCATGGTCGGCATTGCAGTGGGCGATGATGCCGGGCTCGGCCGCGGCGACGGCGGCGACGGCGACGGGATCGGGCGTCACGTCGGTGAGGGTCAGGCGCGTGGCGCTGCCGAAGCCGCCAATGTAGTGGCCGCCGACCGGGCGGACGCGCCACAGCCGGAAATCGCTCAGGTCGGCGTAGAAAGCCGCGTAGGGATGGCGCGCGATCCAACGGTGTTTGAAAGCCGGGTCGGGTTCGGGTGCCGCCGAGCCAATCAGCGTGAGACGGGCTTGGGCGGCGGGGTTCGGGTCCGGGCCAGCCGGTGCCTGCAGCAATAGCGAGCACCGTGGCTCCGCCGCGAGGTGGGCAGTGTGGTCGCTGAAGCCCGATAGCAGGATCAGTAGCGACCCATCCGGTGCGGGCGCCGGGGTAACGAGCGTAGCCACGGGCTGGCCGCCGGTGACGGTCGCGAGAGCGCCTGCGATGGCGCTGCGACAAAGCAGGCGGGCCGCGTCCTTTGGTAGCATTTCCATGTATTATGTCCCCGAATTTGCCATAATGCGATGCAATACAGGGTTTGCCCATACTTTGGGCGGGGCAAAAGCATATGAAACAGACGATCGCGTTGGTCGACGATGACCGCAACATCCTGACCTCGGTCGCGATGACGCTAGAGGCGGAGGGCTTTGTCGTCCGCACCTACACAGATGGGGAGAGCGCGCTGGCGGGTATTATCGCACGGCCCGTCGATCTGGCGGTCCTAGATGTGAAGATGCCGCGGATGGACGGGATGGAGCTGCTGCAGCGGTTGCGGGCGCGGACCCAGTTACCGGTCATCTTCCTTACGTCCAAGGACGAGGAAGTGGACGAGCTGATGGGCTTACGGCTGGGGGCGGACGACTACATCACGAAGCCGTTCAGCCAACGCCTGCTAATCGAACGCATCCGGGCGCTATTGCGGCGGCAGGATGCGGCGCAGGCCACAGGTGCCGGTACGTCAGCCAGCAGCATGATTATCCGGGGCGATCTGGTGATGGACGATACGAAACATCAAAGCACCTGGCGAGGTGAGGACATCCAGCTGACGGTCACCGAGTTTCTGCTGGTCAAAGCCCTCGCAGCGCGGCCGGGGCTGGTGAAGTCGCGCGACCAGCTGATCGATGCGGCGTATGGCGACAGCATTTACGTCGATGACCGGACGATCGACAGCCACATCAAGCGCGTCCGTAAGAAGTTTCGCGCCGTGGATGAGACATTCGACCACATCGAAACCCTGTACGGCATCGGTTACCGGTACAAGGCGACCTGACGATGCTGGATAGTGTCTCTCTCGCTCTCAGCCCAGCGGTCACGGCGCCTGTCACGGCGGCGGGAAAGCGGCAGCGCTGGTGGCCACGCGTGGTTTCACCGCTGCTGCGTCGGATCTTGGTGGTAAACGCACTGCCCTTGGCCCTACTGGTCGCGGCGCTGCTCTACCTGGATCAATACCAGGGCGGGCTGCTGGAGGCCGAGGTGCAGGCGCTGCGTGAGCAGGCGCGGATCTATGCCGGAGCCCTGGGCGAAAGCGCGGTGCGGGCACAAGACCCGGACAATCCGATGCTAGCCCCCGACCTGGCCCGGCCGCTGCTGCGCCGGCTAACCGAACCAACGCCCAACGCCCAGGCCCGGCTATATGCGCCCGATGGGCAATTAGTCGCCGATAGCCGGGTACGGGAGGGTGCGAGCGGCGTTGTGACCACCGCACCCCTGCCGCCAGCCGCCAACCGGGGCTGGCTGCTGGGTACGGTCGGATCGGTGTACGATCGGTTGCTCGCGGTCTTGCCACACGCTGGACGCGGCCCAATGGTGGAGATGAGCGCGAACGCAGCCGACGCGGAGTGGCAGCCGGACGTGAAGGAGGAATTGCGCCGGACGAGCAGCAATTCCGGACGGGAGATGCCGCCCTACATTCGCCGGACGCCCGACGACCGGCTGCTGGTCACAGTTGCCGAACCCGTGGTCCGCAATCGTCAAACGGTAGGGATCGTGCTGCTGACGCGAGAGGCGCGGGAGGTAGACGATAGCCTGTGGACCGTGCGGGTTAGTATTCTAGGACTGTTTGCCCTGGCGCTGCTACTGACGATTGCGCTGTCCTGGTATCTATCGCTCACGATCGCGCGCCCGATTTTACGGCTCGCCGGGGCCGCCCATCAAATGCGGGAGGGCCGTGGCCGGGCGGGGACGGTGCCCATATCGCTGCTGCATCGAACGGATGAGGTTGGCGAATTAGCCCATGCTCTCGCTGAAAGTGCTGCCGCATTGTGGGCGCGGATGGATGCCACCGAACGGTTTGCGGCCGATGTTGCGCATGAGATCAAGAACCCGTTGAGCAGCATTCGCAGTGCGGTCGAAACCCTCCGCCGGATCGAGGATCCCCGTCAGCAGCAACGGTTGATGGCGATCATCGGCGAAGACGTCATCCGGCTCGATCGGTTGATCAGTGACATCAGCGACGCGAGCCGTGTCGATGCAGAGTTATCACGCACCACAATGGAAGCGTTGGATGTGTGCGCCATACTCGATGTACTGGCCGACATTCATGACGCGACCCGGCAACCGGATGACCCGGTTTTGATCGTCGATCATCCGGATACGCCGCTGCTGGTGTTGGCGGTAGAAGGCCGGCTTGTGCAGGTTTTACGTAATCTGATCGGAAACGCCCGCAGCTTCTCACCACCGACGGGTACTATCCTTTTGAGCGCGCGGGCGATCGGAGGGACGGTTCAGGTGTCGATCGATGACGAGGGTCCTGGCATTCCGGCGTCGAAACTGGAAGATGTGTTCGACAGATTCTATTCCGAACGGCCGGTTAATGAACAGTTTGGCCAGCACTCGGGGCTTGGCTTGTCGATAAGCCGCCAGATCGTGGCCGCGCTAAAGGGCCGGATTATGGCCGAGAACCGGGTTGATGCGGCCGGGCGCGTGCTGGGGGCGCGGTTCGTGGTGCAACTCCCCCGGGCCTAATCGGGCCGGGGGGTACAACATAGCTCTTCCCTTTGCGCCGGTTACGCGCCACAACGCGAAGCCATGCAGATGCACGCGAGCTGCGCCGCCCGGCATGGGCAGGGAGTGCTTATCCTCGGATCGGCGGGCTCGGGGAAGTCTTCTCTGGTACTTTCGCTGGTTCACGCCGGCTTTATGCTGGTGGCCGATGACCAAGTGGTCGTGACGGACGGGATGGCACGCTGCAACCCGGCTCTGGCGGGGTTGTTGGAAGTCCGGGGGGCGGGAATCATACGGCTGCCATACCTTCGTTGTACGCCACTCCGGATCGTCGTGGAGCTGGGAGGCCCGGAACGGCTGCCGCAGCCGGCACAGCATTCTGCAACCGGCCTGCCCTTGTTTCGAATGGGCCGCGAGACAGCGCCTAACCAGCTGTTGGCAGCGCTTGGGGCATTGCCCCGGCATACACATTGACGAC
>JANPPS010000058.1:0-3412 GCA_031428635.1 Rhodospirillales bacterium
GAACCATACCTTGCTGGACGGTCAGATTATGGGCGGCATCGCCCAGGGGCTGGGTCAGGTGTTGGGCGAACAGGCGGTCTATGACGCGGACGGCCAGTTCCTGTCCTGCAGCTTCATGGATTACGTGATGCCCCGCGCCGAAACCCTGCCCGGCGTTTACCTGTACGAACGCCCGGTGCCGTCCCCCAATAACAGCCTGGGTGTTAAGGGCGCCGGAGAGGCTGGGACAACGGGGTCGCTACCCGCCGGCATGAATGCGGTGCTGGACGCGCTTTGGCCCGCCGGCGTTCGCGCGCTGAACATGCCGGCCTCGGCGCACCGTGTTTGGGCCGCCCTGTCGTGATGAGTTTCCGTGACCGGGTGCCGTATGTGCCACGCCATGCCGGGCCGAAGCTGCGGCTGCCGGATGGCAAGCGGATCGCGGTGTGGACGATCGTGAACGTGGAGAACTGGGACCCGGACCAGCCCATGCCCCGCACGGTGCTGCCGCCGCCCATGGGTCAGCCGTTGCTGCCGGACCTGCCGAACTGGGCCTGGCACGAATACGGCATGCGGGTCGGCATCTGGCGCTTCTTCGACGTGCTCGCCGCGCGGGGCATCCGGGCGAGCTTTGCGCTCAACGGGTCGGTCGTGCAGCTCTATCCCGAGATGTGCCGGGCGGCGCATGCGGCGGGTTGGGACTTCATGGGTCATGGATTTGTGCAGCGTCCGATGCACCGCGTGGATGACCAACCGGCCGCGATCGCCGCCACGATCGACGCCATTCGCGAAATAACCGGCCACCCGCCCCGCGGATGGGAAAGCCCTGGCCTGACCGAAACATCGGAGACCGCGGACTACCTGGCCGCGGCCGGGATCGAATACGTGGCGGACTGGGTGCTGGACGACGTGCCAGTTCCGATCCGCACACTCACGGGGCGGCTCATCTCGGTGCCCTATACGGTCGAGTTGAACGACGTGGTAATCACGGCTGTCGAGAAGCACGGCGCGGATGAGTTGCTGCGCCGCGGACGGGACCAGTTCGACCGGCTGTACGCGGAGGGGGCGGAGAGCCCGCGGGTGATGGCGATCTCGATTCACCCGTATTTGACGGGGGTACCGCACCGGATCCGGTATTTGGAGGCGCTGTACGACTATATTCTGGGCCATGACGGGGTGGCGATGATGACCGGGGCGGAGATTTTAGATTGGTATTTGGGGGAGGTCGGCTGAGGTTCCTCGGCGCGATCGGGGCTGTCTCCGCCACTGGCAAGCCAGATGTGATTCTCCAGGGACCGCATGCGATCGAGGGTAGGAGGCAAAGGGACATTCCCGTGAGCCGACCGCCGCAGCCGGGCCGGTTGCGGGCGTGACCCGCCCGGCTTCGGTGCGCCAGACGTGAGGCGGGCGCTCGTTATCGGTGGGTCGGTCGGGGGCCTGTTCTCGGCATTGGCGTTGCGCCGGGCTGGATGGGCGGTGCAGATCAGTGAGCGTGTGGCAGTACCGCTTTCGGGCCGCGGCGCCGGCATCGTCACGCACCCGGCGCTGCGGTGCATCCTGGAGCAACTCGGCCTTGACACCCGTCAGGATTTCGGCGTGCCCGTTGCGCGGCGCGTCACGCTTGCGGCGGATGGGACGGTCGTCGGGGCGCTGGACTGCCCGCAGGTCATGACCTCATGGGACCGTCTATTCCGCCTGCTGCGCGGCGCGTGGCCCGATGAGCACTATGCCCTGGGCGAAGCGCTGACCGGCATCACGCCAACCCAGAATGGGGTCGTGGCGCACTTCGAAAACGGCGCAACGCGGGAGGCGGAGTTGCTGGTCGGCGCGGACGGAATCCGCTCCGTCGTGCGCGGCGCGAGTTTTGGCGAGGTGACGCCGCATTACGCCGGGTACGCTGCCTGGCGCGGGCTGGTGGCAGAGCGCGATATCCCGGCCGCGGCGCATGCGGCGCTATTCCCCCATTTCGGCTTCTGCCTGCCGGAGGGAGAGCAGATGCTGGGCTACCCGGTAGCGGGCGCAGACAATGACCTGCGACCCAGGCACCGCCGCTACAATTTCGTCTGGTATCGCCCGGCAAACGAGGCTGCGTTGGCGCGGTTACTGACCGATGCGACCGGTCGCGTGCACGCGGGGTCGATACCGCCACCGCTGATCCGGGCGGACGTAGTGGCGGCAATGCGGGCGGATGCGGACCGGGTACTGGCCCCTGCCTTCGCGGCGGTGGTGCGCGCAACGGCGCGGCCCTTTTTGCAGCCGGTCTATGATCTAGAAAATGCGCGGCTGGTGACGGATCGTGTGGCGCTGATCGGCGACAGCGCCTTTGTGGCCCGGCCGCATCTGGGGGCGGGGGTGACAAAGGCGGCAGAGGACGCGTGGGCGCTGGCCGGGGCACTGGAGGGCGTCGATCGTGCGGACGGGTTGCGCCGGTATGAGGCGGCGCGCCTGCCGGAGGGCCAGCGTCTGGTGCAGCGCGCGCGGCATCTGGGCGCCTTTCTACAGCCGCAACAGGCTTCCGCGGAGGAACGCGCGGCGGCGGCACGGCACCGCACCGCGGAAGCCATCATGGCGGAGACGGCGTTGTTGGACTTTTGCTGAAGCCGCCTCCGCCCGCGTTCTAAATACCGAACAATCGCCGCGCATTACCGCCGGCAATCGCCGCGACCGTGGCATCGTCCAGTCCGGCGCCGCAGACGTGGCCGACCGGGTCGCTCTCGGCCATATCGAACGGGTAGTCCGTGCCCATAAGCACCTTGTCGGCGCCGAATACCTCGATCAGGCCGCGCAGCTGGTGGGGCGTGAACACGACGGAGTCCACAAACACGCGCTTCAGATACGTCGTTGGCGGATGCGGCAGATCGCCATGCGCGTCGGTCCGGGCGCCCCAGGCGTGGTCGATGCGGCCAGAATAGCTGGCGAGGTACCCGCCGCCATGCACCGCGATCAGCTTCAACTCCGGGTGGCGCTCCAGCACGCCGTCGAAGATAAGGTAGTGCAGTGCCAGCGTAGTTTCCAACGGATTGCCGATTACGTTGTTGAAGTAGAAGCGCTCCATCCGCTCGGCATGGGTGAAGCCGTTGGGATGGATGAGCACAACGGCACCCAGCGCCTCCGCCCGGGCCCAGAACGGGGCGAAAGCCGGGTCCGACAACTCACGTCCACCGATGCTGGTCAGGATCTGCACGCCCTTGAGGCCCAGGCCCATCAACCGCTCGAGCTCCGTGATCGAGGCCCCGCTGTCTTGCATCGGCAGGGTGCCCAGCGCCTGAAACCGCTCCGGCTTCTGCGCGCAAAACGCGGCCATGCCGTCATTGATGATGCGGGCAGCCTGGATCGCGAGGTCGGCCGGCACAGTGTAGGTGCATTGGCCCGGCGGCGGCATGATGATCTGCAGATCGATCCCTGCCGCATCCATGTCCGCCAGGCGCACCGC
>JANPPS010000059.1:0-14542 GCA_031428635.1 Rhodospirillales bacterium
GCGGCGCTGATTGTCAGCCACGCTCGTTTCCATCCAAAACCGGCAGTCGAACAGGGCCGCGACGGCCGGGCCGCACTCGTCAAACGGCGCCGGGCGGGCGCGCGGCGTGGCGATCATCCGGCGCTCGCAGGGTTGGGCGCGTAGCTCGATCTCGGTAAGCGTCAGGCCGTGACGGTCCAGCAGTTCCGACACTTTCGCAGCCGCCGCCAGCGCCTCGTGCTCGGTGCAGCCACGGTCGGTTGTTTTAGCCCGCAATGCAGCGATGCGGGCCAGCAGCGAGTCGGGTAGCGGCATACTCATGTCAGCCGTTGTAGCAGGGCGCGGGCGGAGCCGGGAGCGCAGACCGTGTTGTCGCCAATACAGTAAACGAAGCGGTCGCGCGGCTGGCCGGCATTATGGGCCGGCACAGCCGAGCCCAGCGCGGACCGGAGCGTGGGCAGGTTGGCCATCAGGGCGCGGGGGCACGGTGACCACGAACACCAACACGTCCGGTGCCGTCGCGCGCCAGGCGGCGGCGCTCGTGATCACCTAGGTATGGTAGGACGTGTCATTGATCTCGATAGACGTGGCTTGCCGGCTGGCTAACGCGCGCTCCTGGGCATCGGATCGGTCCTTGGGATAGAACGTGTCGCGTCAAAGTGCGAAGGTCCAGCCGCCAATGCCGACCACGATCGAAGCCGAACCCGTCCCCTCACCTTGCATTGGCGTTTGTACCATCGCGGATGGGCGTTGCCGCGGTTGCGGGCGCACGTTGGATGAAATTACCCAATGGGGGACAGCGGCAGCCGACGAACAGGCCGCAATTTTGATCCGGGCGCGCGGCCGATTCGATTGACCGCCTAACCCACCGAACCTATCTATATGTGCTGCATGTGCGAAGGCCACGACACCCAATGAAAGACGCCCGCGAAGCGCTGATGGTGGCCCATACGTCCGACGGGCGGACGGTGCGACGCCCGTTATCTCCACACCTTGAAGTGTATCGGCCGCAGCTGTCATCGGTGCTGTCGATCATGAACCGGGTCACGAGCATCGCCATTTCCGCCGGCACCGCGTTGCTCGTGTGGTGGCTGGTGGCCGCGGCCAGTGGACCATCAGCCTACGCGACCGTCAGCGCATTCCTCGGGTCGTTCGTTGGCATCTTCGTGCTGTTCGGCTGGACCGCGTCGCTAATGTACCATTTCTTCGCCGGCTTACGGCATTTGGCTTGGGACGCGGGCTACGGATACGGGCTTCCGCAAATGCGGATCACGGGCCTAGGCACCGTCGTCGCAACCGGCGTCAGCACCGTGCTGATTTGGGCTGTGGGCCTGCTGGTGCTGCGATGAAAGAAGCGATTGAGATCAAGGTCCGGCGCAGCCAGCTCGGCCGCGCAAAAGGACTAGGTGCCGGTGGCGGCCTTCATCATTGGCTGGCCGAGCGGCTGACGAGCATCGCCCTGGTGCCGCTTACGCTGTGGTTCATTTACGCGATGCTGCACTTGGCCGGACGCCCGCAGGAAGACGTCGCCAGCTGGGCTAGCAATCCCGTGAATGCCGCATTGCTGCTGGCGCTGGTCGGTATGACGTTCCACCACATGGCGCTGGGTTTGCAAGTCGTGCTTGAGGACTATGTTCATAGTCAACGGATGCGCAGCATTTCGATCCTGGGTGTGAAGGCCGTCTCGGGTCTTCTGGGTCTGATTGCGGGCGTGGCTGTACTGAAACTGGCTCTTATCTAAGGCGATCCGTATGAACGCGATGTCGAAGCCTTCACAGACCTATAACATCACTGACCACACGTATGACGTGATCGTCGTGGGCGCAGGCGGGGCCGGGTTACGCGCCACGCTGGGCATGGGTGCCGCCGGGCTGCGGACGGCATGCCTGACAAAAGTGTTTCCGACCCGGTCCCACACTGTGGCAGCCCAGGGCGGCATCGGCGCCGCACTCGGCAACATGGGTGAGGATGACTGGCGCTGGCACATGTACGACACCGTTAAGGGGTCGGATTGGCTCGGTGACCAGGACGCGATCGAGTACATGTGCCGTGAAGCCATTCCGGCCGTGTACGAGCTTGAGCATTACGGCGTGCCGTTCAGCCGTACCGAGGATGGCCGCATCTACCAGCGCCCGTTCGGCGGCCACATGACCGAATACGGCAAGGCCCCGGCGATGCGCGCCTGCGCCGCCGCCGACCGCACCGGTCACGCGATCTTGCACACGCTCTATCAGCAGAGCCTGAAGCACCAGGTCGAGTTCTTCGTCGAGTACATCGCGCTCGACCTTATTATGGATGAGGAAGGCGCCTGCCGTGGCGTCATGGCCTGGTGCCTAGAAGACGGGTCCATGCACCGCTTCCGCGCGCAGCAGACTGTGCTGGCAACGGGCGGTTACGGCCGAGCCTACTTCAGCTGCACGAGCGCTCACACGTGCACCGGCGACGGCAACGGCATGGCCATCCGCGCCGGCATCCCGATGCAGGACATGGAATTCGTGCAGTTCCATCCGACCGGCATCTACGGTTCGGGTTGTCTGATCACCGAGGGTAGCCGCGGCGAAGGCGGGTACCTGTCCAACAGCGAGGGCGAGCGCTTCATGGAGCGTTACGCTCCGACGGCCAAGGATCTGGCCAGCCGCGACGTGGTCAGCCGTTCGATGACGCTAGAGATCAACGCCGGCCGCGGTGTCGGTCCGAACAAGGACCACATCAACCTGCACCTAGAGCACCTGGGCGCCGAGCTTCTACATGAGCGGCTGCCCGGCATCAGCGAAACGGCAAAGGTGTTCGCGGGCGTGGACGTGACCAAGGAGCCGATACCAGTGCTGCCGACCGTGCACTATAACATGGGCGGCATTCCCACGAACTACCGGACCGAGGTTCTGCGTCCGACCGCGCGTGACCCCGACGCGATCGTCCCCGGCCTGATGGCGGTTGGTGAGGCTGCCTGCGTGAGCGTGCATGGTGCGAACCGGCTGGGTACCAACTCGCTACTGGACCTGGTCGTATTCGGCCGGGCCGCCGCCCACCGCGCTAGTGAGATCCTGAAGCCCGGCGCGAGCCAGCCGGCCCTTCCGTCACGCGCTGGCGAGAATGCGTTGGACCGGTTTGATCGCACCCGCAACGCGTCTGGTGACACGAAGGTCAGCGCGATGCGGTTCGAGTTGCAGAAGGTGATGCAGGCCCATGCGGCCGTGTACCGCAACGCCGACAGCTTGAAGGAGGGCGTCGGTAAAATGAAGGCTCTCTGGACCGGCAAGGACGATATGAGCGTCAGCGACCGTAGTCTGATCTGGAACACCGATCTAGTCGAGGCGCTGGAGTTCGACAACCTGATGGGCAACGCCATGACGACGATGGTCAGCGCCGAGAACCGGCATGAAAGCCGCGGCGCCCACGCCCATGACGATTATCCGGATCGCGACGACGCGGAGTGGATGAAGCACACCCTCGCCTGGTGCAAGCCAAACGGCGACGTGTCGATCGGGTACCGTGAGGTCAAGATGCAGACATTGACGAACGAGGTTAGCGTGTTCCCCCCGAAGAAGCGGGTTTACTAGGACTAAGGCAATGGCAACCTTCACGCTTCCCAAGAACAGTAAGATCGGCGTCGGCCGCACGTTTAAGGCCGCGCCGGGGGCCACGCGCACGAAGGAATTCCGCGTCTACCGTTGGAATCCTGATGACGACGCTAATCCGTCGGTCGACACCTATCAGCTCGATCTTGATAAGATCGGACCGATGGTGCTCGACGCGCTGATCTATATCAAAAACGAGGTCGACCCGACCCTCACGTTCCGCCGTTCGTGCCGGGAAGGCATTTGTGGCTCATGCGCCATGAACATCGACGGCGGTAACACGCTGGCGTGCCTCAAGGGCCATGACGAGGTGAAAGGTGCCGTACGCATCTATCCGCTGCCGCACATGGCGGTAGTGAAAGACTTGGTGCCGGACCTCAGTCAAGCCTACGCCCAGCTGCGCAGCATCGAGCCGTGGCTGAAATCCGATACGCCGCCCCCGCCGGACGCCGAACGGTTGCAGAGCAAGCAGGAGCGCGCGCAGCTCGACGGATTGTGGGAGTGCATTCTGTGCTTCTGCTGCACCACGTCCTGCCCCAGCTATTGGTGGAACGGCGACAAGTACCTGGGCCCAGCTGTGCTACTGCAAGCCTATCGCTGGATCGCGGATAGCCGGGACGAGTCGACTGGCGACCGATTGGATGCGCTAGAGGACCCGTACAAGCTGTACCGCTGCCACACGATCATGAACTGCACGCAGGCATGCCCGAAGGGGCTTAACCCGGCGCAGGCAATCGGCAAGATCAAAGAGCTTATTGCCGACCGTACCGGTTAGTCGCTCTCTGCCCGGTAGTTTCCGGCAGTTGGTATCATCCGGAAACAGCGCCTACCTTAGGGTATAGCTGCAACGGCGATCTTTTTCGTGCGATCCTATCCACGGTCGCACGAAAGCCGCGTTTTTCGTTTACTCTACATTACCCAACCAAGTCGCGGGCCCAGACCAACTCTGGACGCGCTGTTACTGAGCCCTTGGTCAGATCGAGCAGCTTCTGCGCGTAAATCGTGGCCTTTCCTCGGTCCCCCATTTCCTCGGCGGCCCGGGCCGCGCCATACACCCCGCGAAAGCGGTTCGGTTCCCGCACTAATGACGCTTCATACGCTACCAACGCCCCCATCGGTTGCCCGGCGTCCATGAGCATGTCACCGAGCAGTTCCCGTGCCGGCAGTATCCGGCCAGGGGTAACGATATGCTTCTCCTGCCGGTCCTCACGATCGGCCGCGTCGCGCATGCCGGCCAACGCCGCGTCTTTGTCGCCACGCGCATAGGCGGCCCAGGCCGTCGCGGCGGCCGCTTGGATACCGACCTCGCTCGCCCAATACGTGTCGCCGGCAGCGGCAAGCGCTTTCTGAACCGTACCGAGTTGCTCGGCATTACGCGACGCTGCATCGGCATCGCCAGACCGGGCAGCCCCGATCGCCCGGGCGAACAATGTCAGCGCATCTGCCCCGAATAATTGACCGGTCGCGACGTCGGGCAGCTGTGCCGCGCCCTGCCAATCTCCACGCTCGAGCAGCAGCCGGGCAGGCATCGCGGCGCGGGCATAGACCGTAACCGCGGGAACGGGCGCTGGGATGATCACAGCCATTGCCGCGCGCGCCGCCGCCGCCGCAGCCTCGTCGCGGGCCAGTTGAAGGTCGGCGTACACCAAATAATCCGCCGCATGCTGGCTTTCGCTAAACTCGCCACCTGCCAGCGCCGAGGTGAACGCGCGCTCATTACTTGCGATCGACTCGGTCCAGGCGCCGACGCGCGTGAAAATATGCGACGGCATGTGCTGGGCGTGCGGGGCGTCGGGCGCGATCGCCGAATAGGCCCGTGCAGCCGCCAGCCCCCTCGCCGCCAACGGGGGCGCGTCGTAGGCATGGATCATGTAGTGGGCGATCCCTGGATGGTCCGGGTATTTGCGGAATAGCGGTTCCAGGATATCGGTGGCGCGGGCATAGGCGGCGTATGTCTGGTCGGACTGCGACTGCGTGGCGGCGATGTAAAGCGCGCTGAAGATACGGGCCTCGTCGTCGTCCGGGTATTTTGCCGCCAGTGCTTCATACGCGCTGGCACGAGTTGCCTGGCGATCGCGTTCGGGCCGTGTTGCGAAATCCCGGTAGTAGGCACCAACGGCCTCGATGTAGTCCCGCTCGCGCTGCGTCGACGCGCCAATGCTGCGGGCCTGCGCGAGGGCCGCCTGCCCCTTCACGGCCTCGACCGGGTTCGATCCAGCGCCGTTTAGGGCGTTGTCCATCATCAATGACGCAATGCCCCATTCGGCGATGGCGCATGCCGGGTCGGTTGCCAGCGCGGCGCGGAAGCTTACTTCACCGGCGGAATACCAAAACGAATGCAGCATCGCGACGCCGCGAAGCAGATCGGCCTGGGCCGCTTGCGTGCAGGAATTGGCAAACGCGACGGTACCGAGGTGACCCTCAACTGCCGCGTGCGTGTGTTCTTGCTGCGCCTGCGCGGGTCGGGCGGCTATGAGCAGGACGGCTGTCAGTAGATACCGAAGCATCGGTGCCCCCTATAAAGGTACGAAACCGTAGGCCATTTTATATCTTAATTGCAACGTTTTATAGGGGGCACTTGGATTAGGTCAGGTTCAGCTCGATCAGAACGGTGCCCACATCGAATGCCGCGCTGTGCCAGTCGCCAGCCGGCAAATGCAGCGCGACGCCAGGTGCCAGAACGATCGCCCCGGCCTCGCACTGCAACGTGCCACCGCCGCTGGCGACGAACAGGAACTGCTCCTTATCATGATGATGGCGCGCCGCGATCGTACCGGCAGGGATCACGATCTGGCGCAAAATGGCACCCGTGCCGGACAGGGACGCGGTGGTGGACTGCCATTGGACGGACGTGATCATCGGTGAATGATCGTCCACCCGGGCCGCACCCGTCAAGCGATCGCGACGCACACCGGAACGTGGTCGCTCGTCCGCTCCCAATCGCGTGCGGCCGTCAGCACCTGCATGCTTTGCAGCACTAATTCCGGCGTCGCCCAGACATGGTCCAGCCGTCGCCCGCGATTATTCACGCGCCAGTCGCGGTTGCGATAGCTCCACCAGGTGTAGAGTTTCTCCTCGGTCGGTACGAAATGGCGCATTGCGTCCACCCAGCCCGTCGCCATCCAGGCCGCCATCGCCGCCACCTCGACCGGCGTATGGCTTACGACGTCGACCAATTGCTTGTGGCTCCACACATCTTGCTCGAGCGGCGCGATATTCAGGTCGCCGACCAAGATGGACCGGGTTGGCGGGTGCGCTGCGAACCAGGCTGTCGCCTCCGCGACGAAGGCCAGTTTGTGCGCGAATTTGGCGTTCACGTCCGGATCCGGCACGTCACCCCCCGCGGGCACGTAGAAATTATGCAGCATCAATCCGCCGGGTACGTCTAGGCGCGCAGCCACGTGCCGGCAGTCGCCACGCCCGCACCAATCGGGTGTTACGTCGTCCAGCACCAGGGGTACCCGCGATAGTATCGCCACCCCGTTATAGCCCTTCATTCCCCGGCGAACCACGTGCGGGTACCGAAGTGCCCCAAGCGCATCGTCGGGGAACAGTTCGTCCGGTACCTTCGTCTCCTGCAGGCAGATCACGTCGGGCGCGAGTGCGTCGACCAAATGCTGCAACAATCCCGCCCGCAGCCGTAGCGAGTTGATGTTCCAGGTCGCGATACGCAGCGTCACCGACCGTGCGCCTACGAACTGCTGGTGTCGTCCCGGAAATACGGCTCGACTATACCCTGCAGCTTCATCGTCATCGGCCGCCCAAACCGGTCAACCGCCTTGCCGACCGTCACCCGCACCCAGCCCTCGCTTACGCAATACTCGTCGACGTTTGTCTTCTCGACGCCCTTGAAGCGGATACCGATCCCGCGGGTCAGCAGCGGCTCGTCATAAAACGGGCTGTCGGGGTTATTACTCAGGCGGTCGGGCGGGGTGTCGGTCATTGGCGATGCTCCAGGCTGGCCGTTAGTAGCCATGCGTGCCCGCTTCGGCTACGGTCCGTCGCAATTAAAGGGGAAGAGACGCCGATGTTCCGTCGCATGCTGCTGGCCGCTGCCGTCTTGTCGCCCCTGGCAGCACACGCGCAGCCGGCGCCGATCCAGCTGGGCGCCATCGAAATCTTATCCGGCCCCAGCGCTGCGTATGGCATCGCGATCCGCTCCGGGCTTGAACTGGCGTTGGACGAGATCAATGAACAGGGCGTGCTGGGCCGCAAGGTCGCACTGACGATCGAGGACAGTGCCGGCAACAAGGACCAAGCCATCAATGCCGCGCGCAAACTGATCGGCCGTGACAAGGTCGTCGCCATCATCGGCCCGACCCTCAGTAACGAGATGTTTGCCGTGGGCCCCGTGGCGAACGAGCGCAAAATCCCGATCATCGGCACCAGCACCACCGCCGTCGGCATTACCGAGATCGGGCCGTACGTGTTCCGAACCAGCCTGCCGGAGACGGACGTGATCCCCGTCACGCTTGCACTGGCCAAGGGCCGTGGCGTGAAGACGATCGCGCTCATGTACGCCAACGACGATGCGTTCAGTAAGTCGGGCTTCGACACGATGAAGGCCACCGCCGAAAAGGCCGGCCTCCAGATCGTAGCCATCGAGAGTTTCGGCAGCAAAGACAATGATTTCAGCGCGCAGCTGACCAAGATTAAGGGCCTCAAGCCCGATGCGATCGGCATTTCCGCGTTGGTCGAGCCTGCATCCGGCGTCCTGTTGCAGGCGCGGCAGCTGGGCTTTGGCCCCGAGACGCTGTTCGTCGGCGGTAACGGTAGTAATTCGCCGAAATTGGGAACGATCGCGGGGGTTGCAGCCGACGGCATGCTCGTTGGCAGCCCGTGGTTCCTGGGTAAGCAGGATCCGGCGAACGAGGCCTTCGTGGCCAAGTTCCGTGCCCGCTTCAACAAGGACCCGGATCAGTTTGCGGCCCAGGCCTATGACTGCCTGCACATCCTGGCCGACGCCATCACGCGTGCCGGTGCTGCCGAACCGGACAAGATCCGTGAGGCTCTGCTCGCCACGAAATACACCGGCGTCATGGGCCCCTTCTCCTTCACCGCCGGCCGTGACCCGGCCAGCACGGAGGGTGTGGTCGTCCTGGCCATGCAGGGCGGGAAGTTCGGCGTGGTGACCAAATAACCCGCCTGCTCACCCTGGCGCTGGCGATCGGGTTGCTGGCGGCATGCGGTAAAAAGGGAGCGCCGACCGCCCCGGGTCCGGCGGAGGACATTTCCTATATGCGGAGCTATCCGTCGCGATAGGGTTTGGTTCCGGCCAAGCCTGCCGGGCATGGTCGTGCTGGATGGCTGGGCTAAGGGACCAGGGCTGACCCGAACTGCACAGACTTACAACCGCTAACACCACCGTTTAAGCAGGAGACCGCCGGCGACCGCATCGCGTCCAACTCGCCCGCGATCAAAGCCGAAAGCCTCGGCCTCTGTATGCTGCACTGCAACATAACACACGGGCCCTCTTCCCCGCCGCCGCACCCATGCTAACTCTGGTGGGATGCAGGTCTCACCCCATCCCGCCGACACCGATCCGACACCGGCCGAGCTTATGGCCGCGCGCTCGCATTTACGTATGCACGCCATGGACGGGCTGCTTTTGGATGGTGTAGCCCTGAACGCCATCGCCGATCAGGTCGGCACCCCTACCTGGGTTATTTCGGCCAACACGATCCGGTCGCGGCTACAGGCGCTGCAGCAGGCGTTCGCCGCCCGTCCGGTCAGCATTCACTACGCGATGAAAGCCAATGATCACCTGGCCGTGCTGAACCTGGTGCGGCAGGCTGGCGCCGGGGTCGATGTGGTAAGTGGCGGTGAGATCCTGCGGGCCCGCGCGGCCGGGATCGACGGCGCCCATATCGTATTTGCGGGCGTGGGTAAGACAGCGGACGATCTGGCGCTGGCACTCGACCACCACGTCGGCCAATTCAATGTCGAAAGTGCCGAGGAACTGGCCATGCTCGGCGCCATCGCGGCCGCGCGCGGGCAAGTGGCGCAGGTCGCGCTGCGCATCAACCCGGATGTCGACGCCGGCACACACGCGAAGATCACGACCGGCCGCGCCGATAACAAATTCGGCATCGCCTATGACGACGCGGCGGCCCTGTATGCCCACGCCGCTACCCTGCCGGGTGTGCGCCCGGTCGGTATCAGCGTGCATATCGGCAGCCAAATACTGTCCATGCTGCCCTTTCGCGCTGCCTTCGCCCGCGTGGTCACGTTGGTGCGCGCGATACAAGCGGCGGGCGGCACGGTCGAAACGGTCGATTGCGGCGGCGGCCTGGGCGTCGATTACCGGGGAGAGGCCACGCCATTGCCGGAGGCGCTGGCCGGCGCGATCCAGCACGCCTTCGGGGGGCTGGACGTACGGCTGGCGATCGAGCCGGGGCGCTGGCTCGTGGCCCCGGCCGGGCTATTGCTGGCGTCGGTCGTACTGGTGAAGCACGCCGCCCGGCGCTTCGTCGTGCTGGACGCCGCCATGAACGACCTGCTGCGCCCGGCCCTGTACGATAGCTGGCATGGCGTGGTGCCGCTCAGCGCCGTGGACGCCCGGGCAGCCCACACCCCGGCGGATCTGGTCGGCCCCGTATGTGAGAGTAGTGACGTGCTGGCCACCCAGCGCCCGATGCCGCCGCTCGCTCCCGGCGCCCGCCTCGCGATCCTGGATACCGGCGCCTACGGGGCGGTCATGAGCTCCACCTATAACGCCCGACCGTTGGCGGCGCAGGTGATGGTCGATGGCGAGCGCTGGTCCGTGATCCGGCCGCGCCAACCGATCGAGCGGCTATGGGCGGATGAAACGGTGCCGGATTGGCTAGCATAACCCCCACGGCAATCGTCGCCCGCGCCCGCAGGCGCGCCCGGGCGGCGCTGTGGGTCGAACGCCTCGCCCGCGCGCTGTGGCCAGCCGCGATCGCCGTGGCACTCTATGCCGTCTGGTCTCTGCTGGACGGGCCACGCTGGATCGGGGCGCTATCGCCATATGCTCCCACGCTGGTTCTCGCAGGCGCCGTACTGGCGGTTTTTGGCCTCGCCACCCGTGCGCTGCGTATCGCCCGCCCCACGGCTGCCGACATCGACCGACGGATCGAACACGCGACCGGCCTGCAACACCGCCCCCTGGTGACCCTCGCGGACCGTCCGGCACCCGGCGCCGACGCCGCGGTGTGGACCGAGCATGTGCGCCGCACTCGGCTCGCTTTGGGCCGGCTACGGGCCGGGTCGGTACGGCCAGGTATTGCCGGGGCCGACCGGTTCGGGCTGCGTGGGCTTGTGACTGTGGGCCTCGGCGCCGCCCTGATCGTGGCCGGGCCGGACACCGGCTCCCGGCTGTGGCGCGGTATTGCCCCTGGCTGGCCTGGCCCGACGACGCCCGCCGTCACTGTGCAGGCCTGGCTGCGGCCGCCCGCGTATACCGGACTGCCGCCCCGGCTCGTGACCGGGCCCACGCTGAATGCCCCGATCGGCTCTCGCCTGACGGTCAGCGTCACCGGGTCAGAAACGGTGCCCACCCTGCTGGTCAACGCCGCGTCGGTGGCGTTTCAGCCGCTCGATCGGACCAGCTTTACCGCTGACCACGTGCTGGATGCGCCCGGCCCGGTCAGCGTGCGCCGACGGGGCCAAGTGCTGGCAGCGTGGACGGTGACTATCATCCCCGACATGGCACCCCAGGCGCAGTGGACGGAGCCGCCAGCGCCCACGCAGGGTTCGGGCCGCGTCGCCCCGCAGGTGCGCATGGCGTGGGACGCGTCGGACGATTACGGCCTGGTCTCAGTGGGGGTGGAGCTACGGCTGGTGCCCCGCCCCGCCGCCCCGCCCTCCGTCGTGGCACTGCCCGCCGTGCGCGGCCGGGCCGCCCATGGCACAACGCTGGCCGATCTGACCGCGCACCCCTGGGCGGGCCTGCCGGTCACGGCGCAGGTCGTCGCCCGCGACGCGCTGGACCAGACCGGGCGCAGTGCTGCGGCACCGATCACCCTTCCGGTGCGGGAGTTCAAGAACGCGCTTGCCCAGGCCATCGTCACGATCCGCCGTGACCTCAGTCTGATCGACCCGGCCGATAGTGACGCCCGGCATCCGGCGCTGATCGCACTCGACGCCCTAGCAGCGGCCGAGGCCTGGGCCACCCTGCCGCCCGCGCTGAACGTGAATTTGCGCGCCGCCGCATCATTGCTGGAACACGGTCATGAGGCGAACACGGTCGACGAAGCGCAGGCCCGGCTGTGGGCGCTAGCATTGACGCTGGAGGAAGACACGCTCGATCGCACCAGCCGTGAGGTAGCGGAGGCTGAGCAGGCCGTGCAGGAGGCGCTGGCGCCCGAGGCCAACCCGGACGTGAAGGCCGAGCTCGATGCCCGGATCGAGGCCCTGCGTGATGCGATCACCCGCGAGTTGGACGCCCTGGCCGAGCAACCGCGCGAACAAGCCGAGCCTGGTCGCCCGTCGCCCACGCCACGCGATCTGAACCGCAGCGCCGACCGGCTGAAGACCGCGGCCCGTGAAGGCCGGATGGACGATGCGCGGAAAGAAATGGCAGAGCTCGAGAAGCAGCTCGAGATGCTTCAAAACGCCACCCCCAGCGACCCGGCAAATGCGGCCAAGCGGGAGGCCGGCCGCCAGCAGATGGACGTCGCGCAGGATATCCTGAAGCGGGAGGGTGCTGTGCTGGACAGTACGACAGCGCGCGCCGGTACCCCCGGCTCCCCCCCGCCGGAACGACAGGCGGATGAGCGGCGGCAGCGGGCGCTTCGCCGCGTGCTGGGTGAGATGATGCAGCAGTTTGGCGATCTAACAGGGCAGATCCCCGCCCCGCTCGGTGAGGCCGATACGGCCATGCGTGACGCTGCCGAGGCGCTCGCCGCAGGACGCGATGGGCAGGCAGCCGCCGCGCAACAGCGGGCGATCGCCGCGTTGCAAAAGGGCTCGCAGTCGATGTCGCAGCAACTGGCGCAACAATTCGGCGACGGTGAGGGCGAGGGGGAGGGCGAAGGGAACGGCGGTGAAGGTGCGGCGGGTCAGCCCGGTAACGGCCCTGGGCCCGCCAATCGTCCCGGCGGACGTAAGCCGGGCGGCCCGGGCGGCCGGGATGGCCGCAGCACGGCGCAGGGCCGCGATCCGCTCGGTCGCAGCACCGGCGTGAACGGTCGTGCCAGTGACGGCGATGTTCGGGTTCCCGACCAGATGGAGGCCGCCCGCGGCCGCGCGTTGCAAGACGAGCTACGGCAGCGCGGCCAGGATCGCACCCGCCCACGTCCGGAGCTGGAGTACATCGACCGCCTACTGGCGCCCTTCCGCTAACGTTTTCTAGCCTCGCGACTGTCGCGTCCGATTTCGGTTGCGGATAAAGACGCGGTCGTTGTTTTGTCGCGGCGGCACGTCGGGCAGTGCCGCGCCGGTCTTCTTGCTGATGACCAGTGCCGTAATCGACGGGACAAATATCGCCGTAATACGCGGTAGACAATTCCGTGCGCTACGCGGCAATCAACCAAAAATTCTGCGCCGTTTCCGCGCCCACTGGGGGCTAAACCCCGGCGGAGGCACACTTCATTCGGCTAATGCCGGTGTAGACCGAGCGCCGCATAGATCCGCTCCGTCGGCGGCCAGGCCTGCATGACGCTGTCGCGCCGGGTCACGCCAGCCCACGCCGCGCCACCAACAATGAGTACGGTCGCGACCCATCCGGCCGCAACGGCGCGCGACAGCCGGCGACCGGCGGGGGAAACAGGCAGAGATACCGGGTGCGGGTCGGGCGGTGCAGACTCGTCCGCCGCCTCCGTCAGGATTGCCGGCTCAGGCTCCTCCGGCACCGGCATCAGCACAGGCACCGGCATGGCCGCCTGTAATAGCCGGGGCGTCCATCCTGCCCCGCAGCCGGCACAGCGTACCGCGCGACCGGGCACCAATCGTTCGTCGGGCACGTCGTAGGTCGCGGCGCAGGATGGGCAGACGATTCGCATGGGTCGTGATACTCCGGGCCCGAATGGTTGGGAACCGGCGGGGACCATGCTGCGGCTCGACGGGATCTGGCTCGAATACCCGGGTGGGCGCCAGGATGGGCGCCCGGATAGGCGTCCACCCGCACTGGCAGACGTGACATTCAGCGTGCCAGCAGGCGGGTATCGCTGGCTGCTGGGACCCTCCGGCGCGGGTAAGAGCAGCCTGCTTCGCGTTCTGCATTTAACGGCCCGGCCGCAGCGTGGGCGGCTAGAGTTCCTGGGCCACGACGTTGCCGGTGCCCGGCGCGCCTCCCTGCCCCGGCTGAGACGCCAGATCGGCATGGTGTTTCAGGATTTTCGGCTGCTGCCGCATCTGTCGGCCTATGACAACGTGGCGCTGCCGCTGCGACTGGCGGGCCGTAACGATGCCAGCATTCGTGCCGACGTTGTGGACCTGCTGGGCTGGGTCGGCCTCGGTACCCGCATGAACGCCATCCCTGAATCACTATCGGGGGGTGAGCAGCAGCGCGTCGCCATCGCCCGCGCCGTCATCGCCCGCCCCCGGCTTCTGCTGGCCGACGAGCCGACAGGTAACCTCGATGACGTGCAGGCCGGGCGCCTGATGCAGCTGCTGCAGGAGATGAACCGGCAGGGAACGACCGTGATCGTGGCCACGCACAGCCTGCCCCTCGTCGACCGGCATCCCGCGCCGATCCTGGCACTAGCGGGCGGCATGCTGGTGCAGGATGACGGCTGACCCGCTTGGCCTCGGTACCGCGGCGGCGGACCGGGCGGTGCCGTGGCTGGTGGGCGCGATGGCGTTCCTGGCGGCGCTGGCGGTAGCAGGGGCCGGCGCCAGCGCGGGCGTGGCCCAGCATTGGCAAGCCGATGTCGCCCCCACCGTCACGATCGCCGTGACGCCCGACGCCGCCGCACGCACACTGGACCGGCTGCAGCGTATCCCCGGGCTGGTCACGCCCCACGCGCTCGACCCGGCCGAGACTGCCGCCCTGCTGCGCCCCTGGCTCGGCGACGGCGCAG
>JANPPS010000060.1:0-3080 GCA_031428635.1 Rhodospirillales bacterium
AGAACGGGTAGAATAGCACGGTTAGACGCTTAAGTTTTTGACATAACGCAAGAATTCTTCTATCCGTCCCGAAAAAATATGGAACTCAGTGACTGCCCCAAATGAACTTTAGTCTGTTTGGGTCTGGGCGGTCCTTAATAAAATCAATGGGCTACACGCTCTCGCACTGAGCGAGTTCAATTGGGACAGGCCATCCAGGGCCAGTGTTCCCGGTCGGTTCCACAAAGCGTGCTATTCTGCCCGTTCTGTGGCGTGACCCCGCTCTCAATTGCGCGTTACGCGAAGCCAGCGCGTTGAAGGCCGTCGAGCAGCTTAGTGGCAGCAGCCTTGTTGTAGGACCGATAAAGGTGAGCGGCTGACCCGGCCAGGTTGCCATCGATGGTCGCCAGCATCGCCAGCGCCGGCCGGGCTTCCGCCGCGCGGCCCATTACGCCCAGCGATGCGACGAGGTAGCGCAGCGCCACCGGGTGCCGGGAGTTGAGCTGAAGTGCCTCGTGCGCTGCCACCAGCGCCGCGCGGTGGCGCCCGGCTAAATAGTGGCTGGCGGCCAAGCCCGGACTCCAGATGAAACGTCGCGGGTCGCCAGGGCTCAGGCGAAAGGCGAGCTCGAATTCCGGCAACGCCTCGTCGGGCCGGTCCATGAAGCAATAGACGTACCCCAGGTTTGCATGGGCGAAAGCGTGGCTTGGATTGAGCCGGATTGCCTCCTGCAGGTGCCTGGCCGCCTCTTCGGGCCGCGCCATGTTCTGGCACATGGTGCCCAGGGCGAAGTTGGTCGATGGATCATCGGGTGCCGCCGCGACAGCTTGGCGCGCTAAGGCCATTGCCCGATTTTGTGACCCCTCGCGGTCGTCGCTCCAGCCGAGGTTGGCAGCATGCATGATCGTCAGCGCAAGCGTCACCATACCCTGCACGTTGCCGGGCTCTAGGCTGAGCGCCTGGTCCAGCACCTCTTGCGCCGTCTTATTGTGGGCGCGGTCGTATTTGTAGTGATGCCACAGGCCGAGCTGAACCATCTCGTAAGTCGTCGGATTGATGGGCTGCGCGGTCGCCACGCGGTCACGCTCCCGGCGTAGCAAGGCGGGTTCGAGCCTGCCGACGAGGGCGCGTACGATCTCGTCCTGCACCATCAGCACGTCACTCGCGTCGCTATCGTAAGTTTCGGACAGCAAAGTCGCGTCGGTATCCACGTCGATCAAGGCCACAACGGTGCGTAGGCGGCCCCCGGTCCGTTGCAGACTGCCTTCCACCACGTACCGGACCCCGAGCTGCTGGCCGACCAAGCGGAGATCGAGGTCGGTGCCGCCCAAGGAAAAGACAGAGTTGCGGGAGATGACGGGGTAGCTGTTCCAGCGGGCGAGGGCAGTTATCATACCTTCGGTGACGCCGACGGCGAAGTGGCCTTGGTCGCCGCCATTCTCTTTAAAAGGCAGTACGGCAATGGCGGGGCGGTCGCCGAACCCAGCGATATGCAGCCCTGGTGCGCCGGGCAGGATACCGCTGCCGGCACGCTCGTCAGCGGCCCGGGCCGCACGGAACACGCGAACGGGGCGGGCCACGTTCTTCAGGCGGCGCTCACCAAGATCGACGAAAGTGCACGACCCGGCTGCGCCTTCGGCCACCGCGGCTGAGACATAGACTTCGCCCACACCGGCGATGCCCTCCAGCCGAGCAGCCAGGTTCACGCCCTCGCCGAAGATGTCGTCACCGGTGGCAATGACATCGCAGGCGTTGAGTCCTATACGCATGCGGGCGCGCCGGTCGGACCGGACAGCTTGCTCCGTAGCCTCGTTGCGGGCCTGGATCTGCAGTGCGGCGTGGACAGCGGCGGGCACGGTGGACCATTCCACAAGGGCACCGTCGCCAGTGTATTTGACAATATGGCCGCCGGTTTCGGCGATTGTTGGGGCGACGACGTCCTCCATAAGGGCGCGGACCCGGGCGAAGGTGCCAGCCTCGTCCAATTCCATGAGGCGTGTGTACCCGGCCACGTCCATGGCAAGCACGGCCGAATAGCGTTTTGTGACTTCGGCCTGCATCCGTACTCCCGCCTTACTCGAACCTAACCCAAGCGTCGGTTCCGGCGAAGAGGGTAATAAGCGACCTTATCAAGGCGAAATTACTCGGAAGTAAGCATAAGGCGCAACAAGACTTCCGAAACACGCACCTATGTGCAAGCCTTACCGCCATGTCTAACAGCGCAGGAATTTCTTCAGCCAGGCGCATCAATGGCTTCCGCAGCTGGGCCGGTGACGTCCCGGCCGTCGCTGTCATCGGACTCGTGACGGCGACGTTCACACTCTCTTACGCCGCCCTGTTGTTTGGAGCAGCGCCAGGAACCGTGCCCGCGCAGGGACTGTTCGTGTTGCTCGTCTCCAGCATGGTGCTGTGCACGGCGACGGCCTTGTTCGGTAGCTTGCCGTTCGCATTCAGTAGCATGGAGGGCACGACGGTTGTGGCCCTGTCCGGCGGAATGGCGGCAATTACAGCCGGGCTGACGGGCGGACCAGAGGCGGTGCTGTCGGCCACGCTGATGGCTGGGCTTTCCTTGACGGCGATCATCACGGGGGTAGTGACGCTGCTCATGGCATCGACCGGGTTTGGGGCGGCCGTGCGCTACCTACCGCTACAAGTAGTCGCGGGACTGCTGTCGGGCACGGGATGGGCATTGCTGGCAGGCGGTGCGGCGGTTGCGGTGGGTCATCGCCTCACATCGGCATCGCTGCTGGACCCGGCAGTGCTGGGTCGTATCGGGGCGGCACTGCTGGCAGCGGCGATGCTGATACTGGGCACACGCCGATGGACCCAGGCAGCCGTGTTGCCGCTGTTGGTGGGGCTGGAGGTCGCGGCCTATCACGCCGGGGCGCAGCTTGTTGGATGGAGCGTTGGACAGCAGCGCGCGACGGGGTGGCTTCTCCAACCGCCAGGGGGTCTGCACCCAGTGGTGCCGTGGTCACCGTCGATGATCGCCGCGATCGACTGGCCGTTGCTGATGGCACAGTGGCCGGCGCTGGTGGCTACTATCGTGGTGACCGTCATCGGGCTGCTACTCAACCTGAGCGGGATCGAGATCGCGACCA
>JANPPS010000061.1:0-44226 GCA_031428635.1 Rhodospirillales bacterium
GCCCGGCGCAGTATCTGCTCCAGCTCCATGTCGTTCAGCCCGGGGATCATCGGCGCCGCCAGCACGCCGATTGGCACCCCCGCCGCTTGTAGTGCCCGGATCGTCTGTAGCCGTAGCGCAGGCGTCGCAGCCCGCGGCTCCATCCGCCGGGCTAGTGCCCCGTCCAGCGTCGTCACCGACAGCCAAACCCGCACAAGACCCCGCGCCGCCATGCGGGTGAGGATATCCACGTCTCGTAGGACTCCGGCTGATTTGGTCACAATGCTGACGGGGTGATTGAACCCGTCCAGCACCTCCAGCACGGAGCGGGTCAGGCGCAGCGTACGGTCCACGGGCTGGTACGGGTCGGTATTGGACCCCAGCGCCAATGTGCGCGGCACGTAGCCGGGCTTGGACAGCTCTCGCTCCAGCACCGCCGCGACATCGGGTTTGTAAACGATCTGCGTCTCAAACTCGAGACCGGGGGAGAAGCCGAGGTAGGCGTGGCTCGGGCGGGCATAGCAGTACACGCACCCATGCTCGCACCCGCGATACGGGTTTAAGGCACGGTCGAAGCCGAGGTCCGGACTATCGTTCCAGCTGATGGCGGTTTTGGTCTTATCGCGGGACAGGATAGTTTGTAGGGGCGGCAGGTCCGCTGTGAGCGTTGTCCACTCATCAGAAACCGAGACCGTCTGCGTGTTGTCGAACCGTGGCGCCGGGTTCGACACGGCACCCCGCCCAGGCCGGCGCTGCGGTGGCTGGCCCAGATCCGGCGCTGCCTCAATCCAATCCCCGAACGCCGCATCCGCGTCCGGATCGATTTCCCGTGTTAGCTGACGTCCGCCGTCGGGCATGTCCGTGATCCCCTTTCGTTCCTAATGGCACCATGTCGAGTGGGCGGTGGCACCGTCAAGAACAAAACGTGACTACGCTCGCAAATGCTCCTGTAGCCGCGGCATCAACTCGACCAGATTGCAGGGCCGATGGCGGCTGTCGAGTTGGTAGAGCAGGATATCATCCCACCCGTCCTTCACGGCGCCCGGGCTACCCGGTAGAGCGAATAGGTACGTACCGGCGGCGACGCCTCCAATTGCCCGCGATTGGATTGTAGACGTACCGATCTTTTGATAGCTCAACATGCGAAACAGCTCGCCAAATCCTTCGATCTGTTTGTCCAACACGCGGTCGAAAGCCTCGGGCGTTACGTCGCGCCCGGTAATCCCGGTGCCGCCGGTCGTGATCACGCAGTCGATTGCAGGGTCGGCGATCCAGGTGCGAAGCTGGGCTTCGATCAGATCGGCATCATCCTGAACAATCACACGCGCTGCCAGAACATGCCCTGCCTGCACTACACGGCCCGCCAGTGCATCGCCCGACCGGTCATCGGCCGCTGTACGGGTATCCGACACCGTCATCACCGCGATCGCGACGGGAACAAACAGTCGAGATAGATCGATCGGCATTAGTGTATGCGAGCAACGATTTCGGGTCGCCCACCGATCTCGGGCCGCCCGGAGATCGCGTGAAACCGCGGCCATGTCCCGGCCGCCAGTTCATCGAGGCTTGGCGAAGGCAGGCGAAGTTGAGCCGCGTACAGCCACGTGTAGGTCAACACACGGGGAATGTAGGCACGCGTTTCGTCATTGGGCACGCTTTCGATAAACAGCAGCGGATCGCCCATGTGCTTCAACTCGGCACTCCATCGGCCGAGGTTGGCGGGTCCGGAGTTGTAGCTTGCCAAAAGACGAATGAGATCCGACTGCACGACGTCGTACTCCGACATCTGAATGAGGTAGCGCTGCGCAAGGTCGAGGTTGGTGGCCGGGTCATGTAGTTCGGCTGTCATTGCGGTGCTTCGACCAAGCACGAATCCGGCCGTCATGGGCATTAACTGCATCAGGCCGCGCGCGCCGGCCCGGCTGACTGCGGTCGGATTGAAATTCGATTCCAGCCGCGTCATCGCATAAACCAGGGCCGGATCGACTCTGAACCCGCCCCGTGGCTGGAGACGTGCCGCCGGTAGCCGCATTTCCATTCCGTCCTGCGGCAATAGCGCGTCCGCGATCTGCACCGCCAAGCCCTTTAGCCCCGCGACGCGCGCCACCAGCATGATAGCCCGCGTGTAGCCTGGCTGATCCTGCGTATCGGCCCACAGACGCCGCAACTCCGCCTCGGCCCGAGATGGCTGGCCCACCTGAAGCAAGCCGAAGGCGCGGGTGCCGGCCGGCGTAGCGCTGACTGCATCAAGGTCAGCCTGACCGAGGGTCCAGGTCGCTGTCGGGTCCGCGGTCAGAATGGCCTGGCCAAGCGCACGCCGCGCGAGCAGGCCATAGAACGTGCGCGGGTTCTCCGCCGCGCGCTGCATCCACGGACTGTACGCGCCGGAATCCCGCCCACGCAGGGCGGCGCGCGCCGCCCAGAACGCGGCCGCTGACCGACGTCCCGGACTCATGAGGCTTGCGCCGTAAGCGGACTGGAATTGGGTTTGTGCGAGATCGATTCGGTTCAGTCGCCATGCCGCGAGCCCGGCGATGAATGGCGCCAGCCCGACCCGGCCCCGCGCCTGGTGTTCGGCCGTCTCAGCCAACGATAGCGCCTCGGCATCGCGACCTTGGGTAAACAGGATTTGGGCCACCTCCGCCCGAAGAAGCGCGCCATACAGCGGATCAAGCCCGCGGGTGCGTGCGATCAATCGTACCGCCTGGTCTGCCCGCCCGGCCCGCGCCGGCTCGTGGACGGAGCGATCAAGTATGGGGTTGCGGGGCAGCAGCCGTAGCGCCCCGTCCACGTCGTCGGCCGGGGGCGGGGGCACAGTGATGGTGCGGCCCGGGACGGGCGCCGGCGGACGCGGGTTCGCGGTCGCGGGTAACGCGGCGTAAATTAACGAGGCATCCGGAAGGTCCGCGTACCGCGCCAGCCATTGCCGCAACTGCTCATCGCTAGGCGGCGTGGCGATGGCCATGGCACCCAGGTAGCGATCGGCCAGCAAGTGACCGAGCAGTAGCGGGTCCGATACCTCGGCCACTTCCCTCAATGTACCCGGCAGGTCGGCTTGGGATTGCAAAAGGAACGCCCGCCGCATTCGCAACGCGTCGCTGGGGGCCAATGGCCTAATTAAGGCGATTGCGCCGGTCAGGGGCGGAGTCCGGGGAATCGCAAGTGCCACGTCGTCCGACAGATCCGCAGCTAATGCTGATGCCCAGCCCAACAACGTGGCGCCGGCGATCAAGGCCCGGGCCGCATGAAGCCTGGAAGTTGTTGCGCCACTCGCGTTCATCGGCAGCCCGCTACACCTGCCGGAAACGCGACGCAATGCCCGTGCGATGAAAACTTTGGCATCAAAGTTTCAGACAGACGTGTCGAGAGTACTCCGAAGTAAAACAAAGTCAGCCCATGTGTCTCGTCGGCTATTTGCGGTGCGTAGCCAGTTTTCTGCCGATGCCATGGCTAGCGTGGACATTGACGCGCCCCCATCAGACAGCGTCATGTCTTGCCAACGGCCGCGCAGGCGCGATAATCGCGCATCGGTTCCCAGCAACATACGACAGGCGGCCTGGCCCATTAGCCCGACGTGTGTGGCACCGGAGAGGCGCAGCAGGCGGTTCACGAACGGCAGGCAGGCCTGCATTTCCGCGTCGCTCGGCGGACGATTGCCGGGTGGACGCCATGGCACGACGTGCGCGAGCAAGACTTGGTTCCGGTCAAGTCCTGCGCTTTCCAGCACATGATCGACTACGACGCCGGTCGCGCCGGAAAACGCTGCACCGGATCGATCGTCATCGGCCGACGGCGCGTCGCCAAGTAGCAGCACGCGGGCGCCGACCATGCCTGATGGCCGGACCGTGCTGGTCGCCGTGATTCGTAACGGACAGCCATCGAAATTGGTCCAGGCGTCGTATAACGCGGCCACGGTCGTCACGCCGGATAGGTCGGACGACAACTGCACGGCCGGCGCTGCCGCACGGGCGGCCGGCACGGCAGGCGCGGCCAAGAGCACCGCCGGTACGGCGTTCATCCGGCTGATGGGCTGGTCGCTAAGCGCCTCATCGGCACCCCAATCCATCATTAGTCGGAGCTTGGCGAGGTCATCCATGGCGGTAGATCGGGTGCGGACAGGACATGCGTGAAATTGTACACGCGCCGGGTTTTGCGCAACCGTCGCGACGCACTACGTATGGACTAAGTGAGGGGTTAGTGGATGAGCGAGCAAGTGGCCGAGCGGGAACAGATGTCGTTCGATATCCTGATCGTGGGTGCCGGCCCCGCGGGTCTGTCGGCTGCGATTCGGATGAAACAACTCCGGCCCGAGGCTTCGGTCTGCGTGGTTGAGAAGGGCAGCGAGGTCGGCGCCCATATTCTATCCGGCGCCGTGATCGAGCCGCGGGCGTTGACGGAGTTGCTGCCAGACTGGCAGGCGCAGGGTGCTCCCCTGGTGCAGACAGTGACCGAGGACCGGTTTGTGTTTTTAACCAAGTCCCGCTCCATCCGCCTGCCTACGCCACCGCAGATGCATAATGACGGCAACTACATCGTAAGCCTGGGTGACGTCGTCCGATGGCTGGGCACGCAGGCGGAGGCTTTGGGTGTCGAGATCTACCCGGGGTTCTCGGCAGCCGAGGTCTTGGTCGAGGATGGGCAGGTACGCGGTGTCGCCACCGGGGACATGGGCATCACCAAGGCGGGCGAGCGCAGCGACGCGTATCAGCCGGGGATGGAACTGCGCGCCACGTACACGCTGTTTGCCGAAGGGTGCCGAGGGTCGCTGACGAAGCAAGTCCAGCAGCGTTTTAACCTGCGCGCCGACCGCGACCCGCAGACCTATGCACTGGGAATCAAGGAGCTGTGGGAAATTCCGGCCGCCCAGCACAGGCCTGGTTTGGTGGAACACAGCGTCGGCTGGCCGCTCGATCGTAAGACCTATGGCGGGTCGTGGCTGTACCATTTCGGCGAGAACCTGGTGTCGTACGGCTTCGTCGTCGGGCTCGACTACCATAACCCGTGGCTGTCTCCGTTCGAGGAGATGCAGCGGTTCAAGGCCCACCCGGCCATGCGTAAGCATTTCGAGGGCGGGCGGCGCATTAGCTACGGCGCCCGGGCGCTGAGTGAGGGCGGCATTCAGTCGATGCCAAAGTTGACGTTCCCGGGTGGCGCATTGATCGGCGATACGGCCGGGTTCCTGAACGTGCCAAAGATCAAGGGTACCCACGCCGCGATGAAGTCCGGCCTGTTGGCGGCCGAGGCAGTGGCGGAGGCGATGGCAAATGGCAGTCCCGCCGAACCCGTGTCGTACACCGAAAAGTTCGAGGCGAGCTGGCTACACCCCGAGCTGCACGGAGCCCGCAACATCCGGCCGGCCTTCGCCAAGCTCGGCCTGTTCGGCGGCATCGCGTACTCAGCGCTGGACACATTCGTGTTGCGGGGTCGGGCACCCTGGACGTTGCACCATGCCCATGCCGATCACGAGGGGCTGACCCCCGCCAACGCCGCACCGCGTATTGCCTATCCTAAGCCCGACGGTGTGCTGACGTTTGATCGGCTCAGCAGCGTGTTCATCAGCAATACCAATCATGCCGAAGACCAGCCCGCCCACCTGGTGCTGAAGGAGCCGCAGCGGTGGCTGGGCGTGAACTGGAACGAGTACGCCAGCCCCGAAAGTCGCTACTGTCCGGCGGGTGTGTACGAGGCAGTTGGCGTGGAGCAGGGCGAGCCCCGGCTGCAGATCAACGCGCAGAACTTCGTCCATTGCAAAACATGCGACATCAATGATCCGACGCAAAATATCGATTGGCGGACGCCCGAGGGCGGCGGCGGGCCAAATTATCCGGGTGGTATGTAGCGGTTGGCCTATTTCCGGTCGACGTTGCTCGTGCTGTCGCTCCTGACGGGGTGTGCCGCGAATGATTTCGGCTTGGACGACACGCCTGGCCGATCGCCGCTGAAGCCGGATGGTGCGTTTGGCGCCTATTTGTCGGGCCGGTTCGCGGCGCAGCGTATGGATCCGGATTTTGCGGCCGATCGGCTGGAGATTGCGGCCAAAACGGACGAGGCCGTGCCAGCCGTGGCGACGCAGGCATTCGTCGCCGCCACGCTGGCTGGCCGCCCGGCCGCGATCCGGTTGGCGACAGCGCTACCGGATAATCCGGCGGCACAACTCGTGCTGGCCAACCAAGACGTGCTTGCGGGGCGGTGGACAGAGGCGGAGCGTAAGTTCACCGCCTTGGCGCCGTCCTCGTTGTCGCAGGTGCTGCGTCCGTTGGTGGTCGCGTGGGCGCAACAGGGAGCCGGGCGTACGCAGGCCGCGCTGCTGACGCTGGAGCCGGGGATCGAAAGCCCGGGCCTACGCGGACTAATGGCGCTGCATGGCGCGTTAATCGCCGATATGGGCGGACAGCAGGAAAATGCCGCGCGGCTGTTTGAAATTGCGCGGGGCGCGTTCGGTACCAGCAACCTGCGTTTTGGCCAGTTGATTGCAAACTGGCAATACCGGTCCGGCCGGCTGACGGAGGCGCAGGAGAGCATTAGGGACGCCGTGGGCACGACGGGCGATCTGGCCCTGTCCCGCCCGGCGCTGGAGGCCGCGGTTGGCGAGCCCGCTTTGTCCGGTCCTGCCGATGGTATTGCCGAGGCCTATCTGGCGATGGCAGCTGCCTTGCTGCAGCAGGGTGCGACGGAGCCGGCACTGTTGTTGCTGCGGCTGTCGCTCGACCTGCGGCCCGGTTTTGACGCAGCCCGGCTGATCTTAGCCGAGACACAGGATCGGGCCGGGCAGGGCGTGCAGGCGCAGGCGACGCTGGCCGCCGTGCAGGCGAACAGTCCCCTGATTGCTACCGTGCGTATGCGGCAGGCGGCGCTGTACGCCCGGGCCGGTGAAACCGACACTGCAGCGTCAATTCTGGAGCAGCTGGCTACCGCCTACCCAAATCGGCCCGAGCCGTTATCGACCCTGGGGGAGCTGTACCGGCTAAAAGAGCGCTACCCGGAGGCTATCAACGCGCTCGATCGGGCCATCGCCCGCGTGGGATCGCCCGCCCGTGCGGCCTGGCCACTCTATTACCAACGCGCGGTGGCTCTGGACCGGTCCGGCGACTGGCCGCGGGCGGAGGCGGATTTGCGGTTCGCGTTGGAGCTCATGCCCGATCAGCCTAGCCTACTGAATTATTTGGGATATGCCTGGGTCGACCAAGGCCGCAACCTGGCCGAGGCACGGGTCATGATCGAGCGGGCCGCGGTGCTGCGGCCCCAAGATGGATCGATCGTCGACAGCTTGGGCTGGGTCATGCTGATGCAGGGCCAAGTCGCGCCGGCCCTGGAGCAGCTGGAGCGCGCCGTCGCGCTGGAGCCGTCAGACCCGGTCGTGAACGGCCATCTGGGTGACGCGTTGGCGGGCATGGGCCGGATGCGGGAGGCGGAGTTCCAGTGGCGGCGCGCGCTGACGTTGAACCCCGACGCCCCGGAGCGTGAGCGGATCGAGACGCGGCTGCACGACGTCGCGCCCTGATGCTAACCGAGGCCGCGCCGGCCAAGGTTAACCTCTATCTGCACGTCACGGGCCGCCGCGCGGACGGGTATCACACGCTGGACAGCCTGGCGGTGTTCCCGGGCGCCGGCGACGTGTTGCGGGCGGGCCCGGCGGCGGCACTGACGCTTACGGTCGACGGGCCAATGGCGCGTGGCCTGTCGCCGGGTCCGGAAAACCTTGTCCTTCGCGCGGCGGTGGCGCTCGCGGCAGCGGCGGCGATGGTGCCGCGGGCAGCTCTGGTGCTGGAGAAGCGATTGCCTGTGGCAAGCGGCATTGGCGGTGGCTCGGCCGATGCCGCGGCGGCGCTGCGCGTGCTCGACCGGGCGTGGGGACTTGGGTTTGGCGTGGCGGGGCTGGCGGGGGTTGCGGCAACGCTTGGGGCCGACGTGCCCGTATGTGTCGCCAGTGTGCCCGCGGTCATGCAGGGGGTGGGGCAGGTGATGCTGCCGGCGCCGGTGCTGCCAGCCTTTGACATGGTGCTGGTCAACCCGGGCGTGGCGGTTGCAACACCGGCCGTGTTCGCGGCCCGGTCTGGCGGGTTCTCCGACCCGGCGGTGCTGCCGGCCGCCTGGGGCGACGTGGCCGCGCTGGTGTCGACGCTGTCTGGGCTGCGCAATGACCTGGAGCCGCCAGCTCTGCGGCTATGCCCAGCTGTGGCTGATGTGTTGGCCTGGCTACGATCCCAGCCCGGATGTCTGCTGGCACGGATGAGCGGGTCGGGTGCCACGTGCTACGGGCTGTTCGGCCCGGGTGACGCGGCGCGGGTGGGTGCAACACCGGCGGGCTGGTGGCGATGGGCTGGGCCATGCGCGACGGTGAGCGCCACGCGTTCGTACGAAGACGGGGGCTTTACGGACGGGGGCCGCCCCGCCTAATCAGTGCAGCGTGCTGGGGCGTCGCCAAGCGGTAAGGCAGCGGACTTTGAATCCGCCATCCGAAGGTTCGAATCCTTCCGCCCCAACCATTGCGTTAAAGCGTGGCACCCTCCTTTATCCAGAACGCTTCGGCCGCTGGGTGCCAGGGGATGCCGACCGCTGCCGTCTTCTGCCCCTCCATCGTGAAGTTTTTACCTTCCTTGTGGGTCTCACCCAGCACGGCGCGACCAATCCAGATGGCGTTCAGCACCGCGGTCACCGTCGCATCAGGCAATGCCGCGTCGACTGCCAATATATTACCAACCGAGACCTGCTTATTTTGCGTCTTTTGCCCTGGATAGGTGCCGACGGGAATAATTTCGGGGAAGTAGACCGGGCCGTAGCGCGCGACGATGCCGGCTGTGAGTTCCGCATGGTCCACCAGCCGCACCTCTACGCCGGGGCGGGATCCGAGATCGATGATCGTTGCCGTGGGGATGCCGCTATTGAAGAAGTAGGCGTCGAGCTCGCCGGCCAAAATGCGCCGTGTGCCTTCCTCGGGCGTCAAGTATTCGTGCTGCTTGAAATCGCTCATGCGGTCCACGCCTGCGACTTTCAGCAAGCGGTACGCCATGTTCTCGTTGCCGGAATTGGGGGTGCCGGTGCTGACGCGCTTGCCGCGCAGGTCGGACATCCGGGTGATTCCCGACCCCGCAACGGTCACGATTTGCATACGGCCCGAGTAGAGGTTGGCGAGCGCACGAACCTTGAGCGGCTTCTTGTCGAAATGGTCCTCGCCATCTGCAGCGTTGACCGCCGTGTCCACCTGGGTAAACACGATGCCGAACTTTCCTGCCCTCAAGCCATCCATGTTTTCGATCGAGCCCTGGGTCGTGACGACCGCCGCATTCAGCTCGGGCCGGGACGCGTTCAGGATGCCGGCGATGGCGCGGCCCAGCGGGAAGTATACTCCGCCAGCTGTGCCGGAGCCGATCGATAATGCCGTCCCTTCCGCTCGGGCGGTTGAACCAAGTAGGCTCATCCCAGCCCCGGTCAGAACGGCACGACGGGTTACAGTTGTATATGTCATGAAAATACTACCACAGGACCAACTCTCTGCACGTGTTCTAGACGATCCGCGCGGGGTCGGCATGGTGAGCAATCGTTAAAAATGGTAAACCGCTAGTGGTCCTGCTGTGATCGAAATCGCGCCCGGTATTGCGTTCGACCCGGACGAGATTCAGGAGAATTTTGTCCGCGCGTCCGGCCCAGGCGGTCAGAACGTTAACAAGGTGTCAACGGCGGTGCAGGTCCGCCTCGATCTGCGGCGGGAAGGCAGCTTACCTGCCTGGTTGCGGGCCAGGGTCGAGGCGCTGGGCGGAAACCGGGTCACGCAGGACGGCGTGCTGGTGCTGACGGCGCAACGCTTTCGGTCGCAGGACCGCAATCGGCAAGATGCGCAGGACCGGGTTGTGGCGTTGCTGCGGGCTGCTGCGATACGCGAACCGCCGCGTATCAAGACCCGGCCCACGCTGGCATCCCGTAGGCGTCGGGTAGAGGCGAAGGTCTCGCGTGGAGAAACCAAACGGCTGCGCGGCCGTCCGTCCGATCACTAGAGCAATTTCCGATCAAGTGGCTCGGAAGAAATCTCCAGACTAGCTTCATCGTAAACAACGCAGAACTATCGAGCGACTGAAGCCGTTCGATCCAATACCGCTCTAACAAATTAATGGAACGGCAGGACGATTACAATGGCGATACGGCGTCGGCTGCGACCAGTGCCGCGCCGGCTGGGTCGAATGTGGGCAGGGCTGCAGGCTGGGTGGGCGATCGGCCGATCAGCGCCACGTTTCTAAAGCGGGTGGGCGCCGACCTGCGCGCATCCTCTGCAGGGTTCTGGACAATTATTGCGGCAGTATCGCCATGGCGACGGCGCGTTATCCTGCAGACGCGGCTCGCCATGACCATTACGGGCAGACGCTGACGGACCCGTTCGGCCTTCCGCTATGCCCGCGCACCAGCACAAAGCTCAGCTTCAAGAACTCAGTCGGGTGCTGGGAGGACCGCGGCTTCAACCCGCATAGCGAGCTGTAGCGCTACGGAAAGCGCGGCAGCTTCGTCCCATCAGGCGCCGGATACTCGGCCGCATTCAGCTGCATCGCCAGCAGCGTGTAGTAGGCCGTGACGCCGGTCAGATCGACCACGCCCGGCTTGCCAAACCGCTTTTCCGCCCGGGCGAACGTCCCGTCTGACACGCGCTTGTTGCGGTGCAACTCGGTCGAGAAATCGTAGACGATCGCCTCGTCGTCATTCATGCCCTCCGGGCGGCGGCCGTCGCGGATGGCGGAGATGATCTCCGGCTTGATGCCCACTTTGGCCGCGATCGGCGCATGCACGTACCACTCGAAATCCTGCGTCCACTCCCGGGCCGTGATCAGGATGACCAACTCCGACAATGTGTTGCCTATGTTGGACTTGTACCGCAGGTAGTCGCCCATGGCCCGCGCCTGGCTCATCACCTCGGGCGAGTGCATCAGCGGCTCGAACGGGCCGAAAACCGGTACCTTTCGGGCGGTCAGGAACGCATCGGCGGCCTGCTTCTGCTCCGGCGAGTATTTGTCTGGGGGAATGGTCGGCAGACGGGACTGGGCCATGACGGGACCTGTAATCAGGAGTGCGAGCAGGACGGCGGTGACACGCATCGGGACCTCATGAGGTGGAAATGGGGTGCGACGGATCGGGCGTCGCGCGCGGGCGAAGCGTGCGGCGCAGCAGGCGGGACAACTGACGCTGCCGTTCGCTCGCCAAGGCATCGAGGTCTTCCGTACTCTGATGCCGGCGTAGGGTCAGTTTGCGCGTGTGGTACTGTTCGAGCTCCGGGCGGTGGCCCACGCTGATGACGGTCGTGTCTTTCAGTTCGTGGCGGAACAGCTCCATCATGCTAGCCTGGCTATTCACGTCCAGCGCCGCCGTTGCTTCATCCATGATGACGATGTCGGGATGCTGCACCAGCAGGCGAGCGAAGCCGATCCGCTGCTGCTCACCGCCAGATAGCAGCTTGTCCCATCGGTCTTCATCCCCGAGCCGGGCGACGAGGTGATGCAGGCCGCAGCGTTCCAGCGCCTGGGTCAGCGCAGCGTCATCGACCACGGCGTCGAGGGCCGGGTATTTCAGCACTTGGCGTAGTGTGCCGTTGGGCAAGTAGGCACGCTGCGGCAGAAACGCGACCTGTGCCGCGTTCGGGATCAGCACCTGGCCCGACCCCCATGGCCATAGCCCGGCAATGGCGCGAATCAGCGTGCTCTTACCCGTGCCGCTCTCACCCGTCAGCAATACCTTGTCACCGCGCTCAACCGCCGTATCGGCCTCATCGATCATGACCCGGCCGTTATACTGGGCGACTGACAGGCCAACCAGACGCAGCGCGTCGTCCGGGCTGTCGGAAATCACGATCCGGTCGGCGGGTAGGTCGCCGATCGACTGATCGAGCTTACCAAATGCTGCCCATAAGCCTGTGACCCGCCTGGCCGAGGCCAGCCACTCGGCAATCCGAGGGTAGTTATCAAACAGCCAGTTCAGCGCAACCTGTACCTGCACGAACGCGGCCGCGGTCTGCATCAGCGAACCGAGCGACATCGTGCCGGCCAGGTAGTTCGGCGCTTCCAGCAACAGCGGGAAGACCGGGGCCACGACCCAGTTCGTGCCCATCAGCCACGTCATACGCGCCAACTGCCGAATCGATACCATCCAGGCGTCGACAAGGTGCTGCAGCGTGGCCTTCAGCCCTTGTGTCTCGTCCGCCTCACCGCCGATCAGGGCTATGCTCTCGGCATTCTCCCGTACCCGGCCCATCTCCGTCCGCAGCCGGGCCTCGGCGCTGTTCTTGGCCTCGATCTTGGCGATCAACGGCCGGCCGAACAGGACCATGGAGCCGGACATAACCAACGAGTAGCCGAACGCCGCGAACACCATGAAGCCCGGAATGTGGATGCCGAATAGGTCGGTATCGCCACCCACAGTCCATAGGACGCTGAAGAATACGACCGCCGTCAGCAAGGCGTTCAGAATGCCGGTGCTGAAATCCACCACCGGCTCGGTCGCGATCCGGGCGTCATCGGCGATGCGGAACTCCGGCGCGTCGAGGTCCGGGGCGGCGATGCTCAGGCGATAGAAGCGCTGCTCCTCCAACCACCGGGCCGCCAGCCGCTCCGTCAGCCATTGGCGCCACAGAACCTGCAGTCGCATGCGGCAGACAAGTTGAAATACCGACACCGCAGATGACGACACGGCCAGCACGGCGAATAGGCCGATGGCGCTGAGAACGACGTTCTGCTGCTTCTGCTCCATGGCATTGAAGAAGAACTTGTTCCAGAGGTTGACGCCGTACTGGATGGTGATGGCCGCGATAACCAGCCCGATCGTGGCGAACGTGAGCACCCAGGCTGTGCGGGCAGTCGGACCCTTCCAGTAGCCACCCGCGAGCGACCAATACTGCCGGACCGTGCCCGGCGGACGAGGACGCTTATCGATCGGTAGCGCGAGTGACTCGTTCGGCAAACCCTCAGAGGCGTCAGCGTCGGGCATTAGTGTCGAAGCCCATGAAACCGGCCTGCGGTACTGGGGCGCCGCCATTGCCGGCAAAACGCGGGGGTGCTGGCAACGCGGCCGGCGCGGGTGGGCGGGCGGCGACGGCAGTGAAGCTATCCGGCTCGGCCCCACCGACTTTACGCGCGGCGCGCGCGGCCGCGACCCGTTGCGCCCGCGTCATCGGGCCGGAAGGCTTGGGCTCCGGCGGCGATCCGCTTGTCGAGTAGCCTGCCCCGCCACGAAGAGAGAGCAGCAGAAACGAGATCTGGTTTCGTCCCAGGTCAATCGCCAAGTCCAGCGGGGTCAGCCCAAGCACATTACGGGCGTTGAGGTCTGCGCCGCGGTTCAGGCTGTCCATGGCCGTTGCCAGGTCGCCGCGATTGATGGCGTCGAACAGCGCCTCGTTGGGCGGCATGTCGGCCGATGACTTATCCGCCGGAGTCACGGTCGTAGGCTCGGCCCGGGCGCCGGGCAGGGCGGGCGGCGGCTCCTGCCTTTTGACCACCGGCACGCGCGTTTGCGGACCTGGCGCGCGCGCGGGCGCCTGTGCCAGGGCAACCTGCTGCGCAAACACCAAAGCGAAGACCGTAATGATGGCGGTTCTCATCATTGTCATATACGCCATTTCCGCCCCTCCGGCCAGTCAGCCCGCCCCCTCGCGGCGCCACGCCACGAGCACGGTGCCAAGCAGCAGCGGCAGCGCGGCCCAGGGCGGCAGCAGCGGTGTCGTGGCCGCGCCCGTCACCACGCTATCGTGCCGGACCGGTAGGCCGATCCAGGTGCTGCCCGCGACCTCCCGCCCCGGTTCGGTCCGGCGTATCTCCGGTATGCCGGCACCGATAAAGCGAACGCTGCCACTGCCGCGCACCACGGGCGCCAGGACGGTCGCGGTCGCGCGCAAATCGGCAAGCTCCTGCGGGTTGGCGCTGGCGGCGGCGGCGAGCACGGTGCGGGTGCCGTCGGTGACGCGCCAAACCCCGGGCTCGATGGCTGCAACCTCGGCCCGGGCCGTGCCGTCCGTGGGGGGCGCCAACGTCACGGTCTGGGTGGCGCCGCCCGGGCTCGTGACGGTGACGGGCGGGGCATCCGCGTCGCTCATGCTATGCCGCTCGATCGACAGCCGGCTTTGCAGGCCTCCGCCTTGGGAAATCGCGGCGCGCAGGCTTTCCTCCTCTAACGCCGGCTCCTGCATCAGCCAATGGGCGATACGACGCAGCAGCTCCGCCTGCGGACCGCCACCGAGGTGCCCGCGCGACCACAGCCAGATCTGGTCCGACAACAGTAGCGCGACGCGGCCCGAGCCCACGCGGTCCAGCACCAGCAGCGGGCCGCCATCTTCGGCCTGCAGTAGCGCGGGCGCCGTCGTCGGCGTGATCGGAATGCGGCGGTACCACGGCCCCCACGCGCCAACGCCGGGCAGCCCGGCCGTAACGGGGTGCCTCTGCCCGGCCGGTGTCACCTGTGGCCGGAATGCGCCGTCTACCACCCGGTCCAGCGGGCGGCCCGGCAGCACGGTGCCGATCGCGGTTTCGGCCAGGCTCGATGTACCCGCGAACTCAGGACCGGCGCTGAGTAGCAGCGCGCCTCCTGCCTGAACGTAATCGGCGATGTTGCGCAGGTATAAGGGCGGCAGCGTGCCGCGGTTCTGGAATCGGTCCAAGATGATTAGGTCGAACTCGCGGATCTTGACCTGAAAAAGCTCCCGTACCGGAAAGGCAATCAGCGCCAACTCGTTCAGCGGCGTGAAGTCCTCGCGCTCCGGCAGGCGCAGGATGGTGAAGTGGACGAGGTCGACGGCCGGATCGGCCTTCAGCAGGCGACGCCAGGTACGCTCGCCCTGATGCGGCTCACCCGAAACCAGCAGCACGCGTAGCCGATCGCGGACGCCGTTGATGGTGACGACGGCGCGGTTGTTGAGCGGGCTGGTCTCACCGGGTAGCGCCGCCGCTTCCAGCTCCACGACCGTGGGGCCCGCGTGGGTGATGGGCACGTCGATCTCGACAGTTTCCCGGGGCGGCACATCGCGCGTGTCAGGCGGGCCGTCATCCTGGCGGATGCTCAGTTGGGCGGCGCCGGGGTTGGCCACGCCCAAATCGTCGATGGCGGCCCGGATCGTGACCCGGCTGCCGACGACGCCGAATTGGGGCGCCTCGACCACGCGGATGCGGCGGTCCGTCTCCTCACCCCGGGCGGGGATCAGGACGTGAAGCGGGTATGGCAAGCTGGCCGGCGCGTCGTGCACCATGCCGTCGGTGAGGGCGATGACGGCGGATAGCCGGCTGGGTGGGATGTCGGACAGGGTGCGGCCGATGGCGGCAAAAAGGGCGGTGCCTTCCGTACCCTCCGGCACCGTCACGGTACGTAGTTCCAGACCCGGCAGGCGCTTGGCCGCGGCCTCGATCTGTACGCGGGCGGCGTCACGCAGGGCGGCGCGGTCGTGCAACTGCATCGATCCGCTATCGTCCATAACCAACACGGCCACGTCCGGCAGGATTTGCTGGGTTTGGCGCACCAGGGCGGGTCCGGCCAGCCAGGCTAGTAGAATTGCGAATGCGAGTGCCCGCCATCCTGTGCCGCGGGCACGCCGCCACAGGGCCACGGCCAGGGTCGCGACGCATAGGCCGGCCAGCACTGCCAGCAGCCACCAAGGCACGACCGAGTCGAAACGCAGGCCGGTGACGGTCATTGCCCTAGCCGCTCCAGCAGGGCAGGGATGTGCACCTGATCGCCTTTGTAGTTTCCGGTCAGTGCGTACATCACCAGATTGATACCGAACCGGTACGCCAGCACGCGTTGGCGCGCCCCACCCGGCACGGTCGCGTAGGGATTGCGCCCGGCCGCGTCTGTGGCCCACGCCGCGGCCCAGTCATTGCCGCCGATCACGACGGGGCTCACGCTATCGTTGCTGCGGTCCTGGTCGCGGGCCACCCACACGGTACCGCCCGTATAGCGGCCGGGATATTCGCTCAGCAGATAGAACGAGCGCGCCAGGACGTGTTCGGGACCAAGCGGCGCCAATGGCGGCACGTTCAACCCCTCGGCCGCCCGGCGCAGTGAGGCGTCAGCACCCGGGGCAAAGCCCTCGCCAGAACCAGCGCCGCGGGTGTCGATTAGGATAATGCCACCATGGGCGATGTAGTCGTTGAGGGCGGCCGTATCGGCGGGAGGTGCCTGCGGCAGGATCGGCCAATATAGCAGCGGGTAAAACGACAGGTCCGACTGCCCGGGCGTCACGGGCGCCGGGTCGCCGAGGGTAGCGGCAGTACGGCGGTTGACCAGGGCGGACAGCCCGGCCAGGCCCGCGGCAGACACGGCGTCCACCGCCGCGTCACCTGTCTGGAAGTAGGCCAGCCGCGTCGTCAGTGCCGGGTCATCCGACGCGCGGCGTTGCGCCATGCCCGGCCCGGCCCACAACAACGCACAAGCCAACGCGGGACGCAGCAGCCCACGCAGCCCCAGTGACAGGATCAGGTCCAGCGCCAGCATTCCGACCGCCGCGGCCACCAGCATGGGCCCGACCGGCTGTTCCACCGCGACGCCAGATAGCGGGGCCGCCGTACCCACCAGTGCGGCGGCGCCCAATGGCGGCAGCGCGGACCCGAGATTAAGGGCACGCTGTCCCGCCGTTGGCCCATAAAGCCCGGGCGGATGGCGGGGTGACGCGACGGTCGCATCCATGGCCGAGCCGGGTAGCGCCGTGGCTGTCGCGGGCGGCTGGCCCAGCGTGCCGTAGCCGTCCAGCGCTTCCGCCGGGTGCAGCGGCGTGTCGTCGGCGACCGTTGCGACACCGGCCGATAGTGCCACAACTCGGCGCAGCAAATCCACGAATAGGCCCGAGAGCGGCAGGTTGGACCAGTCGGCATTGGCCGTCACATGGAACAGCACAACGCGCCCCGCGCCCCGCGCCGCCCCGGTCACAAGGGGCGTCCCATCGGCTAATCCGGCCCAGATACGGTCCACGAGCCCGGCTGACGGCTCGGCCAGGACCTGTCGGTTGATGCGGACATCGTCCGGTATCGTCAGGCCGGCGAAGGGCGATGCCGGGGGGAACGGCGCCATGGCCGCCGGCTCGGTCCAGGACAGCGCGCCGCCTAGCTGCCGGTCGCCGGCCAGCAGGGTCACGGGCAGTAGTGAATCAGGTGCCTCGGCCAGGCGCGGGCCGGCAAAACGGATCAGGGTACCCCCGGCCTCGACCCAGCGGGTCACAGCGTTGAGGTCCGGGCCGGCCAACGGCGTATCGGCCAGCAGAAGAACGGATATTCCACCCTCGATCAGCGCCGGTACGGTGCCGTCCCGTAGCTCGGCGGTGGGGGACAGGGCGCGACGCACGTAAAACAGCGGGCCTGTCAGCGGAGCGTCGGCAGCCTCATCGGCCGTGACCAGGCCCACCGGACGCCGGCGCCAGCGTTCGTCCAGTAGCAGGACCGCCCCGGCGCTGGGCGGTCCCTCCAGCACTAGCCTGCCGAGTTGGTTACGCACGCCCGCAGGCAAGTCAAACGTGAACGCCGCACCATCGGCACCGGCCGGTATCGCCACGTCCGTCCGGGCCAGCGTCCGCCCGTCACCGGTTTGGGCCAAGATGGCAATCGTGGACGCCACCGAACGCGGTACGACCGACAGCCGCGCGCCGAACGCACCGGCCGGGTCCAGCCCGGGGCGTAGCAGCGCGGCCGTGGGCGGATCGGCGCGCAACTCCGTCACTGGCCCCGCGGCACGCAGGGCGGCGGCGAAGGCTTCGTCCCCGGGCTGTGCAACGCCGTCGGCCAGGTAGAACACTGCGCCGGATGGCAGGGTGGGGGGACGACGATCGGCGGGCCAGGGCATGGGCCGAAGCGCGCCCAGCTGCGTGCGGATCGTGCCGGCCGGCAGCGCGGGCCCGGCGACCGGGGATGCGTCGGGCGCCACAGATGCGGTTGCGAGCAGCAGGGCCGGCCGGCCCTCCCGCTCGGCACGGTCCAGCATGGCCGTGGCCGCCTGCATGCGCGCGGGCCAGTCAGCCGCTGCGGCCCAGCTATTATCGATCACCAACACGACCGGCCCGGTGCCGGGCAGGGGCGCGGCACCGTCACGGATGGGGCCGGCCAACCCGACAATCAGCAGCGCCGCCGCTAGCAAGCGCAGCGCCAGCAGCCACCACGGCGTCCGCGCGGCCGTGGGCTGTGCGGTCAGCCCCGTCAGCAGCCGAATGGCCGGAAACCGTACGGTCGCGGGGCTGGGCGGCGTTACGCGCAGCAGCCACCACAGCACCGGCAGCGCGGGCAACGCCAGCAGCAGCCAGGGAGTGGCGAATATCACGCGATGGCCTGGTACAGCTCGAGCAGCGCATCCTCGGCCCGCGTATCCGTCCGATGTAGCGTGCAGGTCCACCCCGCCCGGTCGCATGCCGCACGAAGGCCCGCCTGCTGCGTAGCGATCGCGTCGGCATAGGCGGCCCGAATACTCTCGACCTGCGGCACGATCGTATCGGATTCTGCTTCCAGCCCCTGAAACCGGACGCGACCCGTGTAGGGCAACGCGAGTTCGGCTGGGTCTAAGACCTGCACAACATGGGCACGGACGGGGCGGGTGGCGTACGGACGGAACGCCGCCTCGATCTCCGGAAGGGGGGCCAGGAAGTCCCCGGCCAGTAGCAGGCGGCTATTGGCGGGAATATTCATCATGGCGGGTAGGCCGGTCGCCGGCTGGCGCGCCAGGGCCTCGGCCAGGCGATCGAGCGACGGCGACGGCGCACCGCCCAGAGGCCGCACCCGCTCCCCGCCGCGCAGCAGCAGCGCCGACACTGCGAGTACCAGCAGGGCGGCCCGCTCCGCCTTGGTCGGCAGGGCCGGGTCGCTGCGCCAGTCCATGCTGGCCGATCCGTCGCGCCAGACATGGACGGTTTGCGCAAGCTCCCATTCGGTTTGCCGTACGTACGACCGGTCGGACTTGGCGCTGGCGCGGCTGTCGATCTGGCCGGGCTGGTCGCCGTGGGCGTAGGGCCGGAACTGCCAAAAGCTTGAACCCGGGCCCACCCGGCGGCGCGCGTGGGCGCCGGCCATGACAGTGCTGGCGACCTGGGGTGAGCGGGCCAATAGGGGAGGTAGGCGCGACGCCAGGGCCTCCGCTCGCCGGGCCAGGGCGCCCGTCACGCGCCGATGGCTAGGTGGACGAGTGCGTCGATGACCGTGGGCAGCGTCACCCCGTCCGCCCGGGCGGCGAATGTCAGCGCCATCCGGTGCCGCAGCACGGGGCCGGCCAGCGCCGCGACGTCGTCCAGACTAGGCGACAGCCGGCTATCTAGGACCGCGCGGGCGCGTACCCCCAGCATCAACGCCTGCGCCGCCCGTGGCCCGGGACCCCAGGCCACGCTGTCCCGCACGATCGGCAGCGTGCTGCTCTCTGGCCGTCCGTTACGAACGAGGGTCATGATGGCGTCGATCACCGCCTCCCCGACCGGGACCTGGCGGATCAGCCGTTGGGCCGCGATGAGGGTGTCGGCCGTTAGTACCGGACGGGGAACAACGCGGTCGGCGCCGGTAGTCGCCAGCAGCATGGCGCGTTCGGCCGCGAGCGTCGGGTACGTCACATCGACCTGCAACAGGAACCGGTCGAGCTGCGCCTCCGGCAGCGGGTACGTACCCTCCTGCTCGATCGGGTTTTGTGTGGCCAGTACATGGAACGGGCGGGGCAGGGCGTGGTCTTCACCGGCGACGGCCACCCGACCCTCCTGCATTGCCTGCAGCAGCGCCGATTGGGTACGCGGACTGGCGCGATTGATTTCATCGGCCATCAGCAGCTGGCAAAACACGGGGCCGGGTATGAAACGGAACGCGCGGCGGCCGGCGGTGTCGTCCAGCACCTCACTACCGGTGATATCGGCGGGCATCAGGTCGGGTGTGAACTGCACCCGCTTCGGCGCCAGGCCCAATACGGTACCGAGCGTCTCAACGAGCAGCGTTTTTCCCAACCCGGGTACGCCGACAAGTAGCGCGTGGCCACCGGCCAGAAGGGCTACGAGCACCTGCTCTACCACCAAGCCCTGACCCAGGATCACCCGGCCGATTTCGCCGCGGGCGGCTGCGACCTGGGCACCCAGCACGTCTATTTGGGCAACCAAGCCATCTGTCGTGTCACTTTCCGGCAACGCCTGCATCACTCGCCCTCCTTGTCTCGCATCTGCACCGCCGCGGCCCTTTCATCAACCAGGGGCGGCTCCCTATATCTGTAATTACGGAGCACGGCTCTGTCCCGGAGTGATTGAACGTGAACGATGCCTCAAACTTGGGCGGTGCCCAACCAGTTTCTTCTCGACCGAACGCTGGCGTGATTTCCCGCAACTCGAATACGTCCTCGTCTGCCGAAACCCATGGTGCTGAAAACAACGCCTCTGGCGCGCGGCGCGCACGGGTTGAGTGCGGGGATCTGCCGTTTGTGATTAAACGGGACGGCACCTGGCTATACCGTGGCAGCCCGATCGGGCGGAAAGAGTTGGTCTGCCTATTCAGCAGCGTCCTGAAGCGCGACGAATTCGGTGCTTACTGGCTGGAAACTCCCGCTGAGCGCGGCCGGATCGAGGTCGAGGATACGCCGTGGATCGCGGTCGAGTTGGACTGGGCCGGGTGCGACCGGGCCCAGACACTGTCATTCCGCACTAACGTAGACCAGGTCGTGACAGCCGGTCCGAACCATCCGATCCGTGTCAGGCATGATCTGCTGACGTGCGAGCCGACACCGTACATCTCGATCCGATCCACCCCGGGTACTCCGCCGCTGGAGGCCCGGATCAGCCGCGCGGTTTACTACGAACTTGTGGCATTGGCCGTACCCGGCATGGTCGGCTGCGACCGGGCGCTGGGCGTGTGGAGCCAGAACCAGTTCTACTCCCTTGGTGACCTGCCGGCGGGCATCACGGACGAATAGCGATGGACCTGATTGCGTTGCGCTGCCGGCTGGGTGTGACGGCGGCGGAGGCCATGGGCGTCGCGAGTACGTCCGATGACGCGCTGGACCTGGTGTCCGGCCCGTTAATCGATGCGGCCGTGTTGGTCGGCATCGTCCATGGAACCGCACCCGGCGTACTGCTGACCCGGCGCGCCAGCCACCTGAACCGGCACCCCGGCCAGGTCGCGTTCCCCGGCGGCCGTATGGAGCCAGATGACGCCAGCGCGGAGGCAGCGGCATTGCGTGAGGCACACGAAGAAGTAGGGCTCGATCCAGCCGTTGTCGAGTTGGTCGGGCGGTTGCCGGAACACGTGACCGGCACCGGCTTTCGCATCACTCCCGTGCTGGCGTTGCTTCCAGGCGGGCTGACGCTTGTACCTTGCGCCGATGAGGTTGCCAGCATTTTCACCCTGCCGTTGAGCGTTTTGCTAGATCCCGATGCGCCGCAGCGGCAACGGGCCGAGTTCCGTGGCCGCCAGCGCGAGTTTTGGGTCTGGCCGCATCCGGACCACTATATCTGGGGTGCAACCGCCGCCATCCTGGTGGGGCTAGCGGCCCGTCTGCGCCGCGATGAAGCGCGGGTCGAGGCAGCCTGATGCGCTTTGCCGAGGTCGGGCTGCTGCTGATCCCCGTGTTCCTTTACGTCATGTGGCACCGCGCAATCCGCCGGGGTGAGCGGGGGCCGTCACGCCCGTTGCTGGCCAGTACGCTATTTGTGTTGCTGGCGGCCGCCACCGGGCTCGGTTGGTTCGCATCGCATGATGGGCAGCCGGCGGGCGCCACGTACGTGCCGGCGCAGACCAGGGATGGCGTGATCATCCCGGCCCATACCCAATAATCATACCCAATAATCATATCCGATAGTCATGTCCGATAATCCGGCCGGACGGATCGCGCCGCCCGCCTTCGTACACGATCCGGCGCTGCAGGCCGTAATACTGGCGCTACCGGGCGTGCGGATCGTGGGCGGCGCGGTACGGGATACGCTGGCGGGCCGGCCAGTGAGCGACGTGGACCTGGCGACCCCGCTCGATCCCGGCGCGGTCACCGCCGCACTGACGGCCGCGGGCCTACGCGCTCTGCCGACCGGTATCGCCCACGGCACGATCACGGCGCTCAGTAGCGGCGTCCCGTTCGAGGTCACGACGTTGCGCCGCGATCACGACACCGACGGTCGCCACGCGCGCGTGGAATGGACGAACGACTGGCGGGAGGATGCGGCGCGGCGGGATTTCACCTTCAATGCGCTATCGATGACGCCGGACGGATCGGTGTGGGATTATTTTGACGGCCGCGCGGATCTGGCCGCGGGCACGGTCCGCTTTGTCGGCGACCCGGCGCTACGCATTGCCGAGGACTACCTTCGCATCCCGCGCTTCTTCCGGTTTCACGCCCGCTATGGCCACGGCGTGCCAGATCCGCGGGCGTTGGCGGCGATCCGGGCGGGGCTGCCGGGTCTGGCGCGCCTTTCGCCCGAACGGGTGTGGAGCGAGCTGAAACGCATCCTGTCCACGCCCGACCCGCGCGCTGCCGTGGCGCTGATGGCGGAGCTGGGCGTGCTAGGCGCGCTGGTTCCGGGCGCCGATCCAGGCGGCCTGGCGCGTCTGCCATCCGAAGCGCCGGCCGATCCACTGCTACGGTTGGAGGCGTTGCGTCCGGGTGCGGCGGCGCTGGCGGGACCACTGCGAATGTCGCTGCACGAACGTGACGCGCTGCTGGCGCTGAGCGGCCCGCGACCCACGGCCGCCATGGACGATGCCGCGCTGCGCCGCATGCTGGCCGACGCTCCGGCAGGCGCCATGATTGGCCGCGCCTGGCTCACGGGTGGCGCCGTGATCGATCGACTGCGCGCGCTGGACCGCCCGGTCTTTCCGCTGGAGGGAAGGGACGTCGTAGCACGTGGCGTCCCACCCGGCCCGGCCGTGGGCGAGCATCTGCGCGCCGTCCGCCGCTGGTGGATGGATGGCGGGTGCGTCGCCGGACGCGACACGTGCCTGGCGCACCTTGCCGCACGCCTAGCTGACTGATACGGCGACCCCCATGACATCCCGGCACCAGGCGTCCAACGCGCTGCTATGGCGGCTGTGGCGGGAGCACGTGCGCCAGCATCGGGCGCAGCTGGCGATTATCCTGGTGCTGACCGCGCTCATGGCGGGTCTGACGGCGCTGTACCCGGTCGTGATCCAGCGCGCGTTCTCGCTGTTCACGGCCAAGGATCAGCGTATCCTCTATCAAATCCCGGCCATCGTCGTCGCGGTCACCGCAGCGAAGGCCGCCGCCCAATATGGCCAGACGGTTTTGGTGCAAAGCCTCGTGCTGCGTGTCATCCGCGCCCTGCAGGGCCGTATGTTCGCCCACCTGACCCACGCCGATCTGGCGCAGGTCGAGCGGGAGGCGCCGGCACAGCTCGCTGCCCGGTTCACGACCGACGCCGCGGTGATCCGGGAGGCGCTGACCCGGGCTGTAAACGGCCTGAAGGATGGCGTCACGATCGTGGGCCTGGTGCTGTCGATGCTGTACCTCGACTGGGTGCTGAGTGCGATCGCCGCTGCGCTTTACCCGCTGGCGGCGGTGCCGATCCAGCGCCTGGGCAAACGCATCCGCCGCGCGTCGGGCGGTATGCAGGAGCGCGTGGGGGAGACGGCGGCGCTGCTGCATGAGAGCTTTGCCCAGGCCCGGACGGTTCGCGCGTATGCCTTGGAAGAAACCGAGCAGCGCCGTGCCGAGGGCGCGTTCATGGATCTGTACCGGGCGCTGTTGCGTATGAGCCGCAGCCGCGCCCGGGTCGATCCGTTGCTGGAGGTTCTGGGCGGCACCGCGGTTGCGGCCGTAATCGGCTTTGCCGGCTGGCGCGCGTCGCAAGGTAACGGCTCGGTCGGCGAGTTTACCGGGTTCGTCGCCGCGCTGTTGATGGCGGCCCAACCCTTGCGGGCGCTGGGGTCGATGAATGCCGCATTGCAGGAGGGTCTGGCCGGGCTAGAGCGTGTGTTCGGCATAATCGACGAGCCGCCCGGCATCGTGGACCGGCCGGGTGCGCCGCCGCTGCCGCCGGGCCGGGGCCGGCTGGTGTTCGACCAGGTGGGTTTCACCTATCCGGATGGCCGTATCGGGCTGCATAATTTAAGTTTCGTGGCCGAGCCAGGCGCCACCGTGGCGTTGGTGGGGCCGTCGGGGTCGGGTAAAAGTACAGCGCTGGCGCTTATCCCCCGCCTGCAGGACGTGGGCGCCGGTCGAGTTACGATCGATGGCACCGACATCCGCGGTGTGGCGTTGGCCAGCCTGCGCGATGGAATCGCCTATGTCGGGCAGGACGCGCTGCTGTTTGACGATACGGTTGCAGCCAATATTCGCATGGGCCGGCCCGATGCGACCGATGCAGCGGTGGCCGCGGCGGCGGAGGCTGCGGCGGCCGGGTTCGTGCGGGACCTGCCGGAAGGATTTCACACCCGCGTCGGGCCCGGGGGGCAGCGCCTGTCGGGTGGGCAGCGGCAGCGCATCGCCCTGGCCCGAGCGTTACTGCGTGATCCGCGCATCCTTCTGTTGGATGAGGCGACGAGCGCGTTAGATGCCGAGAGTGAGGCCGCGGTGCAACGGGCACTGGCGACGTTGCGGGCGGGGCGCACGACCATCATTGTCGCCCACCGACTATCGACCGTGCGTGACGCTGACTTGGTCGTGGTCGTGGCCGCCGGCGCGGTGGTGGAGCAGGGTACGCACGCGGAACTGCTGCGTCACGACGGGCACTACGCCCGGTTAGTCCGGACGCAGGCCCTCGCGGCATAGGGTTGTGACTAGTTGCTGATCAGTCCAGAGATCGTGTCGAATTGGCCTTGGGTCAGCACGCCCTTGCGGACCAGGTCGGCGGGTGCGGCGTAGGGGCGGCCGGCAACGATTGCCTTTGACCGAACCTCACCAATACCCGGCAGTGTCTTCGCCAGCTCGGACGCGCTGCTGGTGTTGATACTGGCGAGCGCCATGCCGCTGCGGGCGCCCTCGAAGACGCCTTTGGTCAGCACCTTCTTCTTCACGAGGTCATCGAGGCTGGCATACGGCCGACCTTCGATGATCTTCTTGGCCCGTGCAGGCCCCACGCCCGGTAGCGCATCGAGCTGAGCGGCGGACGCACTGTTGATGTCGATCTTGCTACCGGCCGCGGCGAGTGCCGAAGTGGCGGCCGGTGATGCCGTACGCGGGGTGGCCATCGATGGCGCAACGGGGGCGCCCGGCTTCATCACGCCCGGCTTCATCACGCTAGGGATCGGAGCCGTGACGGGTGCGGGCGTCTGCGCCATCACGGGTATGGCGAGCGTCGGGACGGCAAACGACGCGGCGAGCAGTGCAAGGCGAAGGCGTCGAGCAAACATTGGCGTTTCCTTTACCGTTGGTGACGCATCCGGCGCCGCGGCAGCTACTCCCAATGCACCTCAGGCGGCAGGCTCATCAAGATCGCATCAACATTTCCGCCAGTTTTGAGGCCAAATAATGTTCCGCGGTCGTGAAGAAGGTTGAATTCCACGTAGCGTCCGCGCCGTAATAGCTGATGGGCACGCTCGGCCGGCGTCCACGACTCCGCCATGCGGCGGCGTACGATGGCGGGATAAGCCTGTAGGAACGCGCGCCCGACATCCTGCGTGAACGCGAAGTCGGCAGATGCATCGCCTGAGAATACGTGGTCGTAGAAGATACCACCGGCCCCCCGCGGCTCGTTGCGGTGCGGCAGGAAGAAGTAGCGGTCGCACCACGCCTTGAATTGCGAGTAGTAGCCCGGATCGTGCGCGTCGCAGGCTGCCTGAAACGCAGTGTGGAATGTGGCGGCGTCGGCGACTGATTCCGGCGCATCGAGCACCATGGGCGTCATGTCGCCACCGCCGCCAAACCAGCCGCGGGTGGTGACCAGCATGCGTGTGTTGAAGTGGGCGGCCGGCACGCGGGGACTGCGCGGGTGGGCCACGACACTGATGCCCGACGCCCAGAACCGGGGATCGTCGGCGGCACCTGGTATTTGCGCCCGGAATTCTGGACTAAACTCACCCCAAACGGTCGAGACGTTCACGCCAACCTTCTCGAATACCTGGCCGCGCAGGAGGCTGATGACGCCGCCGCCGCCTTCGTCGCCTGTATCGGTGGGGCGGGACCATGGTTTTTGGGTGAACCGGCCGGGGGAGGGCCCGCCAGCGGCGTCGATTGCTTCAAACGCTGCACAGAGCTGGTTACGGAGGTTCTCAAACCACGCCCGCGCCTCGACTTTGAGAGACTCGTGAGGGGGAAGGTTCGTTGGCTCGTGCGCGTCCATTTGACCGTGCGCGGGCGTGCCAATCTGGCCGGGCGGAAGCGCGGCTATTTGTTGCTGCGATGGTGCACTTCGGTTCGCGTCGGGGCCTTGCGGCATAGTGTGGCACTCCAATTTCAGCTTACAATGTAGTAGCGGTGTTGCAGGGGGTGTGCCCCCTGTTTATGACATGCGGTGGATAAGGGCGGCGCGGGCCGCGATACGAGGACAGGACATGGCCGACACACTTACTGCGATGCCGAGTAATGCAACGCCCGGCCACGGGCCTGCCGAGCCGGCGAAGCGTGATTTCTTGACGTTGATTACCGCCGCTGCCGCCGTGGGAGTCGTCGGTCAGTTGGTCTGGCCCTTCATATCGAGCATGAATCCAGCCGCCGATACCCTTGCCCTATCGAGCATCGAGGTCGATCTGGCCCCCGTCGCTGTGGGCTCGGCCGTCACATTCGTTTGGCGTGGAAAGCCGATCTTCGTGCGCAACCGTACCCCCGAAGAGATCAAGACCGCCGAAGGCGTGGTTTTGACCCAACTGATCGAACCGGTTGCCGACAAGGATCGCGTGAAGCCTGGCCACGATAAGTGGCTCGTTGTAATCGGCATTTGTACCCATTTGGGCTGCATCCCGCTCGGTAATAAGATTACGGACCCTCGTGGCGACTTCGGAGGCTGGGTATGTCCCTGCCACGGTAGCCAATACGATGTGTCGGGCCGCGTGCGTAAGGGGCCGGCGCCAGCCAATCTGCCATTACCGCCTTACGCCTTCATTTCGGACACCAAAATCAAGATCGGCTAGGGAGAACAGAGATGGCCGGACTATTTAAAAGCGAGTTCACCAATCCAGTTGCAAATTGGATCGATACGCGTCTGCCGATTCTGACGTTGATGTCAAAAGAGTACGGGTCTTTCCCGACGCCGAAAAACTTTAACTATTTTTGGAACTTCGGCGCCCTGGCCATGATCACCTTGGCGATCATGATCTCGACCGGTGTTTTTCTTGCAATGAACTACACGGCCAGCACGGATGCGGCTTTCAACAGCGTTGAGCACATTATGCGGGATGTGAACTTCGGGTGGCTGTTGCGCTACGCGCACGCGAATGGCGCATCGATGTTCTTCATCGTTGTTTACATCCATATCTTTCGCGCAATGTACTATGGATCGTACAAGGCGCCGCGTGAGTTGCTGTTCATGCTTGGCGTACTCATTCTGCTGTTGATGATGGCGACGGCGTTCATGGGTTACGTGCTGCCATGGGGTCAGATGTCCTATTGGGGTGCGACGGTCATTACCAACCTGTTCTCCGCCATCCCGATCGTTGGCGAGAGCGTTGTGACATGGCTGTGGGGCGGCTTCAGCGTTGATAATCCGACGCTCAACCGGTTCTTCAGCTTGCATTATCTGATGCCGTTTATGATCACGGGCGTCGTGTTCCTGCACATCGTGGCATTGCACATCACGGGCTCGAACAATCCGCTCGGTATCGATGTGAAGTCCCCGCAGGACACACTACCCTTCCACCCGTACTACACGGCGAAGGATAGCGTGGGCATGATGGTGTACCTGGGCGTCTTTGCTGTCCTCGTATTCTTTGCGCCCAACTGGCTCAATCACGCCGATAACAACATCCCCGCGAACCCGCTGGTGACACCGGCCCACATTGTGCCTGAGTGGTATTTCCTGCCGTATTACGCGATTCTGCGGTCGGTCCCGAACAAGCTTGGCGGCGTCGTGCTGATGATTGCCTCGATCGCCATCTTGTTCGTTTTGCCCTGGCTCGATACGTCACCGGTCCGTAGCACTCGCTTCCGCCCGATGTACAAGAAGCTGATCTGGGTGTTCATCGCGGCCTTCTTCGTGCTCGGCTACGTGGGCTCGCAGCCGGTCACGCCATTTATGGTGGTGCTTGGGCAGGTGGCGACGGCGTACTACTTCCTGCACTTCCTCGTAGTCTTACCGGTGCTTGGGATTATCGAGAAGCCGTTGCCGTTGCCCGAGAGTATTTCACGTCCGATCGCCATGCCACGTAGTGTGCCGATGGGTGGTGGTGGTGGGCCGCTCCCGCAGGGTGCGATGGCGAAGACGATGGAGAAGCCGTGATGCGTAACGCGTTTCTGCTAGCCGGCCTTGCGCTGGCCGGCTCTGTGGCGATGGGCGTCGGGACATCTGCCCAGGCGCAGCATGCAACGGAAGAGCTTCCGCAGTTCCCCTGGACGTTTAATGGCCCGTTCGGCACCTATGATCGCGCTCAGCTACAGCGCGGGTTCCAAGTCTATTCGGAGGTCTGCTCCAACTGCCACAGCATGAAGGAGCTATACTACCGTAACCTCAAGGAGATCGGTCTGAATGACGACCAGGTAAAGGCCGTCGCGGCGTCGGTACAAGTCCCGGGTGGCCTGGACGATGAGGGTAAGCCCACTGAGCGGGCTGGGCTTCCGTCGGATCATTTTAAGGCGCCATACCCGAATGAGAAAGCCGCCCGGGCCGCTAATGGCGGTGCACTACCGCCCGACCAGTCCGTCATTCAAAAGGCGCGAGAGGGCGGTTCAGACTATATCCACGCGTTGCTCAATGGCTATGAGGAGGCTCCTGCTGGCGTGAAGGTCGGTGACGGCCTGTATTATAATAAGTGGTTCCCCGGCGGGCAGCTCGCGATGCCTCAGCCGCTGCGGGATGGCCAGGTCGACTATGCCGATAAGACGAAGGCGTCTGTCGAGCAGATGTCGGTCGACGTAACGTCTTTCCTGACGTGGGCGGCGCAGCCCGAGATGGAGCGGCGGAAGCAGATGGGGATCAAGTGGGTCTCCATCTTCGCTGTGCTGACGGGGCTTACCTACGCCGTTAAGAAGAAGATTTGGAAAGACGTGCACTAACTCTAGTCCGTCAACGTGAGTGAACAACCGCCGCTCGGGTAACCGTGCGGCGGTTTTGTTTTGGAGAGGCACATGCATCAGGTCACGCCAGTTATTGGCATCATTGGCGGGTCCGGCCTCTATTCTATCGCCGGACTGACGAACCAGGAGTGGCGTAGCGTCGCCACTCCCTGGGGTGAGCCGTCTGACCAGCTTTTGTTCGGCGAGCTGAGCGGCGTGCGCTGCGTATTCCTTCCCCGCCATGGCCGTGGCCATCGGCTGTCCCCTACGGACGTTCCCTACCGCGCCAATATCGACGCGCTGAAACGAGCTGGTTGCACCGACATCCTGTCCGTCTCCGCCGTGGGTAGCCTGCGAGAGGAGTTGTCGCCGGGTCACTTCGTGATCGTGGACCAGTTCATCGATCGTACCTTCGCACGGGCCAAGAGTTTCTTCGGCGCTGGATGCGTTGCTCACGTCTCCGTCGCCGATCCCGTATGCCCTCGCATCGGCGACGTCGTGGAAAATGCTGGACGTACCCTCGGCCTCACGATCCATCGCGGCGGCACCTACGTCGTCATGGAAGGTCCGCAGTTCTCGACCCGCGCGGAAAGCGAGCTGTATCGCAGCTGGGGCGCCAGTGTGATCGGCATGACGAACATGCCGGAGGCGAAGTTGGCGCGGGAGGCGGAGCTTTGCTACGCGACAGTCGCCATGGTGACGGACTATGACTGCTGGCGCGCCGGCCATGACGCAGTGACGGTCGATCAGGTCGTGGCTATAATGTCTGATAATGCGAACCATGCCCGGGCGCTGATCCAGACTGTCGCGCCGATACTCGGCCAACCTCGAGATTTGTGTCCGGCGGGCTGCGATCGCGCTCTGAACTATGCGGTAATTACTGCGCCCGACGCTCGCGACCCGGCGATGCTTACCAAGCTAGATGCCGTTGCCGGCCGGGTACTTAGTGCTTCTTGATCAGGAAAAACCCGACCGTCGCAGCAATAATGATCAGGTACCACGGATTACCGCCGGGCACATTATCCCAGCCCCATTGCGCTATCGGGTAGGGCGACGCGACTAGTAGCAGAACCAGTAGAAGCGCGAACAACCAGGGCAGCACTGCAACCTCCTCGATCGGTACTAGCTGATACCAGGTATCAGATCGGGACGGCGAAGCGCTGAAACGACGTTGTTATGACTTGGTAGATCGGCAACTTGAACCCGACCGCAAGTCCCGGCAGTTCCACCAAGGGAACCCATCGCCAGGCGTCGAACTCAGGGTGCGGGTCGGCATCGAGGCGGATATCCGCATCCGCCCCGGTAAACCGCAGCGCAAACCACCGCTGTCGTTGCCCTCGGTAGCGCCCACCTAGCGCCCGACCGATCAGCTCCGACGGCAGATCGTAGCTGAGCCATTCGTCGTGCTCGCCGATGATAGTGGCGCGGTCGGTGCCGATCTCCTCAGCCAGCTCCCGCAGCACTGCGGCGCGCGGGTGCTCTTTCTCGTCGATTCCCCCTTGGGGCAATTGCCAGCCGCCCGGCGCGCCCTCCGCATTCGACAGGTCTGCCCGTCGGGCCACGAACACCAGGCCGCGGTGGTCGAATAGCACTGCGCCGACATTGGCGCGGTAGGGCAGGGTCATGGCTCGGTCACCAAAGCGCTTACGGGCACAAGCACGAAGCCGCGCTGTTCTAACGTGGTAGCCCATGCCGCCAGCCGGTCGATCGTGGCGCGCCGCGGCGGACCGGCTAGCGCCACCGCGCTTCCCCTTTCCCGCGCAATCCGTTCGACGGCTGCCAGCCGCCCGTCCATTTCCGCTCGGGCCGGTTGCTCGTCGATGACGATCGAAACGTGCGCGGCGGGAATGGTCACTGGGAGGGACGACGTATCTGGGCGCGGATCGACATAGAACAGCCCGCGCTGTCCGATCTGCTCGAGCAGTGTGCTGAACGAGCTGATCTGCGCCGCAAATCGCTCGCCCCGCAAACCATTATCCCCGGCCCCGGTCACGCCCGCGTAGCCCTGCGTCCGACCGAGTACCCATTCGAAGTTGGCGTGGTTTTCCACTGTACTGTTGCCGGTCATCAACGCACGGCGCCCGGCGGAGTCACCCGCCGGTGCCTCCATCGGGACGGACGCCAGCAACTCGTTACCATGAGCGCGGGCGGCGTCCAGCACCGGCCCGGCATTGGCTGCATACGGTGAGATGGCGAGAGTCACTTCAGCCGGCAGTGCGCGTATGGCAGCGAGGCTGTCTGCCTCCGAAAGGGCCACGCCAGAAAGTACCAGGGCGATGCGGGGCCGGCCATCGGGCGCCACGGCCGGCCGCGCATACACTGCCCGCGCCGTGCGTCCATCGGCCCCAATTCGAGGCAGCAGTAACCCCGGTATATCGGCCGATGGTTCCAATAACAGGGCGTCGGGCGGTACGATCTTCCCATCCCAGACACGGGCTGCGGGTGCCGACACGACCACCGATACCGCTGGCCGGACGGGTGTTCCCATCACTGACAATACGACTGCCGTGCCTGCGACCGTCGTTAGTAATCCACCCCAAAAGACCGCGAGCCAGCGCACACCGGGCGGCATGCGCCCGATCGCGGATGCCATGCTGCGTTACCGGGCGGCGCGGCGTTGCTGCGCCATCGCGCGTAGGACCACCAAGCCTTGCTGCAGCTGAAAATCCGTCTCCGGCTTCGTCGCGTCAAACGTTGGCTGGTTTTCGGGCGGTAGCTTGGGGATGTCTTTGGCAATCGGCGGTAGGTCCGTCCGTGCCGGTGGTGTCGCGGGCTGCGGCGTCCCGCCCTGATTGCGAAGGCTATGGTTCAAGTCCGCTTCCCGCTCCGGCCCGAAGCGGGGGGTTTCGGTCCGTGTGGCCGCAACTTCGACATCGGGGGTAATACCCAGACCCTGGATACTACGGCCGGACGGCGTGTAGTAACGGGCGGTCGTGAGGCGCATGGCCCCGTTCGCGCCTAGCGGGATGACGGTTTGGACGCTGCCTTTGCCAAAGCTGCGTGTGCCGACCAGTACCGCCCGATGCTGATCCTGCAACGCCCCGGCCACAATCTCCGACGCAGAGGCCGAGCCGCCATTGATCAGCACCACGACGGGTAATCCGCCCGTGACATCGCCCGGTTTGGCAGTCCAGCGCTGGCTTTCCTCGGGCCGGCGGGACCGTGTCGACACAATTTCTCCCTGGTTGAGGAAGTCGTTCGATACTGCAATAGCTTGGTCCAGCAGCCCGCCCGGATTGTTACGCAGATCGAGCACGATCCCCCGCAGGGTACCGCCGGCCTTGGCCCGCAGATCCTGCACGGCTCGACGAAGCGCCGAGTCCGACTGTTCGTTGAACATCGTCAGGCGAATGTAGCCGAAATCCCCCTCAAGATGGGAGCGGACGACTTGGATGCGGATCACCTCGCGCTGCATCGCCAAGTCGATCGGTGTGTTGATCCCCTCGCGCTTGATCGTCAGTCGGATCGAGCTGCCGGGTGCGCCGCGCATTTTATCCACGGCCTCGTTCAGCGAGAGGCCCTGCACCGTCTGTCCGTCCAGCGCCGTGATAAGGTCGCCCGTCTTGACGCCGGCGCGGGCGGCAGGAGTGTCATCGATCGGGCTCACGACTTTGATCAGCCCGGAGTCGCTCTGCACTTCAAGGCCCAAACCGCCAAACTCGCCCTTTGTCTGGACCTGCATATCCTTGAACGATTTCGCATTCATGTAGCTGCTGTGCGGATCAAGCCCGGTCAACATCCCGTTGATCGCATTCTCGATTAGCTCTCGATCGTTCACAGGTTCCACGTAATCAGCGCGGATCCGCTCGAACACGTCGCCGAACAGGGTCAGTAGGCGATACGTCTCCGCCCGCGATCCCTCCTGCGCCGCCGCCTGCGCGACTGGCCATCCGCTCAGCCGTGGCTGGAGCACTCCAGTGACCGGCCCGGCGATGAGGCCGACCGCAAATGCACCACCCAGCAGCAGACCCGTACGTGTCCTCATTGGCCCCAATCCCCCACCCGCTCTGTCGATCGCACGTCGCCTGCCTGATATCGGGCTGGGCGCATTCCGTGATCGTCGTGCGGCAATGTTGCAGTCAGTTTAACGCATCAACCCATCACATGGCTATAACCGGCTGCCGAGAAACCCCCCTGGGTCGACCGGCTGACCATGGCGACGCAACTCCACGTACAGCGTACCCCGATTTTGGCCGTTTGCCGCCTCGGTGGCGGCCATTGCCCCCACAACCTCGCCCCCGGGCACAATAGCGCCCGGCACCACATCGATCCGGTCGAACCCGGCCATGACCGCATGCACGCCGCCGCCGCAGTCGATGATCAGCAATAGGCCATAACTGCGGAACGGTGCGGCAAACACGATTCGCCCGCCGCATGGTGCGACGACGCGGGCACCGGGCGGTGGCCGAAACGTGACGCCGGTCGCGGGTCCGGCGTCAGTCGGTTCACCCCAGCGACGCACGACTTGCCCGGCCACGGGCACAATCCCACGGCCCGGCCCGGCGGCGGTAGGGCGGGCCACGACACCGACGGCCGCACGGACACTGGTGGCGCGAGCGGCTTCATCAGCGGCACGGCGGGCGGCTGCGGCCGCTTGTTCTTCCGTGGCATCGCGGGTCGCCTGCCGCTCCGCCCGTAGTTGCTGCAATGCGCGGTCCAGCGTGGCCGACTCGGCCTGCTGCAGACGAGCCAGCTCCGCCAACCGGGGCAGGGCGGCTGCCACAGCCTCCGCCTGAGCCGTCAGGTCGTTGCGCTGCGCCGCGTACGCCATCGCCTGCTGTGTTGCATGCCGCGTCCACACGCGCAGGACGGCATAGCCCCGCAGTGACACCGCCGGTGGGACTGGCGCCACCAACAGTGCCGCGGACGGCAATCGTTGCGCCCGGATCAGGGCAGGAACCAGCGGGGCGATAGACGCCAGGGCAGCATCGGCATCCGCCTGCGCCTGATCGCGACGGTGTATCAACGCGTCGTGCTCGAACCAGGCTGTCGCCACCCGCTCCTCGGTCTGCCGTAGCCGGGCACCGGCGGTCTGGCTTTGCTCCGGCAGTCCGGCCGCCGCCGCACCGATCGGGCACGCCAGCAGCAGGCTAAGCAGCAGGCGCCGCATCGCCCGGAATCAGCGTCTGTCCTGTCATCTCCACCGGCTGGGGTACGCCCAGCAGGGCTAGCAGCGTGGGCGCAAGGTCCGCCAGACGCCCGTCCTGAAGCGGCCCCGGATTGCCATGCAGCATCACTGGCACGGGATTGGTCGTGTGCGCCGTATGCGGCCCGCCCGTGGCCGGGTCACGCATCGTCTCCGCATTGCCGTGATCGGCGGTAACCAGCAGCGTGCCGCCGGCCCGGTCTATCGCAGTCACGATCCGGCCCAGCTGCTCATCCACCGTCGCCACGGCGCGAATGGTGGCCGACAGGCTACCGGTGTGGCCGACCATGTCAGGGTTGGCGAAGTTCAGGATCAGCAACGCGTACTGCCCGGCGTCCAGCGCGGCCACGGCCCGGTCGGCCAGCTCGGGCGCCGACATTTCCGGCTGTAAATCGTACGTGGAAACCTTGGGGGAAGGCACGACCGACCGGTCCTCCCCAGGGTATGCCACTTCCTGCCCACCATTCAGGAAGTACGTCACGTGCGGGTACTTCTCGGTCTCCGCCAGACGCAACTGGCGTAGACCGGCCTCGGATACGACCTCCCCCAGTAGGTGGCTCATGGGTTGGGGGTGGAAGACGGCGGTCATCAATGGGGCCAGGGCGTCGCTATATCGGGTCATGCCCACGGCGGCGGCGAAGCGGATCGGATGCGGGCGGGAAAAAGCGGTGAATGCCGGGTCAAGCAATGCCGATAGAAGCTCACGGATGCGGTCGGCGCGAAAGTTGAACGACAGGATGGCGTCACCGTCGCGCATGCCATCATAGCCTGAGATGGCTGCGGGAACCACGAACTCGTCGGTGACGGCGTTGCCGTAGGCGTCATCCAGGGCGCTGGCGGCGTCGGCAAAGGATGCGCCCGCGCCGGCGGTGATGGTGGCGTACGCGCGTTCGACCCGGTCCCAGCGGTTGTCGCGATCCATGGCGTAATAACGGCCGATAACGGTTGCGATCCGAACGCCCGGCGGCAGTGTGGACTGGAACGACGCGAGTGCGACGGCGCCCGATCGGGGTGCCGTGTCCCGGCCGTCCATGAAGGCGTGCACCCGAACCGGCACCTGCGCCTGGCTCAGGATACGCGCCAGAGCCAGCGCATGGTCCTGATGTGCGTGGACGCCGCCGGGCGACAGCAGGCCCATCAGGTGGCACGTTCCGCCGGATTGCCGCAGCGCCGCGATCAGCGTGGTAATGGCCGGGTTCTGTGCCAGTGAGCCATCCGTGATCGCCTGCCCGATCCGCGGCAGGTCCTGCATGACCACGCGGCCGGCGCCGATGTTGAGGTGCCCAACTTCCGAATTTCCCATCTGACCCGGCGGCAACCCAACGTCCAGGCCCGACGTACGTAGAAACGCGTGCGGCCCCTGCATTAACCGATCGAACACCGGCGTATCGGCTAACCGCACGGCGTTATCGACTGCGTCGTCGCGCCAGCCCCAGCCGTCGAGGATCACAAGCATGACTGGGTGGCGCGGGGTGGTCATGTCACGATCCTATGCCGTCACGCGGCATAATAGCTATGGCCGGCCCGCCCGGTGATACGGGTGACCGCGCTGGATGCATTGCGCGCGATACAGTTGCTCGGCCAACATGACGCGAACCAGCATGTGTGGCCAAGTGAGCGGGCCCAAGGATATCACGTGTGCCGCTGCCGCCGGGATGGTCGCATCCAGCCCATCGGCACCCCCCACGGCAAAGCACGCGCGCCCCGCCCATCGATCCAACAGCCGCGCCAGCCCAGCACTGTCAGGCGCCACACCGCCCTGGTCTAGCGCCACCAGCACCGCGCCGGGTGGGACGGCGGCCAGTAGCGCCGCAGCCTCCCGCCGCGTGGCCTCCACCACAGCGCCCGCACCCTCGGGCAGTTCCTGCACCAGCAGCCGCGGTTGCAGGCGACCGGCGTAGCGGTCGAACAACGTGGCCTCCGGCCCCGGACGAAGCGTCCCGATGGCGATTAGCCGCATGGTGCAACCTTTGCGGGCAGTTCCGCGCTAGACGCTTGATGATCCGAATAACTCTGCTGCTGCTGCTCGCTGTGCCCGCGTTCGCGGCCGGTCCCGTCGTGCTGGTACCCGCCCCGGGCACCGCCGCCGACGCCGCAGCGCGTAACGCGTTGGCGCAGGACCTGACGCAGGCGAGCCGTTCGGGCGAAAAACCTTTGGTGCTGGTTGGGCAGATTCAGCTGGGCCGGCCCACCGACCGCGCAGCACTGTTCGTACAATTGCAATCGGCGCGCGAATGCGGCTCCGCTGGCTGTTCCACGATTGTGCTGGCTTGGTCGCCGCAGGGCTGGCGACGGGTGCTGGACGGCGTGATCGGAACGATTAGCGTGGCGACGACGCGGCATAACGGCTGGGCCGATCTGGTCGCCGGTCGTGAGACCTACATTTGGACCGGCCAAGTCTATCGTAATACCAGACCGGTTCCGAACGTCCGGATCCCGCGCTAAACGGCGGTCTCAGTCGCCGGGGTCGGCTCGTCGAGTTCCGGCCCCCACATCCGCTCCAGCCCGTACAGCTCCCGCGAATCGGGTTTGAACAGGTGGATCACGATGTCGCCCGCATCGATCAGCACCCAGTCCGAACCGGTTGAGCCTTCGATCTGGATGCGCTTGACGCCGATTTCCTCAAGCTTTTCTTCCAGATGCATGGCCATCGCGCTGATCTGCCGGTCGGCCAGGCCCGTCGCAATGACCATGCGGTCCGTGAACGCCGCGCGTCCGGCCAGATCGAGCGCCACGACGGCCTCGGCCTTGTCAGCCTCCAGGCTTTCGATGATGACGGCCTGCATCTGATCCAGGCGTGCGGTCTGCTCTGCCACCGGGCGGGCGGCTTTCTTGGCGCGCGGACCGGCGGCGGCGGCCTTTTTGCGCGGCGTACCGGGAATCTTTGCCGCTTCCGCCAATGCAGGCGCGGTTTTGAGGGTGCGACGCGCGGGTTTCGCGGCCGGGTCGACGGGCTTACGGGCGATGACTACGGTCCTTTGTGGCGAGCATCCGGTCTGTAGCATGCTTCGGCGGCCAGGTCAGCGTCCGTTCCCCACGCAACATTGTCGCCGATAGCCCGTTCTGACGCGCTGGCATAAACGTCCAGGCCGGGGGGCGTCGCGTCGCCAGGGCCGGGGCCGAATGGGCCGGCAGCAACGCCCGCCGTAGCCGCTGTGCCGCCTGACCGGACAGCGCACGTTGATTATACGTCGGCCGCGGCATGACCGCGAACGGCATACCCCGCGCGATGCCGACCCAGCGCTGCCAGCGCGGCAACTGCACCAAATTATCGGCGCCCATGATCCACACGAACCGGATGCGCGGAAACCGCCGGCGTAGCGTCCGTAACGTATCGAACGTGTAGCGCGTGCCCAACGCCCGTTCGATCGATGTCGCCACGACCCGGCGGCCATCGGCCAGCGTCCGTGCACTGGCCAGCCGGTCGGCGAATGGGGCCATGCCGTTCTGTGCCTTCAGCGGGTTGCCCGGCGATACCATCAGCCAGACCTGCTGTACCCGCAGCCGCTGCAGCGCCAGGCGCGCGATGTGAATATGCCCCGCATGGGCCGGGTTGAACGACCCGCCAAGCAGACCGACGCTAATCCGGCGGCGGTCGCCCCAGTACGGTACTCGGTCGGGCGGTACGCGGTCGGGTGGTAAGCGGGCCGGTTGGTTCAGGGACGCACCTGCCCGGTGCCGGTGACGACGTAGCGGAAGGTGGTCAACTGCTCGACACCCACCGGGCCGCGGGCGTGCAGGCGGCCCGTCGCGATACCGATCTCAGCGCCGAACCCGAACTCACCGCCGTCACAGAATTGCGTGCTGGCGTTCCACAGAGCGACCGCGCTGCCGACGCCGGCCAGAAAGCGCTCGGCCGCGTCCACGTCCTCGGTCACGATCGCCTCGGTATGCTGGCTGCCGTAGCGGGCGATGTGGGCGAGAGCGGCATCGACCCCGTCCACCACGGCGATCGACAGGGTCGGGCCAAGCCATTCGGTGCGGAAATCGTCTTCCGACGCGGGCGGCAGGCCGGGTACGATGGCGCGGGTGCGCTCGTCGGCCCGGAACGTACAGCCGAGTGCGCCGAGATCATCCACCAGCCCTGGCAACTGAGCCGGTGCGCAGGCAGCGTCGATCAGTAGCGTCTCCGTGGCGCCGCACACGCCCGTTCGGCGCATCTTGGCGTTGGCCAGCACAGTTCGGGCCATGGACGGGTCGGCCCCCGCATGAACGTAAGTGTGGCAAAGCCCGTCGGCGTGGGACAGAACGGGAACCCGCGCCTCCCGCTGCACGCGATCGATCAAGGCGCGTCCGCCGCGGGGGATCAGCAAATCAATTTGCCCGGTGCCTGCCAGCATGGCCGCGACGAAGCTGCGATCCGTACCCGGCGCAGATTGCACCGCGGCGGGATAGAGCCCGGCGGCAACCAGCCCGGCCGTCATCGCGCCTTGGATGATCGCCGCCGTACGATAGCTGTCGGATCCACCACGCAGCAGGACCGCGTTGCCCGACTTGATGCACAACCCAGCCGCGTCGGCGCCGACGTTGGGGCGGCTTTCGTAGACGATACCGATCACGCCGATCGGACACGCGATACGCTGGAACCGCAACCCATTCGGGCGGGTCCACGCGGCCAACACGCGCGCAAGCGGGTCGGGCAGGGCCGCGATCTCCTCCAGGCTGGTGGCCATGGCGGCGATGCGATCGGGCGTCAGCGTCAACCGGTCGACCAGCGCATCGGTGCCGGTGAATGCTTCCACGTCCTGCGCATTGGCGGCCAGCAGGGGTATCGTCGCATCACGCAGCGCGTCGGCCGCCGCATGCAGCGCACAACAGCGCTGACTGTCCGGCGACATGGCCAGCTGCGTCGCCGCGATTCGGGCGGCGGCGCTCGCGGTGGCCATCCACGACGTGGCGGCGGGCGAGATTGCGTTCATAGAGAGCAGTCTGCCCCTGTTATGGCCACAAATCCAGGCAGTTCACCCAACCCGGGCCACCCGCAGCGCGTTGGTGGTGCCGGACGTGTTGAACGGCACGCCGGCTGTGACCACAACCTCCTCGCCCGTCGTCGCAAACCCTTCTGTCCGGGCGATGCGAATAGCGCGGCTGACGGTCTCGGTCATCGTATGGACCTCGGGCGTCACCACGGCGTGGACGCCCCACACCAACGCTAGGCGGCGGGCGGTGTGCAGGCTGGTCGTGAGGCCCAGCACCGGGCAGTCCGGCCGTTCGCGCGCCACACGAAGCGCGGTGCTGCCGCCCAGGCTGAACGCCATGATGGCCGCGGCCCCGATCGTGTCGGCCACCTGGCGCGCGGCGGTCGCGATTGCGGCGGCGGATTGACGTTCGGTGGGCGGGCGGTTGGCGTCGGTCATGCTGCGCCAGCCGGGGTCGCGCTCTACTCGCTCGACGATACGGTCCATGATGTTCACCGCCTCGAACGGGTACTGCCCGGCCGCGGTTTCGGCGCTCAGCATCACCGCGTCGGCGCCGTCGAACACGGCGGTCGCGACATCCGACGCCTCTGCCCGGGTCGGCGCCGGGGCGCTGATCATACTCTCCAGCATCTGGGTCGCGACCACGACCGGCAGCCCACGCTCACGCGCCGCGCGCACGATGCGTTTCTGCGCGAGCGGTACCTCTTCGGGCGGTAGTTCGACGCCAAGGTCGCCGCGGGCCACCATCACGGCGTCGCTCAACGCCAGGATATCGTCCAGGTTATCGAGGGCCTGTGGCTTCTCGATCTTGGTCATGATCCAAGCCCGCCCGGCCGCAATCTGCCGCGCCTCCGCCACGTCCTCCGCGCGCTGCACGAAGCTCAGGCCCACGTAGTCGACCCCGTGAGCGAGCGCGAAGTCGAGGTCGAGGCGGTCCTTGGCCGTCAGTGCTGGGATACCGAGCGCCACGTCCGGCACGTTCACGCCCTTACGATCACTCAGCGCACCGCCGGTCACGACCTCGCACTCCAGATGGTCGGACCGGACGTGCACGACCCGCAGCCGCAGCTTGCCGTCATCCAGCAACAGGGAGGTGTTGATCTGCGCCGCCGCAATGATCTCCGGATGCGGCAACTGTACCCGGTCGCGGTCGCCGGGAACGGGCGACAGGTCTAGCCGGAAGTGTTGGCCCGTCTGCAGCACCACGCGTCCGGCCTGGAACTTGCCCACCCGCAGCTTTGGCCCCTGGACGTCGGCCAGTATGCCGATCGGGCGGCCATATTGCTCCTCAAGTGCCCGGATCATGATGATGCGGGCGCGGTGGTCGTCATGGGTGCCGTGGCTGAAATTAAGCCGGAACACGTCGGCGCCGGCTAGGAACAGCCGGGCTAGCACCTCGGGCGTGGCGCTCGAGGGCCCGCACGTCGCCACGATCTTGGTACGGCGGCGGCGGCGCAGCTTGGAGCGGACCATGGCGTGCTTTCAGGTGAGACACGTCACCTGACGTAAGCAGGGCGGCGGGGTCAAGCCCTGCCATTACATGGCCAACGCGCCTATACACGACGGCGAAGGAGACCGCCATGGACACCACGACCGAGCTAGAGGCCGCCGCATTCCGGACCCTCATGCAGCATTTGCGTGACCGCCCCGACGTGCAGAATATCGACCTCATGATCCTATCCGGCTTTTGCAGGAACTGCTTGAGCCGCTGGTACCGAGAAGCGTCGGAGGCGGCGGGCACGCCGGTCACGGACGCCGAGGCGCGGGAGCACGTCTACGGTATGCCCTACGCCGAATGGCAGGCGCTGCACCAAAAGAAGGCGACCCCGGAGCAACTCGCGGCGCTGGCCCGATCCAACGCTGGACACTGATGCACCCGGGCGCTACCTCCGCGCATGCCCGATAGCACCGATGCCATTGCCGCCCGTAACAGCCGCGACCGCCAGGACGCCGATCCGGAGTCGGACACCGGCGGTATCGCCGCCGACCGGCTACTTTCGCTGATCGAACGCGTGGAGCGGCTGGAAGAAGAGCGTAAAGCTCTTGGAAGCGACATCAAGGACATCTTTGCCGAGGCCAAGTCGGCCGGGTTCGATGTGCCGGTCATCCGGCAGCTGCTACGGCTGCGTAAGCAGGAGCCGTCGGAGGTTGCCGAGCAGGAGAGCCTGCTGGACCTCTATCGGCGCGCCCTCGGAATGTGAACGGGCGTTAAACCGGCTCAAACCGGCCCGCACGCAGGCGCAGCTGTTCCCGCCGGACGAGCAGGTTGGCATGGGCCAGTGCCTCACCGAACGCGAACCCCATTTGGTGAGGGTCATCAATCGTCCGCCCGAATACGGTTGGAATGAGTGCCGCGGCGGTCGTCGGCCGATCGCGGCATGCCTCAAGAATTGCCGCAAGACGCCCGGTATGGTGGGCTGTCAGTTCATCCACCCGTGCCCGCAGCCCTCGAAACGGCAGGTTATGTCCTGGCAGTAGCAGGGTCGTATCTGGAATAAGCGCGCGGAGGCTGGCGAGCGACCGCAGGTAGATACCGAGCGGGTCACCCTGCGGGTCCATTGCCTGTACGCTTATGTTAGGCGATATGCGTAGCAGTACCTGGTCGGCGCAGAGCAGAAGGTCGTCGTCCGGACAATGCAGCATGACCTGTTCCGGCGCATGACCACCGCCGGTCAAGATCTGCCAGCGCCGGGCGCCGATCGTCAGTTGCTCCCCCGCGATTACCCGGCCGAACGTGCGGGGAAGGGGGCTGACCATCCGCAGGTAGTGATGGCCATTGTGCAAAAGACGCGCGGTAACAGCCGGGTTCAATCCGTGGCTGGCATAGAATGTCGCGTACGGCTCCGCCTCCAATGCCGAAGGGTCGAGATGAATTGCGAGGCTCGTCAGGTACTCGGACATACTCATCAGTAGCGGCGCGCCCGTACGCTCGGCGATCCAGCCGGCCATACCAAGGTGGTCCGGATGGCAGTGCGTGGCGATGATGCGGCGTACGGGCCGTCCCTCCGCCGCGAGGGCCGGTAACAAGCGCTCCCAAACGGTGCAGGTTGGGGCGTCAAAGATGCCAGTGTCGACCAGCGTCGTCCCGTCACCGTCATCGAGCAGATAGACGTTCACATGGTCGAGCCGGAACGGCAGGGCTAGCCGCAGCCACCGGATGCCATCCGCGACGACGTGCATCGCCCCAGGTACTGGCGGCTGATTATCGGGCGCAGGTTGGGGCAACTGAATCATAATTCTTTACAAAGTGATGATGGAGCGGGTGACGTTTTCTGGCAAAACCTAGTTTGCGTGGGCCATGCTTCCTCGTTAGAGCCAGAAGTAATAAGAGTGGTGTGCGGAGCACTTCAGTGGGAAAATATCGGTGCTAAAGCGGATCGCCCAGGACAAAAGCGGTGTGACAGCGCTTGAGTATGCGTTGATTGCATTCCTGATCGCGATTGTTTCCTATAGTGGGATATCTGCCTACGGCAGTCGGCTTGGGATCGCCTGGACACACCTTTCAACAGCGTTCCCAAACTAGCTACACGTGCAGTAGTGCTGGCATCCAATAGCCGATTACCCCAAGGGCCACGCCCGCAGCCCCAAGTAATACTCCAAGCCATGAAAGCGCCATGACACCCGTCACAATCGATGCGGATACGACGACGATTGCGACCTGTAGCGCTCCAGCCGCGAACTCCAGCAGGTGGTATTGGCCCATGGCCAACTCACGCATGTGATCTGCGGCGGTGGCGCGGTCCCGTAATTCGACTTTGCCTTCGCCGGTCGATGGCTCGCTCTCCCACCGGGTGGCAGTGTTCCGCCAAGCTTTCTGCTGAGCATCCAGCGCCGTCACTTGCGCCGGATCGAGCGTGGGGCGAAGGAGCTCAGTCTGCTCGACCGCCGTCTGGACGGCTGTTTGGCGGATGGTCTTGGCCTGATAGAACGCCCACAGGTTGCTAGTCTCGACATTGCTCACCAACGCCAGCGTTTGTGCGCTCTTGGCCCCCGTTTCGATGACGGCCAGGCAAAGCGCCAGGATCGCAATCAATAAGGCTAGGCGCTTGTTGCCACCATGCACTTCGATCTCGTTTTCCATGCTGCCCCTCCGGTCCGACCCGGTAGGCTGTGCCACGTTCGGCGACCGCTGGCTATCGAACGGCGTGCACAGCCCATAGCGGGTCGGAGCCCCGACCGGGTCGCAACGTTTCCGCAACTACCGCCGTAAACCCGGCCCGGGTCAGGTATAGGGCCACTAGCCGTTGCTGCTCGGATGGGGGCAGCGCCTGCCAAATGGCCACAGCCTTTGTGGGGAAGCACCGGTTGGAAAACGTGACGATGGCGGGCCCGCCCGGCCGCAGCACCCGGTGCAACTCGGCAAACACGTGGGCCGGATGCTGCAAGTATTGCACGCCGACACAGTTGCACACCGCGTCGACGGACGCGTTTGGCAGCGGTAAGCTGGAGTTGGCGTTCAAATCCTGAACAAACCAGCGATCCAGGCGCGGATTGGCCGCCAGTTCATCGGCGTTCATGCCCTGCCCGATAACCTCGGCGTAGGCCACATCGTCCGGTAAGTGACTGACCCAGCTGCTCATCAGGTCGAGAATGACGCCGCGCGGGGGTAGCAGCGTCCGGTAGAGCGCGGTCACGGCCGCAACGGCGGCATCGTCGATGTGGTGCACCAGCCGGGGCTGCGCATAAAAGTCCAAGTCCGGTGATGGATCGGCCTTGTCGAAGGCGCGAACCGGTAGCTCGGGGTAGGGGTTCAGGGAATTGTTCACGGGGCGTTAGACCTCAGGCTCGAAATCGAAGGTGGTGTCGGCGGATTGCCAGTTTTGCACCATCAATACATGGGTGCTGTTGCCGCCGAAGCCTTAGTTCTGGCCGACCTTATTCAGGTCGCCCATCAAGATAAAATGTATTTTCAACCCAGCCTGATGGCGGTGGGCAGAAACGTCGTCTCGCGGGGGCAGGTGGAAGATGGTGTTCGCGACGCCGTTGGTTGCGTCCCCGTTCAGAATTTGGATCAGCAACTCGCCTGTGGCGCCTGGAGTGACGCATGGGGTCACTGGCACGCTGGCAGAGTCGATGCGGATGGCATTGTCCATGGTCGGATCTCTTGCACTACGTTCCACGGACTTGGGCACAGGCCGCGCG
>JANPPS010000062.1:0-9432 GCA_031428635.1 Rhodospirillales bacterium
ACCGGGTCGCCGCGTTTCTGCTGCAGGAAGGGGTGTTCACCCCCATCAGCGACGACCTGACCGTCTACATCCGCAGCCGGGACCAGGACGGCACACTGCGTGGTATCCTGGTGGAGGACGATCGCGGGACCAGCCGCGCCACCATAATCGCCGAGCGAGGCCGCCTGCTGGAGGGGGTCAATGGCCCGCGCGTTCTGCTGCAAAACGGCAGCCGGCAAGACCTTGATAAGACGAGCGGCCGGCTGCAGCTGTTGACCTTTACCGAAACTCCGATCGACCTCGCCCGGCCCACCAAGAGCGAGGAAACGCGGTATCGCGACGCCGCCGAAATGAGTTTCGCAGAGCTATCCGATCCGGCCAACGCGCTTAATCCGCGCGACATAGGCAAGTTACGGGTGGAGGCGACCCGGCGGCTGACCGCGCCCTGGACGGCGATGAGCTTCGCGCTCGTGGCACTGCTATCGGTGTTGACCGGCGCGTTTCAGCGGCACGGCACGATCATCCGGCCGCTTGTGACGGTGCTGTCGGTGGTTGCCCTACTGGCGGTTGGCCTGGCGGTCGCAAGCGTCGCGGCGCGGCTACCGGTGTTCATTCCGCTGATCTGGCTGCATGCCCTGCTGCCGGGAATAGCCTGCGCGGCCATGTTATTTACGCCCGGACGGTGGTGGGCTGCGATCGGATCGCGCGCCGGCGGTGTACAGGCGCGATCGGCCTAACGCGCCGTTCCGTCGGCCCCGGAAAGTCGAACAGTATTCGTCACGAATCTGCGAAGTGTGACCTGCGTCACAACTTTTGATGAATTCGCGTCTTAGTACGTTCATGTGCAGTAGATGCGGGGCCAAAAGATGAGCTACGGACCGAGTACCGGATCCTCGTTAGTCGTTCCGTCGACAGAAGACTTGGCTGTAGCGGACCGGCAGCTTCGGTATCGCGCGGCGAACGAGTTGCGGGCCTGCTCGGCGTGGGCCGACCGGGGCAGCCTTCTGTTGAACTTGCCTGACACTGCGGCGATCGACCGTCACGCGGCGCGGCCATTCCGGGCGATGCTGATCGGCCTCATCATCGGGATCGGCGCGCTCATCATCGTCCAGGCCGCGATGGAGTGGATGCATCCACCCCGTCCCTTTGCAGTAGTGACCATGGCTGATTGACCCCAAGCTGCGCTTAACAGAGCGGCGGGACGATGAACGCGATACAACACACAGGCACGCCAGAAGGCGAAGCGTACCCCACCCGCATCGGGCAACAGACCGTGACGTCCGAGCCGGTTAGCGGATGCGAGCCGTTCGGCTGGCGCTTCGATAATATTCGCGTCGCAATGATCGATGCTGGCATCCTGATCACGGCCAAGAAGGCGGGGCGCCAGGTGCCGGTATCAAAAGATCTGGGCCTGCGCGGCCAGTCCCGCATCATCACCAGCCTCTACGTCGGCATGCAGCTGGTCTCGCTCGGTTAGTCGGCCCCCGCCCCCGCCATACCCAAACGGCGCTGCGGCTTATGCTTGTGGGTGAAGGCGCCGCCACAACCGTCAATAGTGAGCGCACGCCGATGCGGGTCGGTGACGTCATCATCACGCCGCCCACGGCCTGGCACGATCACGATAATCCTGGTAGCGGACCAGCGTTCTGGCTGTACGGGTTGGACATTCCCGTCGTGCAATTCCTGGACACTTCGTTTGCCAAGGGGCTGGGCCAGGACCGGCAGCCGCTCTCTCGCCCCGACGGCGATACCGACGCGTAACGCGGGGCCAACCTGCCGCCTGTCAACCTCCGCGGCCGTAACATGTCACCGGTGGTCAACTACCCACACGCGTGATGCGCTGAAGCGGATACGCGTGGCCGCGAAGTTGGACCCACGCCATGATTTGAAGACGCGCTACACGAACCCGGCCACGGGTACGTATCTGATGACAACGATCGGCACATGCATGCAGCGCGTACGCGTTTGCGTGGGGCCCGCGCGACCTGTTTGTGGTGCCGTCCTGGCATTCGGTTCATCATGCGGCCGATCAGGATAGCATGCTATTTTTGTTCAGCAGCGATCCGACCCAGGAGCCGCTGGGGCTATGGCGGAAGGATCGGGAGAACTCCTGAGGTGCTTTTGGCGGAGGCCCGATCCGATCAATCACGATAGCTCAGGGATCAGTACCGGATCGGTATCTTACACGCTGGTTTTGTTTGTTTTCTGTGTCGGAGTTCTGGGTGACACTGGAACAGGAGCCGAAGATAGGGAGGACTGGAAGCAGCCTCGGCTCACAAAACTTTTTTCAGCGGCCGCTGTTTCCGGCCATCTAAATAATCTCGAGTACAGGCGTTCACGCCTCGGAAACCAGGTGCCTTGGGATTGCGATGGAAGGCACTCACCTCAAGAGACAAGGCCCCTCAAAGAAGTTTAAACAGCAGTCCCGTAGGATGCGTAAACTCCATCGCGATCGTGCGCACAGGGAACTAAACCGCTGAGCCCGTCACCACTCACCCCTCCTCCACTCGTTCCACCCCCGGCACAGCCTTCAACGCCTGCCCCAGCCGCGGCCCAACCTGATACGTGCCCGGCACCGTAATCTCCACCGCCGACACGTCGTCCAACCGCGGCACCAGCGTCACCGTCCCGCGTCCCCCGGCCTCCCGCGCCAGAATACTTCGGATATGCGGTACCGCCTCCGTCCGATCGAGCCAGATGCGCAAGCCTACGCCCGTCTCCGCCGCGGCCGCATCGAGCGACATGCAGTCCGCCGCCGTCAGGCGCACGCTGTCGCCGTCCAGCCGCACATCGACGCGCATCGTGACCGCCTTGCCCGCCTTCAGCACGTCCCGTGACGCCATCAGCACCTCGCTAAACAGCGTCACCTCCGCCGTGCCCGATGCATCGCTGAGCGCCACCCACATCATCGGACTGCCGCTCTTGGTCCGCCGCACCCCCGGCGTGCCGACGATGCAGCCCGCCAGCCGTAGCCTGGTTTCGCCAGCCCGGGCCCGGGCGTCGACCGACGCGGCTGCGACCACGCCCAGGCGTTTCAGGGCGGGCCCGTACGAGTCCATGGGATGCGCGGTCAGGTGAAAGCCGATTGCCTCCGCCTCAAACGCCAGACGCTCCATCTCCGGCCAATCCGGCGTCGGCGGTAGTCGCAGCGGTTCGGGACGCCCGCCTCCGCCAAATAGACCGGACTGCCCACTCGCCGCCTCTTCCGCCTGGGCCTGGGCGCGCTTCATGATCGTGTCGGCGCCCGCGGACACCTGGGCACGGTTGGCATTCAGCTGATCGAAGGCCCCGGCGCGGGCCAGGTTCTCCAGCTGCATCTTATTCAGCGGCCGCGGATCGACCCGTGCGGCCACGTCGGCCAAATCCGCGAACGGACGTTCACCCCGCACGCCACACAGCGACTCCATGGCCGCCTGCCCCACCTTCTTCACCGCTGCCAGCGCGTACCGAATGGACTGAACACTGTCTGTGACCTCGACCGTGAACAGCGCGCCCGACTTGTTGATGTCGGGCGGCAGCACCCGTATGCCCATCCGCTCCGCCTCTTGCCGCAGCGCCGCGATCTTGTCGGTGTTGGATAGTGCCAAGTTCATGCACGCGGCCAGGAACGCGACCGGGTGGTTCGCCTTCATCCACGCCGTCTGATAGCTCACCAGCGCATAAGCCGCCGCGTGGCTCTTGTTAAAGCCATAGTCGGCGAACTTGGCCATCAGATCGAAAACTTCGGTCGCTTTGTCCGGCATGATGCCGCGCGCCACGGCCCCGCCGGTGAAGGTGGCGCGCTGCTGCTCCATTTCGGCCCGGATTTTCTTACCCATGGCACGGCGCAGCAGGTCGGCGGCGCCCAGGCTGTAGCCGGCCATGGTCTGCGCGATCTGCATGACCTGTTCCTGATAGACCATGATGCCGTAGGTCTCGGCCAGTATCGGCGCCAATTGCGGGTGGGGCGGCACCCACTTCTCACCGTGCTTGCGCCGGCAATAATCCGGAATGTTCGCCATCGGACCCGGCCGGTACAGCGCCACGGCCGCGATCAAATCCTCGAACCGGTCGGGCCGCATCTGACGCAGAACGTCCCGCATACCCGGGCTTTCGAACTGGAACACGCCGCCCGCGTCGCCCCGCGCCAACATCGCGTAGGTGGCCGCATCATCGAGCGGCAGGGTGTCCAGATCGACCACCTCCCCCAGCCCGGCGAGTAGCCCCACCGCCTGTTTCAGGATCGTAAGCGTTGTCAGCCCCAGGAAGTCGAACTTCACCAGCCCGGCCTGCTCCACGTACTTCATCGAGTACTGGGTTACGAGCGTGTCGGCCTTGGGATCGCGATAGAGCGGTACGAGGTCGATCAGCGGACGGTCACCGATCACCAGCCCGGCGGCGTGGGTGCTGGCGTGCCGGTACAGACCCTCCAGCTGTAAGGCCACGTCCAGCAGGCGCTTTACCGCCTCATCGCTCTGCATTTCCTGCAACCGGGGCTCGCCCTCGATCGCCTGCGCCAGCGTCACGGGTTTGGCCGGGTTGTTGGGTATTAGCTCGGCCACGCGGTTCACTTGCCCGAACGGCAAGCCCAGCACGCGGCCCACGTCGCGTACCGCGGCCCGGGCCTGAAGCTTACCGAACGTGATGATTTGCGCCACTCGGTCGGCCCCGTACTCGCGCCGTACGTAATCGATCACCTCGTCCCGCCGCTCCTGGCAAAAGTCGATGTCGAAGTCGGGCATCGACACGCGCTCGGGGTTCAGGAACCGTTCAAACAGCAGCCCCCATGCCAGCGGGTCGAGGTCGGTGATCGTCAGCGCCCATGCGACGACCGAGCCGGCACCCGATCCGCGGCCGGGTCCCACGGGGATATCCTTCGCCTTCGCCCACTGGATGAAGTCGGCGACGATCAGGAAGTAGCCCGGGAAGCCCATGGCCTCGATCACACTCAGCTCGTACGCCAGGCGCTGCTCGTACTCGGCGCGGCGCTCGGGCGCGATCGACCGCCGGGCCAGCCCCTCACGCGCCAGCACGGCCAGGGTCTCGGCCTCTGTCATGCCGGGGCGGATCTTCGGGCTGGACGGTAGCAGCGGATCACGCTTTTCGGCCATCACGGCGCATAATTTGGCGACGGCCACGGTGTTGTCGCAAGCGTCCGGCAGGTCCTTGAACAAGGCGCGCATAGTAGCTGCGTCCTTGAACCAATGCTCGGACGTGACGCGGCGGCGGGTCGGGTCGCTCACCTGACGACCTTCGGCAATACACAGCAGGACGTCGTGCGCGGCGGCCATGGCGCGTTTGGTAAAGAAGCACTCATTCGTCGCGATCAGCGGCAGGTCATGGTCCTGCGCCAGTTGCAGCAGGCCGGGTTCGATCGCCGTGTCCAATGCTGTGCCGTGGCGATGCAACTCCATCAGCGTGCGCCCGGGAAACGCACCGGCCATCCGTTCGATCAGCGCCACCGCATCCGGCCGCCGTCCCTCCGCCAACAGACGCGCGACGGGGCCACGGGTGCCACCCGTCAGCAGCATCAGCCCCTCCGCATGCTGGGCGACGTGGTCCCATGGTAGCTGCGGGCTGGCCGGGTCGCCCTGCATAAAGCCGGCCGAGCTCAACCGCTGTAGATTGGCCATCCCCGCCGCGTTCTGCGCTAACAGCACGACCGGGTCGGGCGGAAGCCGGTCGTTCTCGGCCCGTGTGAGTGCAATCTGGCAGCCGATTATGGGCTGTACGCCAACGCCGATGCAGGCCTGGCTGAACTCCAACGCCCCGAACAGGTTGCCGCTATCGGTGATCGCCACCGCCGGCATCGACGCGGCCGCCGCCAGCCCCGCCAGCTTGTCTGCCTTGATCGCGCCTTCACTCAACGAATAGGCACTATGATTGCGTAAGTGGACGAATGGTGCGTGCATCTAGACCTCCACAATCGCCCCGTCGCGCAGCGTGACCCGGCGGTCCATGCGGGCCGCAAGCTCCGGATTATGGGTCGCGATCAGCGCCGCTACACCCTGCTCACGCACCATGCGCAGCAGCTCGTCGAACACCACGGTGCTGGTACCCACGTCCAGATTGCCGGTCGGCTCGTCCGCCAGCAGCACGGCCGGGGAATTGGCAAGCGCGCGCGCGATGGCCACACGCTGCTTTTCGCCTCCCGACAGCTTACCCGGCAAGTGATGCAGACGGTGCCCCAGGCCAAACGCGGTCAGTAGCGTCTCTGCCCGTTGGCGCGCATCGGGGCGGCGGGCGATCAGCTGCGGCAGGGTCACGTTCTCGATCGCCGTGAACTCCGCCAGCAAATGGTGGGCCTGGTACACGAAGCCGATGCGGTCGCGGCGGATGGCGGTGCGGGCCGGATCCGGCAACTGGCCCGCATCCTGACCATCGACGCGCACGACGCCGCTATCGGGCCGTTCGAGCAACCCGGCCAGGTGCAACAGCGTGCTCTTACCCGTGCCGGACGGCGCGACCAGCGCCACGATCTCCCCCCGATGCAGCACAAGGCTCGCGTCGCGCAGCACGTGAAGGTCGTCTTCGCCGCTGCGGTAGGATCGGCTGACGTGTTCGAGTGCCAGTGGCTCACTCATGACGCAACGCCTCGACCGGGTCGGTGCGGGCGGCGCGCCAGCTGGGGTACAGCGTGGCGAGCAGCGACAACCCCAACGCCATTGCCATCACCTGCACGACCTCATGCCAATTCAGCTTCGCCGGCAGGTGCGTCAGGTAATACACCTCTGGACTGAAGACCTTGGTGCCGGTGATTGCCTCGACCCAGCCCTGGATACCCTGGATATTCAGGCAGAACAGCACGCCGATCAGCACGCCCAGCAGCGTACCGGTCACGCCTACGCTCGCGCCGCACATCAGGAAGATGCGCAATACCGCCCCACGCCCGGCCCCGATGGTACGCAGGACGGCGATGTCGCGCGTTTTGTCCTTCACCATCATGATCAGGCTGCTGACAACATTGAACGCCGCCACCAGGATAATCAGCGTCAAAATCAGGAACATCACGTTTCGCTCCACCTGCACGGCAGCGAAGAAGCTGTTGTTGTTCTGCTGCCAATCGATCACCCGTACCGGCCCACCAGCGATTGCGGTGATCGCCTGGCCAATCGCGCGCACGTTCTGCGGGTCATCGACCATGACCTCGATATGCGATGCGGCGCCGGGCATCTGGAAGAAGATCTGCGCCGCTTCGATCGGTAAGAACACGTAGCCAGTGTCGTACTCGTTCATGCCGACCTGAAACACAGCTGCGATGCGGTAGGCGCGGACGCGGGGGATGGTACCGAACGCGGTGGCTGCGCCGTCGGGCGATAGCAGCGTCAGCTCGTCGCCTACGCCTAAGCCAAATTTATTTGCCAGGCCGATGCCGACCGCGATCGCGTCCTCACCGTGAAAATCGTCCAGCGTACCCGCGCGAATGTTGTCGCTGACGGCCTTCATGCGGCGCAGGTCGTCTTGGCTAATGCCGCGCACCAGGCCGCCCGCCGAATTGCCACGAGGGCTTTTGAGCAGCACTTGCCCATCCACTACCGGGGTCGCAGAGAGCACGCCCGGCACCGCCCGGATACGCCCGGCCAGCGCGTCATACTGGGTCAGCGGCGCACCAGCGCCATACACGCCGAGGTGCCCGTTAAAGCCCAGTATTCGGTTCAGCAGGTCCACTTGGAACCCGCCCATGACCGACATGACGATGATGAGCGTGGCGACACCCAGCGCGATCCCCACCAGGCTAAAACCGGCAATGACGCTCACAAACCGCTCACCCCGCCGGGCACGCAGGTAACGGCCGGCGACGGCGCGTTCGAATGGGCCGAACATTTAGAGGAAGGCCAAGGGCGCTGCCGGTGGACTCTGTTGGGTACGAGGGCCCCAAATCCCGACATCCGAAGCGACAGCCCAAAGACGCGTCGCCGGTTCGACGAAATCCAACCAAGATTCGGATTGCAAAGGCCCGGCCTTTGCTGGGGTCCAGGGGCAAAGCCCCTGGCCGTCGCTCTGAAACATCATACTAACCGATATGGGCCAGCGCAGCCTCAAGCGGTAGCTCCTGCCGTTCCCCCGTCTCGCGACGTTTGATCTCGACCGTGCCCGCCGCGGCACCGCGCGGACCGACAATCAACTGCCACGGGTGCCCCATCAAATCGGCGTCCGCGAACTTCACCCCGGCGCGTTCGTCGCGGTCGTCGTATAATGCGCGCCCACGCATCGCGGCGTAGGCGGTTTCACAAACCTGGCCTGTGGCAGCATCCCCTTGTTTCAGGTTCAGGATCGCTGCCCGGAACGGGGCAACGCTATCGGGCCAGATAATGCCTGCGTCGTCGTGATGCGCCTCGATCAACGCACCCACCAGGCGGCTCACGCCAATACCGTAACTACCCATGTTCGGCGCCACCGGCCCGTCTGGTCCGGCGACCGTTAGCCCGACCAACTCGCTATACATCGTGCCGAAATTGAAGATCTGCCCAACCTCGATTCCCCGGCCCTCGCGCTGACGCTCCGGCGGCACTTGGGCCCAGGCGGCGAGGTCGTGCTTTTCGTCCGTTGCGGCGTAGGGCGTGGTGACGGCCGTAAACAACCGCTCCAGTTGCGCCGGATCGGTATGGTCGACGTCGTCCAGGCCAAGCTGAATGTCCTCGACGGCGGAGTCGTAGAATACCTGGCTCTCACCGGTGGGTGCCAGGATGTGAAACTCGTGACTGAAGTCACCGCCGATCGGGCCAGTGTCGGCCGCCATCGGCACGGCCCGCACGCCTAGCCGCTGGAACGTACGTAGGTACGCCAGCAACATCTGCCGGTAGCTGTTCACGGCGCCCGTGTGGTCCAGATCGAACGAGTACCCGTCCTTCATCAGAAACTCCCGTCCGCGCATGACGCCGAAACGGGGCCGGGTCTCGTCCCGGAATTTCCATTGGACGTGGTAAATCATTTGCGGAAGCTGCCGGTACGAATGAACAGACTGCCGCATGATATCGGCGATCAGCAGCTCATTGGTCGGGCTGTAGATCAGGTCGCGGTCCTGCCTGTCTTTGATCCGCAGCATTTCTGGCCCGTACGCGTCGTAACGGCCGGCGCGCTGCCAAAGATCGGCGCCCTGCAGGGTCGGCATCAGCATTTCCTGCCCGCCGACTCGGTCCTGCTCCTCCCGTACGACCTGCGCGATGTTGGCAAGCACGCGCCACCCGGCAGGCAACCAGGCGTAAATGCCGGACGACACCTGTTTCACCAGGCCCGCGCGCAGCATCAGGCGGTGGGACGCTATTTGCGCCTCGGCCGGAGTTTCTTTGGACGTGGGCAGTAGCGATTTGGAGAGGCGCATGAGGGTCCTATGGCGGGGCGCCGGAACCTAACCTGCGGCGGGCGGCACCGCAAAGATGCCGGGTTGACCGTCACCACCAACCCCGCCTTCGCGTAACCGGCCGGCCAACGCGCAACCCTTATATTCTGGGGCTACCGCTAAGCGTTTCTGGT
>JANPPS010000063.1:0-1977 GCA_031428635.1 Rhodospirillales bacterium
ACACGCCGGGCGGTGCCGCGTCGGTGTTCGCAACCGGGCTGAACGGTCCTCTTTTCCTCGCCTTCGAACCTGCAATCGCGCCGCCGCCCTCGGCAGTGCCGGAGCCGGCGTCCGCGGCGCTGCTGGCGCTCGGGCTGGGCGCCCTCCGCCGCCGCCGGACAGCCTGACAAGGACGGCGTGCCGCGCCCGTCTGGGCCAACACGCCTGCCATGCCGCCGCAGAAATCTGGAGCCGCTTCCCAGGCCCGCCCTGGTCCCGGAAGACCGAGGCGGCGAGCTTCCGTAGCCTTACTGCCATGTCTGCCAGAGAACGGGACGCGGCTCTGTCGGCTGGTGCGCTGGCGTATCTGTTTTCGGATTGGGTCGCTCAACGCTTCAACCTGCCTAAACCGGCATTACCGGATTCATCCTTTGAGGCTAATCCGGAAGCGGCGGCCCATGCGGTTCGCCAGCAATGGGGCCTCGGCCAACAACCGGTTTCGGACATGGTGAAGCTGCTGGAGTCGAAGGGTGCCCGCGTGTTTTTGCTGTCTGAAAACACGAAGAATGTCGATGCATTCTCATGCTGGCGCGATTCAACGCCCTACGTCTTTCTTAATACGTTCAAATCAACCGAACATAGCCGGTTCGATGCCGCGCATGAGCTAGGCCACCTGTTGCTGCACAAGCATGGCGGACCGCATCAGGGATATGGTGACCCAGATAAGGGAGATGGTGGAACACATAATACACGGGAAGCTAACCGCTTTGCCTCCTGCTTCCTCATGCCGACCGAAGATGTAGCCTCGCGCGTCCGTGGGGTGACGGCTCTTGACGATCTGGTGAAGGCAAAGAAGCGCTGGGGTGTTTCGGTTGCGGCGCTCGCCTACCGGCTGAACAAAATGGGTCGGCTGACTGAGTGGCAATATCGCGGATTTTGCATCGAGATGAACCGTCGCGGCTACCGCACTCAGGAACCGGACACCCTGCCGCCCGAGCATTCGGTGGTCTGGCAAAAGGTCCTCAGCGCGCTTTGGAATGAACGGCTTACCAAGGAACACATCGCCGCTGAATTGAATCTGCCCGCCGCCGAACTGGAAAATCTTCTGTTCGGTCTAACCGGCGCACCAGACTTGGTTTCCCGACAGGACAAGCCGGCTTTGCGGCTGGTGAAAATGTGACCGGTTACACGCAGAGGGTAACCGCGTCGCAGGCTTTGCCGTCATGAAACGCCATATCAGTAGGCCACCTTGAAAGTCGGACTGTCCTCGGGGCGCGTTCTCCGGTGATCGTAGATGCGCGTGGTGGCGATTTTCGCGTGGCCGAGCCATTCCTGCACCTACATCTCTTTTCGCAGGGGCCGAGCTGGTATGGTCCCCCGAACGCGGCGCAAGTCTTCAATCCGGGCGAGGTCGGCCTCTCCGAGGGGGCTGTCCGCGACGGCGATGGGCGGCTTAAGCCCTTGTAGTAGCATGGCCGCGGCGCGACGGAATGCAGGCGTCCCATAGACCTTCACCGAGGTCCATCCACGGCGCTGGACGGCCTCGACCAGCTCCGAGACGGCCACGTCGTCGGCCGTGCCGACAACATCAATGCGGTCGAGGCGGTCGATGATGCGGGTTCCGGACTTCAGAACCAGGATGACGGCCTGGTGCTCCAGGTCGACATGCACACTCGCGATGTTGGCGACCATGGCCTCGGGCACCCAGCCCAGGTCGTAGGCGTCGCGGAAGGCCGCGGCCAGCCAGCGCGCGCGCCGGCTGGCGCGGGCCCTGACGTCCTCGCGGTCGTCAGGGACGCGCATGACGGTCTTGTGCCCAGGGAGCCTTGCGGCGACCTCGGGCGGAAGCGGATCCCGCCGTGACTGGGGCGGGGCCGACCTGGCGCGCTCGATCAGCCGCCGGAGCCGGATGTCGGCTTCGGGGGAGTCCGTGGCGAGGACCCAGGCGGCACGGATGTCATCGGCCGGCCACTCGCTTGTGCCCCAGTACAAGGCCTT
>JANPPS010000064.1:0-9764 GCA_031428635.1 Rhodospirillales bacterium
CCCGGCGTGCGCTCGACCGGGCCCGGGGACTGAACCAGGTGGGCGGCGGCGCTGCGAAGGACGTGGAAGGGGCTGGCAATGATGCGGCGCAGGCCCAAGCCGAGGCCAACCGCGCTCAGGCCCGGCTCAAGGCGATCGGCGGCAGCGCAGGCGTTAGCGGCACGCGCACCCTCACCGTCTCCGCCCCCGCGTCAGGCGCAGTCACCGCGTTATCGACCGCAGCTGGCGCCTATATCAACGACGCAACGCAGTCTATGATGACGATCAGCAATTTGGAGAGCGTCTGGGTTACAGCCAACGTGTCGGAGACCGACATCAGCTTCGTCTCCAAGGATCAGAGCGTCGACGTTACCTTTACAGCTTATCCCAACGAAATCTTCCACGGCACGGTACTCTTTGTGAACGATCTCATGGAGCCGGACACGCGCCGTACGAAGGTGCGAATTGGCTTCAACAACGCTGCCGGCCGGTTCAAGCCGAACATGTTCGCCTCAGTGATTGTCCACGCGCCAAGCCGCCAGGCGATGTTTGTGCCCGACTCTGCGCTGCTGATGAACAACGACTCTACGACCGTCTTCGTCGAAACCGCGCCGTGGACGTTTGTCCGGCGGGCCGTCCAGACCGGGTATGCAGCCGGGGGCGCAACCGTGATCGACGCCGGGCTGAAACCCGGTGAACGGATTGTCACGCGCGGCGGGGTTCTGCTGAATGATTGACGGCCTGATCAGCTTCTGTGTCCAACGGCGCGTGTTGGTCGCGGCCCTGGCCATACTGCTTCTCGGCTATGGCTGGTACTCTTGGAAAACGCTCGTGCTCGAGGCGTATCCAGAGCTGGGCGGCGTCGTGGTGGTCGTGACGACCCAGGTCCCGGGCCTGGCGGCGGAGGAGGTCGAGCAACAAATCACAACGCCGCTTGAACGCCAGCTCAGCGGGTCGCCGGGCCTGACGGATATGCGGTCGAGCAGCACGTTCGGCCTGTCTCTGATCACGCTCATTTTCGACGACAAGGTCGACCTATATTTCGCGCGCCAGAGGGTGCTCGAACGCATTGCAGCTGCGAACCTGCCAGCGGTCTATCAGCCCAGCCTCGACCCGGTCACCGGGCCTGCCGGGGAGGTTTACCGTTACACCTTGGAGTCCGACAGCAAGAACCTGATGGAGCTGTCTGAGATTCAGCGCTGGGTCGTCATAACGGCGCTGCAAACAGTGCCGGGCATTGCGGCCGTCAATAATTTCGGTGGCTTCACAAAACAGTTCCGGCTCAACCTCGACCCTGTTCAGCTGCAGCGCTTCGGCATTGCGATGAACGACGTCGTTACCGCCATCAACAACAACACCTCCAATGCCGGCGGGTCGCGCCTCTCCCGTGGCGAGCAGAGCTTCGTCGTCCGCGGCATCGGCCTGGTGCGTGATCTCGACGACCTTGGCAACATCGTCGTGACGAGCCGCAATGGGGTCCCGATCACGGTCAGCGACCTTGGTAGCCTCAGTTTCAGCCATCAGGAACGGCAAGGCATCCTCGGAAAGGACAATAATCCGGACTCCATCGAGGGCATCGTACAGTCATTGCGGGGGGAGAACCCATCGCAGGTGTTAATACGCGTTCACGCGAAGGTCGATGAGCTCAATGCGAAACTGGCCCTGCAGGATGTAAAGATTGTCCCATACGTTGATCGCGACGAACTGGTGCAGTCGACCGTGGAGAAGGTATCCCACACCGTGCTCGAGGGTGTCGGACTCGTCTTTATCGTGCTGATCCTGTTCCTGGGTAGCCCGCGTAGCGCGATGGTCGTTGCTGTCACAGTGCCGATGGCGCTGGTTGCGGTGTTCGCGCTGATGAACGTCTTCCATATGCCGGCCAACCTGTTCTCGCTCGGCGCGATCGACTTTGGGATCATCGTCGACGGCGCTATCGTGGTCACCGAGACCCTGCTGCGCTGGCGTGAAGAACACCCGACCCGGCAGATGGAACCGGCAGATGTGCGGGTCGTGACCGGGCAGGTGGCGCGTCCCATCTTTTTCGCCACGCTGATCATCGCGACGGCCTACCTCCCGCTGCTGTCGTTCGAACATGCCGAGGCGAAGCTGTTCTCGCCCATGGCCTACACCGTTGCCTTTGCCCTATTCGGCGCGCTGGTGAGCACGCTGACGCTCGTGCCGGGCCTGGCGTTCTGGGCATTTCGGCGGCCACGTAAGCCGTTCCGCAACGTTCCGTTGGAACGGCTACAGCGCGGCTATCAGGCGGTGCTGCGTCGACTGCTGCAGACACCGGCAATCATCTACGTCGCCTCGCTCGCGATCCTAGTAGCCGTCGGTCTGCTTGGATCGAGTATCGGACGAGAGTTCCTGCCTGACATCGACGAAGGCGCGCTCTGGATGCAGGTGCAGCTTCCGACCGGCTTGTCGCTCGATAAGGCGAGCGAGATGGCCGACGAGCTACGGCGCACCGTCAGTAGCTTCCCCGAAGTGAGCTATGTCGTGACGCAACTCGGGCGGAGTGATGAGGGCACCGACCCGTGGACGCCGTCGCACATCGAGGCGCCGGTCGGCCTGAAGCCATACAGTACGTGGACGTCGGGCGAAACCAAAGGGCAGTTTGTGGACCGGCTACGGGCACGGCTGAAGCAGTTGCCAGGCTACAGCATTGGGATCAGCCAGCCGATCGCCGACAATGTAAACGACGAAGTTGGCGGCGCACACAGCCCACTTGCGGTCCGCGTGTATGGCAACGACTTCGCTGAGCTCCGCCGGATCGCTGGCCATATCGTGGCGGTACTGCAAACTGTTCCGGGAACGGCGGAGGCCTCCATCTTTCAGGAACCGCCGATCCCGCAGTTGCTGATCAAGGTAGATCGAGCCGCGGCTGCCCGCTATGGCATCAACGTGCAGGACGTAATGAATCTCATCCAGACCGGCATTGGCGGCGCGGCGGTCACGCAAGTGTACGTGGCCGATCGCCAATACAACGTGACGGTCCGGTTCCCAGAGGGAACCCGGCATGACCCGGCCGCCATCGGCAACTTGGTGCTGACCGCGCTGGGCGGCGCGCAAATCCCGCTCTCGCAGCTTGCCGACATTCGGCTGGCGAGCGGTGAAAGCTCGATTGCGCACCAAAGAAGCGAGCGCAACCTGACGGTTCGGATCGACCTGCGAGACCGTGATCTGTCGTCTTATCTGGCGGAGGCGCAACAAAAGATCGGTGCCGAAGTCAAGTTCGATACGGCTAAGTACCATCTGGAATACGCCGGGCAATTCGAGAACCAGCGCCGGGCGCAGGAGCGGCTGGTCGTTATTCTTGGCGTCGTCATGGCCATTATGCTGGCACTGCTGTTTTTCGGGCTTGGCAATCTGCGCGATGCGTTGCTCACGCTTGGTATTGTGCCGCTGGCAACGCTGGGCGGCCTGGTCGCACTTCATCTTCGAGGTTACACGCTTAATGTCGCGACCGCGGTGGGCTTCATCGCGCTGTTCGGCGTGGCCGTGCAGAATGGCATCATCATGGTTTCGAACCTTAACCGGGTGCGTGCCGAGGGACTGCCCCTATTCGATGCCGTGCTGGAGGGTGCGACCGAACGGTTTCGTCCGGTTCTGATGACGGCAACTGTCGCCAGCCTCGGGATGCTACCGGCGGCGCTCGCCATTGGCGTCGGCAGCGACGTACAACGTGGCCTGGCGACGGTGGTGGTAGGCGGGCTTGCGATTGCCACGCTGCTAACCTTGTTCGTTCTGCCCACAATGTACTTCGCGCTGGAACGCTTCGTAGAACGGCGGCGGCCGTCGGCTCGGCTGGCGCCCGGGGCAGCAGATTGATCTCACACGGGGGCGGGCAGCGCGGGATAGGGCAATGGGTCAGAGTCTTTTCCTTGACCGGTTTGCTCTATGGTTGCGCGGTAGGACCAGACTTCGTCACGCCTGAGGCGCCCGGTGTGAGTGGTTACACGCGGGAGCCGCTCAAGAGCCCCATGGATACCGGTAAGGAACCGCAGCGCTTCGTATCGGGTCGCGACATTCCCGGGGATTGGTGGACGCTGTTTCGCTCCCCGGCTCTTAACGCGCTGGTCACCCGGGCGCTGCGCGCGAACCCCAGCCTGGACGCTGCACAGGCATCGTTGCTTCTGGCCCAGGAAAACACCCGGGCACAGGACGGCGCGTTTTATCCAAACGTGCAGGGCAGTTTCCAGGCGCAGCGGTTTAAAGTTGCGACGGGGGCGCTTCAGTCGCCTTCATCCAAAGCACTCGCCAGCTTCAACCTCTATACCGCCCAATTGAGTGTTGGCTACGTACCGGACGTGTTCGGCCTGAACCGCCGTACCGTTGAGTCGCTAGACGCCATAGCAGAGAACCAGCGCTTTCAGTTGGAAGCGACCTACCTCACCCTCACCTCCAATCTGGCTGCGGCCGCAGTACAGGAAGCTTTGCTGCGGGCACAAATCGACGCGACGAAGCGCATTATCGACATCGAGCGGCAATCGGTTGACCTGCTGAACAAGCAGTTCGCACTCGGTGCCGTTGCGCGGCAAGACGTGTTGACGCAACAGGCCGCGCTGGACGCCTCCGAGGCCATACTGCCGCCGTTCGAAAAGGCCCTGGCACAGCAGCGCAACCTGATCACCGCGCTCTGCGGGTCGTTACCGAGCGAGGAACCAGCGGAGACATTCGATCTCGCCTCGCTCCGCCTCCCAGAGGAGCTGCCAATCAGTCTGCCGTCCCGCCTGATCGAGCAGCGGCCAGACATTCGAGCCGCAGCCGAGACCTGGCGCTCGGCCAACGCGACCATCGGCGTGGCCGTCGCGAACCGGCTTCCGCAGTTCAACCTTAACGCGCTTATTGGTACCAGCCCTGGCAAGATTGCCGGCCTGTTCGGCCCCGGCGCGGGCTTCTTCGCGCTGGCTGGTGCGGTAGCCCAGCCGTTATTCGATGGGTTCACGCTACTGCACCGGGAGCGTGCCGCCGAGGCCGCGACGGCGCAGGCCGAGGCCCAGTATCGACAGACACTAATCACGGCCTTTCAGAATGTTGCCGACACTTTGCGGGCATTGCAGATCGACGCCGATGCGCTTCGCAAGGCGCAGAATGCTGAACAGACAGCCCGAGCGAGCCTTGAGATCGCGCGGGCTAATTTGCGGCTCGGGCAGGTGAACAATCTAGTGCTGCTAACGGCGCAGCAAACCTATTTTCAGGCGCTGCTAAACCAGGTACAGGCGCAAGCCAATCGGCTGTCCGACACTGTCGCTTTGTTTCAATCTTTAGGTGGGGGTTGGTGGAACCGGAACGACGTTACTAATCCGGCAAGGCCAAGTCTATTATGAACGCTCTGAAGTTGTCTAAGCCCATTTCGAAATGAGCCGAGGTATCCTTTTGGGGGCGTAGATGCATACATTCGTTACAGGAATACTCGCTGTGACGATGTTGTCCCTTGCCGCTTGCGGGGCGTCGTTGCCGCCTAAGGCACTGAGCGAGTTGTCTGGGTCGGTCGATGTGCCCACCATCGACGTGAACGGTTTTGTCAGCACGATGCCGAATATCATGGTAGCGCGTGGTGTGTTCGCATCACATGCTTCTTGCAGGTCGCTGCGAGCGGGGTCGAGTGGGCCATGCCGCCTCGCCTGGTCAATCACGCCGTAGACGTTCAAACCCCCGCATGCGTTTCTCGTCGTGCAACTGATCGAAGGTGGTGGGGTCGTCAAGACCGTTTCTTCGCACATTGCGCCACCGGGGCTTGGGCCCAACTCCGGGTTTATCCGTGCGGTGGCACGCCTTACCCATGAGCTCGAAAAGACGGACAGCCTGGCCGTTGACCCAGCTGCGCTACTCGTTGCCCAACCGTGATGGAGGTGACGCCGGGCTCTGCTTGTTTGGCGCAGGCTTAAGCGGTCAATGGCGGCCTGAACAACAGTGGGTCCCATAACCGCAACAACCGCTTTGATTGAATTTATTGGCTTCGTTGTCCTGCTCCTCTGGGCATGTACATGGTCCAGAGCGGGGTCGTCCGCGCCTTCGGATCTGGTCAGCGCCGAGTGATCGGGCGGATGCTACGCAACCGAATCGCAGCAATCGGCGCCGGGGTTGCAGTGACCGCGCTGCTTCAAGGCGGCATGGCTACTGCCATGATGACCACCTCGCTTTTTGCATACGGCATGGTCGCGCTGTTGCTATCGTGTTGGGTGCCAATTTCGGAACTGCGCTGATCGTCGAGGCACTGTCCTTCGACGTTTTTTGATTGCGCCTGCGCTGCTGATCTCGGGCTACGTGTCGTTCAGGCGCGGGCGGAAAAATGTGCTGCACGACCTTGCCAAGGTTGGGGTCGAGGGTCCGAATCTCTCCGCCCGCGGGCGATGGAGGCCCGCACAGCCGCTCGGAGCCCTGGGCTGAACACCGCCGCGCTCGCCGCATCCTCCAACGCGTTGAAGCCGTGCATGCTGTTGCGCAGCAACCAACTCACCATCGTCACGGGGTTACCGGAAATGGGCGCGGGTGCCGCCTGAGTGGATGCCACAGCGGCAAGAAGCAGGATGGCGGCAGGGAAGGCCAGGCGAACGCGCAAAATCCCTTTTCGTGCTCGTGCAGGCAGAGGGTGCAAGGCGGCGACAATCGGGTGCATGGCGGCTGCGGCGCGGGGTGCGGGCACGACTACTTCGACGGACGCGCCGGCGGCGATGAGCTAACAGGCTTACCATCCTGGCTGCCGCGCGGCGTTGCATCAAGATCCGGCTGCCGGGCCGGGACCATGGCCTTGGCTGGCCCCTCATGCGCCGGCGCATGTTCAACGACAGCGGAGGCAGGCTGTGCCGTGACAGGCACCGGCACTCCCGGTAAGTCGCGAGTGGCCCGCAGAGCATCCGCCGCCGTGCGAGCAGCCGCCGCCATGGACAATGCTGTTCCGTAAACATCGTTATAGCGCAAGCCAACACGAAAATCGAATACTCACAAAGGCCGACTGCCGTCCCAGCCCAGAGAAGGTTCGCGCTAAGTTCTTGCCGCTACTCTAGGTTTTTACATGAATTACAGCGGCCTATTTGGACCTTAATTGGTTCTGTAGCCGGGCGGGGATATCCCGGAGTCCATCGGGGTTGTTGGCGGCGTCGCTGCTAGTCGCAATGCTCTCGGCCGATGTCGCGTTGTTGCTGGTGGGGCGATTTGGCCCGCAGTCCCGCTCGGGCTATGCCGGCCCCTTCAGCATGGCCCCAGCGGTGGCGGCATTGTCTCTGTCATCCGTGCCGTCGAAAGTGGATGACGCGACCGGTTCTGCGATCTTGTTGAGCAAGGGACCGACTTGGGCCGCAGCCGCTACGTCGTTAAAGGCCGTGATACGGCGAGTGCGGGCGTCCACGCCCAGACACAGCATGCGCCACGACTGCACAGTTTCAGGCCTATGCTGCCCACCAAGATGCGCATTGGCTCGCCACCCGCGCCGCGAACTAGGAAAAGCCGTGGTGACCTATGTTTGATTAAGGTCGGTACCCTCACAAGGCTTGTGTAAATAAGCATGTGTTCTAATGCGGAGCGCCTTTTCCCCTACTGATAAGATTGTGACGATTAGCAATCTCTTCGATAACAGACTGACCATAATCGATTAAGTAATTCCGAAGTCCAGACTGCACCGGTAAAAATGGCGATGTGCGCCGTTGGACCACAAACCATGAACGCATGACCGGAAAGCCGTCCACTGCAATAACTTTAACCAGCCCAAGCGATTGCTCCAGACTAATCGTATGCTGCGAAACAAGCGCCAGCCCCATGCCGGCCATCACTGCTTGTTTAATCATTTCGTTACTGGACGTTTCCATGGCGATGCGCGGAGCAAAACCTGCCGTCTGAAACAAGGTGTCGGATAGTGAGCGGGTTCCAGAGCCATCTTCACGAACGATGAACCACTCAGTGGCCAAAACGCCAACGCCCACCTTCTTCGCATCGCAAAGGTGATGGGCTGGCCCACCGATAATGACAGACGGATGGTCTGCAAACCGTGTGGCCAAAATATCGGCTGCTTCCGGGGGTTGTCCCATGATCGCCAAATCGACGTCACCGGCAAGCAGAAGCGCCAATGTGTCGGTCCGGTTGCCCTCGCGTAGCAGCACTGTGACGCCAGGCGCCTGCAGCCGGAAGCGGGCAATCAAATGCGGGACGATGTATTTTGCCGTCGATACCAGCCCAAGCCGAACCCGCCCACTGCCATTCGCCTGCAGACCGAGCATCGCGTCATCTAGATCGCGAAGCGACTGCAATACAACGCGGGCATGGACGAGCAGAACGCGGCCGGCCTCCGTCAGCGCAACGCGCCGCCCGATCCGCTCGAACAGCGCAGCGCCGGTCTGTAATTCGACCTGTTTGATTTGAAACGATATCGCGGACGGCGTGAGCCCTAATCGCTCCGATACACGCACGAACGAGAGGGTTTCGGCTGCCTCAACGAACACCAGCAGCTGCCGAGCGGTCACGTTAGGCATGAGTAATTCCTCATCAGAACGAGCAATTTATTTCGTTTCTACTCAAGTGTCAACTCAGATACGTTCGACCTAATTAAGAAGGGGAGATAGACGATGAACAAAGCAGTCGACGTAAAAATAACGGATATGAAAGAACGTTATACGTCAGGTGTCCTTAAGTACCGTCAAATGGGCTATTGGGAGCCAGACTACATCCCCAAGGACACAGATATCCTTGCCGTGTTTCGTCTGACGCCGCAGGACGGTGTCGACCCAGAAGAAGCCGCTGCAGCAATTGCCGGTGAGTCGTCCACGGCGACATGGACCGTTGTGTGGACGGACCGGCTTACCGATAGCGAATATTATCGCGCAAAGGCGTACCGGGTCGATCCGGTCCCAGGTAACCCCGAGCAGTTCTTCGCCTACATTGCCTATGACATCGACCTGTTCGAAGAAGGGTCAATCGCCAACCTAACGGCGTCGATTATCGGTAACGTGTTCGGGTTCAAGCCACTAAAGGCGCTACGGCTCGAGGACATGCGGATACCGCCCCATTATCTGAAGACCTTTCAGGGGCCCGCTACCGGCATCGTGGTCGAGCGTGAGCGTCTCAATGTCTATGGCCGCCCGCTGCTGGGCGCCACGATGAAGCCGAAGCTCGGCCTGTCGGGGCGCAATTACGGCCGGGTCGTGTACGAGGCGCTGAAGGGCGGGCTCGACTTCACTAAGGATGATGAGAACATCAACTCCCAGCCGTTCATGCATTGGCGGGACCGGTTCCTGTACTGCATGGAGGGCGTGAACAAGGCGATGGCCGAGACGGGGGAGATGAAAGGCACGTATCTCAACGTCACCGCCGCCACGATGGAAGACATGTACGAGCGCGCCGAATTCGCCCGCGACTTGGGTAGCGTCGTCATCATGATCGACCTCGTGATCGGCTACACGGCTATTCAGTCGATGGCTAAGTGGGCCCGCAAAAACGATATGATCCTGCACCTCCACCGCGCCGGGCACTCGACCTATACTCGGCAGAAGAATCACGGCGTGTCGTTCCGGGTGATCGCCAAGTGGATGCGCATGGCGGGCGTTGACCACATCCACGCGGGGACTGTGGTTGGTAAGCTGGAGGGCGACCCGATGGTTGTGGCCGGCATTTACGACACATGCCGCGAAGGCTTCGTGCCCAAGGACCTACGCCACGGCATCTTCTTCGACCAGCCATGGGCGAGCCTGAAGAAGCTAATGCCCGTTGCGTCCGGCGGCATCCACGCCGGGCAGATGCACCAGCTGCTGCATTACCTGCAGGATGACGTTGTGCTGCAGTTTGGTGGCGGC
>JANPPS010000065.1:0-10203 GCA_031428635.1 Rhodospirillales bacterium
ACGTGACCGCGTCGCCGATGACGGGCGCCAGTATTTTGACCGATGATCAGGTCACGGCGCTGATGGAGGGCAAGGCCTACGTCAACATCCATACTGCCGCCAACCCGGGTGGCGAGATCCGCGGTCAGATCGCGCGCGTGCAGTAGCCACGAAAAAGGGCCCGGCATCACTGCCGGGCCCCACTCATCGCGGCGTGACTAGATTTTATGAAAAACGTGATCCTCGGCAAAGATGTCGCGGTCTTTCGTCTCCGGGATGAACAGCACGCCGATCACCACCGTGATCAACGCGAGCACCACCGGGTACCACAGGCCATAGTAGATATCCCCCGTGGCCGCGATCATCGCAAACGCCGTCGCCGGCAGTAGGCCACCGAACCAGCCGTTGCCGATATGGTACGGCAGCGACATGGACGTGTAGCGGATGCGGGTCGGGAACAACTCGACCAACGCGGCCGCGATGGGGCCATAGACCATCGTCACGTAGATCACGAGCAGTGTCAGCAGCCCGATGATCTTCATGACCTGCGGCCGGAAGACGTCCGTGAAGCCAGACAGTTTGACGACCGACGGATTGGCCGCCGCCGGGTAGCCGGCCGTGGCCAGTTCGGCGCCTACGTCGCGCGTCAGGGCCGTCCGGGCTGCGACCGCACCGGCCCCAGCCTGCATTCCATCATAGGACGCTACGCTTGCGGTGCCGACCCTCACCGCCGCAACCGTGCCAGCAGGTGCATCTACCAGCTGATACGGCACGGACAGCCCGGCCAGGATCTGCTTCGCGATATCGCAGGACGACGTGTAAACGATCGTGCCAGTCGGATTGAACTGGAAGTGGCAGTCAGCAGGGTCGGCGACAACCTCGACTTTGATCTCCTGCTGCGCCTTGAACAGGGCCGGGTTGGCTTCCTCCGTTAACTTGGTAAAGATCGGGAAGTAGGTCAGCGCCGCAATGGCGCAGCCCGCTAAGATGATCGGCTTACGCCCGATTTTGTCCGACAACCAACCGAAGAATAAGAATCCCCCCGTACCGATTAGCAACGAGTACGCGATCAGTAAATTAGCGGAGTATCCATCGACCTTCAGGATGGTCTGAATAAAGAACAACGCGTAAAATTGGCCGGTGTACCAGACTACAGCCTGGCCCATTGTCAGACCGAATAGCGCCAGCAGCGCGATCTTTGCGTTCTTCCAGACACCGAACGCCTCCTTCAGGGGCGCCTTCGAGCCGGTGCCCTCCTCCTTCATTTTCGTAAACGCCGGACTCTCGTTCAGCTGCAGCCGTATCCACAGCGATACGCCGAGTAGCAGTGCGGAACCCAGGAACGGAATGCGCCAGCCCCAGTCCAGGAACGCGGGCTCACCAATGATCGAGCGCGTGGCCAGGATCACCAGCAACGAGAGGAACAACCCAAGTGTCGCAGTGGTCTGGATGAAGCTGGTGTAAAATCCGCGACGGCCTGCCGGGGCGTGCTCCGCCACATACGTTGCGGCCCCGCCGTACTCGCCACCCAGTGCCAGGCCCTGGAGCATGCGGAGCGCGATGAGGATGACGGCCGCGCTGATGCCGATTTGGTCCGAGGTTGGCAGCAGCCCCACGATAACGGTGCTGAGGCCCATGATGAGGATCGTAACGAGGAACGTGTACTTGCGCCCGACCAGGTCGCCGATGCGCCCGAATACGAGCGCCCCGAACGGACGGACAAGAAATCCGGCGGCGAAGGCGAGAAGCGCGAAGATGTTGCGCGTCGCTGGGTCGAACTGGCCAAAAAACTTCGCCCCGATGATAACCGCAAGCGACCCGTACAAGTAGAAGTCATACCACTCAAACACGGTACCGAGCGACGAGGCGAGGATAACCTTGCGCTCCTCCGGCGTCATGCTGCGGTTGGCATCGGCGACCATAGGGGCCGTTGCGGATAAGCTCATGATTATTTCCCCCCGGATGGCAGTTTCGCCATCTATTCCCAACGTGTCGTTGCCCGGCCACCGCCGACCGGCCTCGATTGGCTATCTTGTGGACAATGCCGGGAACTTAGCAAGATCGCCCCCGGCATCGCGAGGCAGACATTCGTTAATGGCGCGCGTCGCCCAGTGCAGCCGCGACGGCCGGCTCGATCCGCGCGGCGAGTAGCGCCATTACTGCAGGCGTCGGATGCAATAGCGGGTCGGGCGGGGTGAGCTGATCGTCATAAAACGCGGCTCGGTCCACGACGCCATGGGTCATGAACAGGTCGGTCGCGTCCACGAACGTGACGCCGGGTATGGACGCATAGCGGTTAGCAAGGTCTGCATTCACACGCTCCGTCGTGCGGGTGACGTAGGCCGAACGGATGCTGGGCAGAACGCTCACCAGGATAATGCGGGTGGACGGCAACTGCGTCCGCAGCGTGCCGATCACGGCGTCGATGCCCGCCACAACCTGCGGCGCGGTATTGCGGACGCGGCCCATGTTGTTCGCGCCGATCAGCACCACCGCCGCGCGGGGCGAAAGCCCCGCCAGCTCGCCATTCGTCATGCGCCACAGCAAGTGCTGGGTCGTATCGCCCTTGAACCCCAGGTTCAGCGCATGGCGGCCGCCGTAATAGCGCCGCCAGACCGGGGCGAAGTCCATCCACTCCGGCGGGCCAGACGCCTCCCAATTCTGGGTGATACTGTCGCCCAGCCACACGAGGTCGATGGGGCCGGCCCGCAACAGCGCTATCTTCTCCTGGTGCCGGGCGTGCCACCACGGCGTATCCATTCGTGACAGCGGTACGGCAGACACGGGGGCACGCGTCGTTTCAGCCACTGCATAGCCGATCCCATTTCCGGTTAGCAGCAGTAGCGCGAGGAGGAAAAGCCTCATCGGAACGAAAAGACCACGAGACACAGCGAGCCGAAAGCCAGGCAGTAATAGGCGAATGGCCGCAGCGCCCAGTTATCGTGGTTCTTGAAATACCGCATCAGGAACGCCGTCGCGAGCCAGGCCGTGACGCCTGCCGCGATCGCGGCCAGGAACGCGACGTGCAACGCGCCGTCCGGGATGCCGGCGCGAAGCATCTTTGGCACCTCCAGCACCGTGGCACCCACGATGACCGGTAGCGCGATCAGAAACGAAAACCGGGCCGAGTTCTCATGATCGAGCCCACGCAACAGGCCGCCCACCATCGTCGCACCCGCGCGGCTCAGCCCCGGCAGCAGCGCCAGCGTCTGCCACAGCCCGATGACCAGCGCGTCGGTGATTGTCAGCAGGCCCAGTGGCTTGTGCGTCTGCACGCTACCCGCAGACCCCCGAAGCCGCTCCCCACCCAGCAGCATCAGCCCGTTCAGGACCAAGAACCCGGCCGCAACCATGGGTGTCGCGAATAGCGAGCGCAGGAAGTGATTGAGTGTATAACCCAGGATGACGGCAGGGATTGTCGCGACGACGATGAGCACGAACAGGCGTCGGGCCTGGGCGGTGCGCTCTGTCGTGTCCAACCCCACGACACCGCGTGCCAGCCCGAGCCAATCGCGCCAAAAGTACAGCAGAAGCGCCAGCGCCGTTCCGGTATGCAGCAGAACCAAAAACGGCAGGAAGGCGTCCGACCGCTGGTCGATGGCCCAGCCCAGCAACGGCGGCAGCACGACGGCGTGGCCCAGGCTGCTGATCGGGAATAACTCCGTGGCACCCTGCAGCACCGCGATGAGGAACGCTTGGAGGGTCGACATGGGGTGGTCTCCGACAATCGCCGCCTGCGTGACCCAGTGCAGCATGTTTGGCAAGCGGCCCCACTTACAATCGGATGGACGACCGGACCGCACTGCTCACGCGCTGGAACGATCTGACGCGGCGCGTGCTGCCGGGCATGGCAGGTGCGGAGCGCTGGCCCATCCGGCTTGACCATTGCTTCATGCGCGTCTGCCTGGATCACGCGGTGGGCGACGTCTGGACTGCACACATCCCACGACCCGCCATCGCCCACATGGACACGCCGACCCTGGCACGCGCCGTGGCGATCGCCGATGGTATTTGCGACCGGCCGGACACGCTACGGGCGTTAAATCAACAAAGCCTGGTGTGGCGGGGTAAGCGCTAACGCCGGCGTTTGGGCGGCGTCTTTCCTTGGCGGAGCAGGCTCGCGCATGCCCCGTCCTCCCCTGTACCGAGCTGGATGGTCGGGATCAGCGCGGCAAGCGGGGTCAGCAGGATGCCCAGGGCCACCGCAGCGCCGGCCCGCACCCCGACCTCGGCCATGTCCGGCGCCACGCTTGGATTACCGAGCGAGCCGCGGACGTTGATGGGGGCCGGCACGCTGCCGACGCTGAAGTGCTTCGCGTCTGTTTCGAGGGTAAGTGCCATCTGCTCCGACGCAAGATTTACGGATCCGGTGGCTACAACCCGGCTTTCATCCGTGTCGAGAACGACAGTCCGGGCTTGCGCCGCGCCGTCCCGCAACACGACGTCGGCAATGAAGCACTGGATCCGCGCCCGGGTGGGAATGCCCAGTGCCGATAGTAGGGCGTTGCCGAATTGCAGACCGGACAGATCGACCAGCAACGCGCTGACGTTGCCGCCGCTGCCCATGTACAATTTCAGCTCTCCGTTACCGTGCGCGAGGATCTCGCCCAGCGAACGGCCCGTGCCGTCGATGACCGTCCGGCCACCGATATTGCCCGCTCCGCGCGCGACGCCCGTGCTGGCCAGCAATTTGTCCAGGCTCACGCGCTGGAAATCGATTGTAGCGCGCGCCTTGACGGCCTGGGCGCTTACCTGCGCCAGGTCTATCTCTCCCGTGATTTGCCCGCCGCCGATCCCGAACGCCAGCGGATTGAGGGTCACGGCACCGTCCACGATGTCCAGATCGGCGCGCATTGTATCGAGCGGTTGCGCCCGTCCCAAAATGCGCGCGGCCCTGTATTTCAGGTGTACGTCCGCGGCATTGAGGCGCGGCAGGCTGATCGGGTCGCTCGGCAGCACGCGCCCGTTGGAGGCGGTAGCACGTTTGGTTCCTTTATCCGCGTCGCCGGGTTCGGCACCGATGAAGCCCGCAAGGTCCTTGAGGTCCACCAGCTTGCTCGTCAAAGTGGCCGTGAGTACCGGGCGCCCGCCTTTATCGGCCGGTGGTCGGGTATCGACGGTCAGGTCGCCTTCCAGGTCGGTTGAGCCGATCTTGCCCTGAATGCCCTTGAACACGTACTGCTCGGTTTGGTAGTCGAACTGGCCGGATACGCGGTAGGGCGGCGTCTTCGGGATCGCGATGCCCGTCAACGGTAGCAGCAGCGCCATGTCCGGCCCGGCCAGATCGAGTTTCAGGTCTGCGCCGGCGAAGCTCAGTGGGTCCTGCACCGTGCCCTTCAGCGACAGCTTGGTCGGCCCGTTGGCGAGCGTCGCGTCGATCGGGTAGGGCTGCGAGGCGTCGCGCAGGGACAGTAGCGCGCCGCCGCTCGCCTCGGCCGTGATGGGCTGTTTGGCGTATGTACCGTGCGCCTTCGCATGCAGCGTGTCACCTGTCGTATCGACGTTCACGATAAAATCGGCACTCAGCCGGGCGAGCTTCGCATGCACCTCCCCCTCCTCGATCGTAAGCTTGCCGATTTGCGGGGCGGATGCCGGCGCTGCAGTGGAGGCGGTAGGGCTGGAACCGAAGCGGTAATTGGCGTCACCGCCTGGGGCCTTCGCGTCGGCCAATTGCGCAACGAATAGTTTGGGCCGGGTCAACGTGAGCGTCGGAATGACGATTGCGCGGCGGCGGATATAGGCCAGTACGTCGAAATCCGCCGTGACTTTCTCGATCGTGCCGAATGGCGGGTCGTCCCCAGTCCAGCCGGCCGGATTAGCGATCGTTACGTCATCCAGTTCGATATGGGTGGGGCTACCCAGGTGCACGTGCAGGTGATGGGCACTCACATCCCGTCCCGCCGCCGCGCTGGCCATACGGTTCACGACCGGCTGTAGCCAGTCCCATTGGAACAGGGCGACCATAAGCCCGGTTAGAACGACGATCCCGCCCAGGATGAATGGCCAACGACGACGGCGTGGAGTGTCGGACATGCCCGGCATAACGGTACCCAGCGGCCGCAGTTGCAGCGTCGGTGCGGCCAGGTAAAGATCGGGTGTCACATACAGGGGCCGGAATGATCCACGAACTTCGCACCTACCAGGCCACACCCGGCCGCCTGCCGGACCTGCTACGCCGGTTCGAGACGATCACGCTCGGGCTATGGGACCGACACGGCATCCGTCAGGCCGGGTTCTGGACGACGCTGGTTGGGGAAAGCAGCCACCGCCTGACCTACTTGCTTGAGTGGCAAGACCTGGCTGAGCGCGACCAGCGCTGGACGGCGTTCCAGTCCGATCCGGAGTGGTTGGCGAAACGGGCGGAGACCGAGCGGAACGGCCCGATCGTGGCCGACATCAGCTCGCAGCTACTGACACCGACCGCTTTTTCGTCCGTGCGGTAGGGTCGTGAGCCTGCGTGAGGTCGATCAGTGTCCGCTCCCACACCGGCGCCAGCGTGTCGGTATGATAGCGCCGCGACTCGCGCAGGCCACGGCTACTTTGCTCGGCCAGGTGCCCGGAATCGCGGGGTAAGCCGGCGTAATCAGCCATCAGCTGCGCGAGTGCGTCGGTCGAATACGGGTCGAAATAGTCGGCTGCATCGCCGTAAACCCAGCGATGCACGGGGATGTCCGACGCGATGACTGGGGTACCGCATGCCATTCCCTCGGCGCCTGAATAGTCGAACCCCTCCGCCCTGCTGGGCGCGATCACGGCGTGGGCGGCCGAGTACAGCAGCCGCAGCTCGTCCGCCGGCACACCGGACAGGTGATGCACGACGCCCTCGGTCACCATCCGTTTCAGTTCCGTCATCTCGAGGTTTGACCGCCAGCCCTTGTTGGCGACGATCACCAACTGCATCGGCATGCTGGTCAATCCGCAGGCCTGATCGAAGGCGCGGAATAGCTTCAAGTAGTTTTTGCGCGGCTCTAGCGTACCGACGGCTAGGAATAATTTGGGGAGTGGCCCCGCGGGCCGCGTGCGCCGGGTTGGGGTCGACTGGGGTGGGGCCAACTGGGGTAGGACCGATTCCGCCCCGTCCGCCCCGGCCTTCGCATCACGCCCCGATGTGACCGCGCTGCGGCGGCGGGCGAGGATCGTCCGTACGACCCGTTCCGGCTGCGGGTCGGGATAGAAGCCTGACGACACGATAACGGGGATGGTGTGTACCTGGGCCTCCGCCCCCGGAAACAGGCCGAGCAGGTCCTGGCGCACTGGCTCCGAGTCGCAGACGAACAACGCGCCGTCCCGCATATTACGATGTAGCATGCGGGCGTGGCTGAGCGCGTGCATCCAGGGCGCCCCGATCGTATGCGGGCTGAGCAGCGGCAGGGCGTCATAGTAGCGCACCACCATCGCCGTGCCTGGCGCCACCCGGTACGGCGTCACCGAGGCGGCGAAGAATACGCCCCACCCCTCGCAATCCAGCCGCCGCTGAAGGATGCGTGGCAAGATGCTAAAGCTGCGCGCGTATTCGTGGCCGAGCTCGGTCATGAAGTACTCGGCTCGGCCGATCAACGCGCGGTCGCTAGACGGCAGTGTGTTGTCGAACAGCTTCATCCAGAGGTAGTCCTCGAACCGGACCGGATCGATTTGCAGGGCGAGTTTTTCCGCGCGGAGGCCCTCGCTGAACACCATCCACGGGTTGAACAGCGGACCGCGCACCCTCGCCGGCAGCAGGCTGAGCGGCATCGGCCAGTGTTGACGCTGCGTATCCTGCGCAATCAGCGCCTGGGTTTGGGCCAGCACGCCGTCAAACGCGGTGCGGGTGGGGCGGAAGCGGTGGGTGTAGTGCAGGCCGGATGCCAGGCCGCCGAACCGCGGCAGGCCCATCCGGGCGAACATGGCCCAGAGTAGCCGTGCCTCCTGCGGGATGCCGGCAAACCCCTCATAACAGGGACGGAGGTCCATGAGCAGCGAAGGCTTGGATGCGACGTTCATACAGGCGTGTAGGACGGCCCTGGCGCGATAGCCACCCCTGTAGGGTCGGTCGCGGCGGGTTTCGCTCGACCGGGTTTGGCTTAGGCGCCCAGGCGACAGAGTGGGGTGGGCGGCAGGATGAAGACCGTGAATAAAGGCAGTACTGGCCACTGGGGCGGGAAGGATGGCGTGACGCGGCCTGGTTTTCCCAGTGTTTGTAGTCCTTATTTGTAGCTTTAGTTTGCCACGCGCTCGATGTCCGCGCCGCACGCGGCGAGCTTTTGCTCCACGGCCTCATACCCGCGGTCCAGATGGTAGACGCGGTTCACCATCGTCTCCCCTTTTGCAGCTAGCCCGGCGAGCACAAGCGACACGGACGCGCGCAGGTCCGTCGCCATCACCGGCGCCCCGGACAGGCCGCCGGGCACGCCGCGGATGATAGCCGACGCGCCGTGCACGTTGATGCGCGCACCCATGCGGTTCAACTCCGGCACGTGCATGAACCGGTTTTCGAAAATGGTTTCCGTCACCATCGCGGCACCCTCCGCCACACTCATCAGCGCCATGAACTGCGCCTGCATGTCGGTCGGAAACCCGGGGTACGGCTCCGTCATGGCGTCGGTGCCGCGCAGGCCGTTCAGGCGGCGGACGAGTATCGCGTCCCCGTCCTGCGTGACCTCGACCCCGGCTTCCAGCAGGCTGCGGCTGACGGCGCCCAAATGCGCGACCTGCGCGCCGATCAGGCGGACGGACCCGCCAGTGATGGCGGCGGCGCAGGCATAGGTGCCGGTTTCGATCCGGTCCGGCAGGATGGGGTGCGTCGCGCCGTGCAGGCGTGCAACGCCGTCGATGATCAGCTTGTCGGTGCCGACGCCGGTGATTTGCGCGCCCATCGCGATTAGGCACGCGGCAAGATCCCCGATTTCCGGCTCCCGCGCGGCATTCGACAGCTCCGTCCGGCCATCGGCGAGGGTCGCGGCCATCAGCAGGTTTTCGGTGGCGCCGACGGATGCGAACGGCAGGATGATGACGGCACCGCGCAGGCCGTGGGGTGCAGCTGCGTTAATGTACCCGCCGTCGAGCGTTATGGTGGCGCCCATCTGCTCCAGCCCCTTCAGGTGGAGATCGACCGGCCGAGTGCCGATTGCGCAGCCGCCGGGCAGGCTGACCCGGCCCTCACGCACGCGGGCCAGGAGGGGACCGAGCACCAGGATGCTGGCGCGCATTTTCCGCACGATGTCGTACGGCGCCACGGTGTTGGTGATCGGGCCGCCGATCGACAGCGTGCGTTCCTGCGGTTCGACCGTCGGGCCGTGCTGGGCCACCAGCTCATGCATTGTCGCGATGTCGGCCAGGCGGGGTACGTTGGTGAGCACCAGGCGGTCGTCCGTCAGCATGCCGGCGGTCATGAGCGGCAGCGCCGCGTTTTTGGCGCCGCCGATTTGGATGTCGCCGTGCAGCGGGCGTCCGCCCCGGATTAGAATTCGGTCCATCGTGTGTCCTTACATCCGCGGCAGGCTAGTGCCACGCTGCCGCATGTATTTGCCGGCGCGGTCGGCGTAGCTGACGTCAGGCGGGCTGGCCCCCTGCAGGAACAGGAACTGGCAAATGCCCTCGTTCGCGTGAATGCGGGCCGGCAGGGGGGTGGTGTTGCTGATTTCGATTGTGACCTGACCCTCCCACTCGGGCTCGAGCGGCGTCACGTTCACGATAATGCCACAGCGGGCGTAGGTGCTTTTGCCCAGGCAAATGACGAGGATGTCGCGCGGAATGCGGAAGTACTCGACGGTGTGGGTCAGGACGAAGCTGTTGGGCGGGATGGTGCAGGTGGGGCCCTGGCGGTCGACGAAGCTGGTGGGGCTGAAGGCTTTGGGGTCGACCACGTCGCCGTCCACGTTGGTGAACACCTTGAATTGGTCGGCCACGCGGGCGTCGTAGCCGTAGCTGCTGAGGCCGTAGGAGATCATGCCGTCGCGGCGTTGGCTTTCGACAAACGGTTCGATCATGGCGTGCTCGGTCGCCATGCGGCGGATCCAGTGGTCGGGCATTACAGGCATTTTTGCTCGGTGTCTGGTGTGGGGGGGACCGCGTCACGGGCGCGGGATTGCTGCTTGCGGCGGCGCAGATTTTCACGAAGGGCCTCGGCTTCGCGCTCACGACGGGCGCGTTCGGCGGGGCGTTCCGGGGGGGCTGCTGTGGGGGCTGGGGGGGTGGGGGTAGGCTCCATTGCTGCGGGATGGACCAAGGGGGTGGGGGGCGTCAATG
>JANPPS010000066.1:0-6726 GCA_031428635.1 Rhodospirillales bacterium
TAAGGTCTGCCGTGGCCGAAGTCGAGTTGATGTACGCGCGGTCTTTTTCTTTGCACACGCCATTGATCGCCAGACCAACGCCGGAATTGGGCACGTCGATGATCATGTCCACGCCATCCCGGTCGATCCATTGCCGGGCGATAGCCGTGCCGATGTCGGCCTTGTTCTGGTGGTCGCCCACGACAACTTCGACCGTCAAACCCTGTGCGCCGAAGTCTTCGATCGCCTGGCGGACGCAGGCAACCGAGGTTTGGCCGCTAATGTCGCGATAGACGCCCGATTGATCGTTGAGCACGCCGATCTTGATGGGCGCACCCTGGGCGCGGGCGCGGCCAACGATGGGCAGGGCGGCGGCGGTGCCCATCAAGACGCGGCGGGAGAGGCTCATGCGATCAAACTCCAAGGTAGTCGTGCAACTTGTCCATATTCGACTCGAGAGACGCGTTCGGGATCATATCGATCACGCGGCCATGCTCCATGACGTAGTGGCGGTCGGCGACGGTGGCGGCGAAGCGGAAATTCTGTTCGACTAGCAAGACGGTAAAACCGCGCTGCTTGATCTCACGGATGGTTCGGCCGATTTGCTGGACGATGACGGGCGCCAGGCCCTCGGTCGGCTCATCGAGTAGCAACAGCCGCGCGCCAGTGCGAAGTATCCGCCCGATCGCCAGCATTTGCTGCTCCCCGCCCGATAGCTTGGTGCCCTGGCTGCCGGCGCGCTCAGCGAGGTTTGGGAACAGAGCGTGGATTTCAGCGACGCTCATACCGCCCGGCGCGATAATGGGCGGCAGCATCAGGTTTTCGGTGACAGTCAGCGACGCAAAGATGCCGCGCTCCTCCGGACAGAACGCGATGCCGGATCGGGCGACGCTATCGGGTCGCATGCCAATCGTTTCATGATCGTTGAATTGTATGCTGCCCTCGCGCCGGGGTACCAGTCCCATGATGGACTTCATCGTGGTCGTCTTACCGGCGCCGTTGCGGCCGAGCAGCGTCACGACCTCCCCTTCGCGCACGTCGAAATCGACACCGTGCAGAACGTGGCTCTCGCCGTACCAGGCGTTTAGCCCGCGGATTTCGAGCATGGCACTCATGCGGCCGCAATCTCGGGTGCGCCAAGGTAGGCCGCAATCACGTCCGGATTTTTGCTTACGCTGGCGTAGTCGCCCTCCGCCAGCACCTGCCCGCGCGCGAGCACGGTGATGCGATCGCACAGCCCTTCGACCACGCCCAAATTATGCTCGACCATTAGAATCGTGCGCCCGACGCGGATGCGCCGAATGAGAGCCACAACGCGCTCCACGTCCTCATGCGCCATGCCAGCCGTGGGTTCGTCCAGCAGCAGCATCTTCGGTTCCAGCGCCAGCGTTGTCGCAATTTCAAGCGCACGCTTGCGGCCGTATGACAGCAATGCGGCCTGGTCGTGCTCATGCTGCTCCAGCCCCACGTCGGCCAGTAATGCGCGGGCGCGATCGTCATAGCGGTGCAGCAGGCTTTCGGACCGCCAGAAGTCGAAGCTACCGCCGCGGGCGCGCTGCAACGCGAGCCGCACGTTCTCAAGTGCCGTTAAATGCGGAAAGACTGCCGAGATTTGGAAACTGCGCACCAGGCCCAACCGCGCGACCATCGCGGGCGCCATGCCGGTTACGTCGCGGCCGTTGAACATGATCGAACCGCGGGTCGGTACCAGGAACTTTGTCAGCAGGTTGAAGCAGGTCGTCTTACCCGCGCCGTTCGGGCCGATCAGCGCGTGGATTGTGCCTTCACGGACTTGCAGATTGACGCCATTTACAGCGACGAAGCCGCGGAACTCCTTCGTCAGGCCGCGCGTCTCCAGCGCGCAGGGCGCGACCACCTCTATGGCGGGTACTGACGCACCCTCCGCGAAGGCATAGCCTGTTCCGGCAGTGTCCAAACGCACTTCCCCCGAGCCACTTTATTGTTGGCACTAAATTGCACAGATCGCCCGGCGCGTTGCAAGACATCGCGGCGTGGGATGAAGCGGCACGCACCGTAGCCATATCCGAGCGGCCAAAAGTGGATTGTACATGACCCTGACCGACGAGCAGTTGATGGCGGAAGCCGCCCAGGGCGACCGCATGGCGTTCGACGCGCTAGCCGTGCGTTACGCCGGGCGCCTTCGCCGGGCCGCGCTGCGGGTACTACCCGATGGCGGTGCCGCGGACGACGTGGCGCAGGATGCGCTACTGCGTGCCTGGACCCGCGCGGCCACGTACAACCCTGGCCAGGCATCGGTCAGCACCTGGCTGCATCGCATCGCCGTCAATGCCGCCATCGACCGGTTACGGGCGCTGCGTCCAACGAGCGAGGTGCCGGACGATCTGCCGGATACCACGCCGTCCGCGGAGCAGACCCTGGCCGCCGGTGACCGGCTACGCCTGCTGGCCGCGGCGATTGCGACCCTACCCGCCCGGCAGCGGGAGGCGATTGCACTCACCTATGGCCAGGGCCGGTCGGGCCTCGACGCTGCCGCGCAGCTCAACACGTCACCGCGGGCCCTTGAGGGTCTTTTGCACCGCGGACGGAAACTTCTGCGCGCCTATATCGACGCCCGGGAATGACAACGCGGCAGTTTATGTGGCACCTCGGCTTGCGCGGCGCAGACTTCTCCGTTTGGCCAGACGAGGCCGCAGCACGGGCAGTTCTCGGCCATTCCGCCCGGGCTCGTATGGCACTTGCCGATGCGCTGGCGGCCGATGCCGAGCCGGCGCCCGCCGCCCCTCGCGTGCTGATAGGCTGGCGGCGGCGTGCACCCAGGCCGCTTCGGACCGGTTTGCGTTGGACCAGTCTGGCGCTGGCGTTGGCGGCCGGACTGTGGCTGGCGACCGCGGCTGCACCCAGGGCCCCGGACGCGTTCGCAATCGTTCAGGCCGGCGCAATGCCGTGAACTGCCGGACCCCCTAATGATGCAACGCTGGTCGTCCTGGCTGATCGAACCCTGGCGCACGCGCGTGCTATGGCTGTCGGTTGGCACCAATTTGTTCCTGGGCGCGCTCATCGGCGGCCACCTGCTGACCGCGCGCGCGCACCGGCCCGGCCTCGACGGTGCCGTCGATCGTCTGGCGCAAGATCTGGCACCGGACGACGCGGTCCGGTTTCGCCAGGTGCTGGCAGCCGAACGCCCCTGGTACGACCAATCCCACCGCCTGCTCGACAGCGCGCGCGCCGAACTCGCTCGCAGTATCGCGCACGACCCGTGGGATGAGGAACTTGTACGGCAGCACATGGTTGCGTTCCAGGAGCGCTGGCTGGAATCGTCCAGCCGTTTTGGCGACGGAATGCTGGTGGCACTTGGCACGCTATCGCCCGACGGACGGTCGCGCATTGCTGTCGCCACCCTGCGCGGTCCGCGGTGAGGGCGGTGGTGGTTTTGCTAGCCCTCGCCGGTTGCACGTTGGGGCCCGCCTACGAACGCCCGGCCATCGATGTTCCTGCCCGGTTTGCGGCCACGCCCGAGACCGCAGATGCCGCTTGGCCAGCGCCCGAGTGGTGGCGCGGCTTTGGCTCCCCTGAACTGGATGACCTCATCGCCGCCGCTCGCACCTTCAACAATGACCTTGCCGCAGCCGCCGCACGCATTGTGCAGGCCGACGCGCAGGTACGGATCAGCGGGGCACCGTTGCTACCGGCGATTCAGGGTACATCCAACTTCGACTACCAACGCAGCGGTAACTCCCGCAGCGGCGGCAGCAGTAATTTTAATGGCTTCAGCGTACCCGGTGGCAAACGCTACAGCGATAATCGCACCTACAGGATCGGCCCTAACATCAGCTATGACTTAGACTTCTGGGGCCGTAACCGCGCCTTGGCAGAAGCGGCCGAGGCCAGTGCCGTCGCTAGCCGGTTCGATCAGGAAACGGTGGCGCTCACCGTCGTCACCAGCGTGGCGCAAACCTACTTCCAACTGCTCGCCGCCCAAGACCGTGTGGGAGTGGCACAGCGCAACCTGGCCGACGCCGAGACTATACTCGGCGCGTTCCGGGCGCGGCTATCGGTCGGCACCGCCAACGCGCTCGATGTGTCGCAGCAGGAGGCACTCGTGGCCAACCAGCGCGCGATCATTCCTAGCCTGCGCAACGGCGTCGAGCAGCAGCGCATCGGCCTCGGTATCCTGACCGGCCGTCCGCCGGAGCGCCTGGCCGTCAAGGGCGGCACGCTGGACAAGCTCGATCTGCCACCCGTCACCCCAGGCCTGCCGAGCATCCTGCTGACCCGGCGCCCGGACGTCGCCAATGCGGAGGCGCAGCTGGTGAGCGAGAATGCTAACATCCGCGCCGCCCGGGCCGCGTTCCTGCCGACGATCACCCTGAGCGCGTCGGGCGGTCTAACCAGCGTGGCCCTCACCGCCATCACCGGGCCGGGTACGGTCGTTGCGTCGTTGGCAGCTCAACTCACGCAGTCCATCTTCGATAACGGCCTGCGTCAGGGCGATTTGGATCAGGCGCGCGGCCGCTACGACGAGCTTCTGGCCAACTACCGCCGCACAACGCTGCAGGCGTTTACGGACACGGAGCAGTCGTTGACCGCGTTCCAATACACGACCGAGCAGGAGGACCTGACCCGGCGCGCCGTCGCCGTCGCCCAACGTTCGTCCGACATCGGCAAGGCGCAGCTCGCGGCGGGTACAATTGACATCATCACGTCGCTGAATACGCAAACGACCCTGTATAACGACCTCGATAACCTGACCCAGGTCCGGCTGGCCCGGTTCCAGGCGCTGCTGAACGTATATAAAGCTCTCGGCGGCGGCTGGGTGGGACCGACATGAGTATCCGGGCATGAGTATTCGGGCATGAGCATGACACGGATGCGAACGCGCCGACCGAGCGTGGGGCGGATCGCGCTGGTCGTCACGGCGTTGCTCGCGGTGGCCGGGATCGGCTACTGGGCGCTGCGGCCCGGCACGGACGCGACGACCACGACGGAAGGACGGCGCGGGCGGCCCGGCATGGGCGACAGTCCCCCCGTCCCCGTATTGGCGGCTGTCGCGCAAACACAGGACGTGCCGGTCTACCTCGACGGCCTCGGTACGGTGCAGGCATTCAACCAAGTGCAGGTCCGCGCCCAAGTCGACGGCCCGCTGCTGGAGGTCCGGTTCCGCGAGGGACAGGACGTGGTCAAGGGTGATGTGCTGGCCCGCATCGACCCGCGCCCATTTCAGGCCAGCCTGGACGCGGTGACTGCAAAAAAACAACAGGACGATGCGTTACTATCCAACGCCCGGCTCGACTCTGCCCGTTATGCGAAGCTGGCGGCGACCGCCTACAGCAGCGCGCAACAGGCCGACACGGCACGGTCCCTGGTCGCGCAGTTGGAGGCACAGGTCCGCGGTGACCAGGCGCAAATCGACACAGCGCGCACCAACCTGGGCTACGCCACGATCGTGGCGCCGATCGACGGCCGGGTCGGGCTGCGTCAGGTCGATGCGGGCAACCTCGCGCGGGCCAGCGATCTGAACCCGATCACGGTCATCACGCAGCTGAAACCCATCAGCGTCATCTTTACCCTGCCACAGCAGTCGCTGCCCGCCGTCGCCGCCGCGATGCAGACGGGTCAGGCCGATGTCGTCGCATTACGTGCCGATGGCAGCGTTCCCGACGCACTTGCCACACCGGGGGCCATTCCGGGCGGTACACCGGCGCGCGGCGCGGTGCTGGAACGCGGCAAGCTGGCCGTGCTGGATAACCAAGTCGACCCCACGACGGGCACAATCAAGCTGAAGGCGACGTTCCCCAACCAGAACCTAGTGCTTTGGCCTGGCGGCTTCGTAAACGTGCGGCTGTTGGTACAGACGCTGACAGGGGTCACCACCATCCCCACAGCCGCGGTCCAGCGCGGGCCACGGGGAACGTTCGCATACGTGGTCGTCGCCGACGGCACCGTGCAGCGGCGTGACCTGAAAGTCGGCTATGAGGACGAACAAACCAGCGTTGTGCTGGATGGCGTAAAGCCTGGCGAAAAAGTCGTGACGGACGGCGCGCAACGCCTTTCGGACAAGGCGAAAGTCGCGATCGCCGGGCCAGACGGCAACGCGCCCGAGGCCGCGTCGGGCGACCGGGGCGGTCCCGGCACCCGGCGGGGCCGCACGCCATGAACACCCCGTGAATATTTCTGGCCCGTTCATCGCGCGGCCAATCGCGACCTCCCTGCTGGCGGTGGCCGTGTTACTCACGGGGCTACTGGGCTATCGCGCGCTGCCGCTTTCCGCCCTGCCCTCGGTCGACTTCCCTACAATTCAGGTCACGACGCAGCTGCCAGGGGCCGGACCGGATACGGTAGCCACCCTAATCACTGCGTCATTGGAACGGCAGTTCGGCCAGATCACCGGCCTGAATACCATGACCAGCACCAGCAGTGAGGGTACGAGCCAGATCACGCTGCAGTTCAACCTATCCCGCCCGCTCGATAGTGCGGCACAGGATGTACAGGCCGCGATCAACGCGGCGTCCGGCACCCTGCCCGTGTCGCTGCCGTATCCACCGATCTACTCCAAGGTAAATCCGGCCGACGCGCCGATTATCACGCTGGCCCTTACGTCCGACAGCGTCACCATCGACCGCATCAGCGACGTGGCAGACACGCTGCTGCAACCCAAGCTCAGTCAGATCGACGGCGTGGGTAAAGTAACGGTCCAGGGCGGCCTGCGCCCCGCCGTGCGCGTGCGGGTCGATCCGGCACGCGTGGCCGCCTACGGATTATCGCTGG
>JANPPS010000067.1:0-5318 GCA_031428635.1 Rhodospirillales bacterium
CTGGAGGCCATCGGCGGCACTATTACTCTGACGTACGGCTTTACCAACGCCGCGGCGGCAATCATGCTGGCGAGTCTGCTGATTTTTGCAGCCGGAGTCCCGATCGCCTACTACGCCGCGCGGGACGGGCTGGATATTGACCTGCTGACCCGCGGCGCCGGGTTTGGTTATATCGGCTCGACGATCACCTCACTCATCTATGCCTCGTTCACGTTCATCTTCTTCGCGATCGAATCGGTCATCTTGGCCGCGATGCTCGAAAAATGCTTCGGCATCCCACCGTCGCTCGGCTTCCTGCTTTGCGCACTGGTCGTGGTGCCGCTGACAACGCACGGGATAACCTTCATCAGCCGGGTGCAGTTATGGTCGCAGCCCGTGTGGCTGGTGCTGCAGGTGCTGCCATTCCTTGTGATCACGGCCACGATGTACGACGCATTCGCACACTGGACGGCGTATCCAGGCGCGGCCGCCGGCGCGGACGGCTCGTTCCATCTGTTGGAATTCGGGATCGCGGCGTCCGTCGTGTTCTCGCTGATCGCGCAAATCGGTGAGCAGGTGGATTATCTACGCTTTCTTCCGCAACAGCCGGCCCGGCCCGGCCGCATCTGGTGGGTGGCGATGCTGGCGGGCGGGCCGGGCTGGATCGTGATCGGCGTGCCGAAACTGCTGGCCGGGTCGTTACTGGCCACCCTGGCGCTGGCCTCCGGGCTGGCGCCCGCGCAGGCGGTGCAGCCGTACGAAATGTACCGGGTGGCGTTCGGTGCCGTCACCGGCTCGCCCGTGGCGGCGCTGGCGCTGGCGAGCTGCTTTGTGTTGATCTCGCAGGTGAAGATCAACATGACCAACGCCTATGCGGGGTCGATAGCATGGTCCAACTTTTTCTCGCGCCTCACGCACCGGCATCCCGGGCGGGTGGTGTGGCTCGTGTTCAACATCGCCATCGCGCTGCTGCTGATGGAGCTGGGCATCTACCAGGCGATCGAGGGCACGCTGGTCATTTTCTCCGTCGTGGCCGCTGCCTGGGTGGGCGCGCTGGTCGCGGATCTGGTGGTCAACAAGCCGCTCGGGCTCAGCCCATCCCACATCGAGTTCAAGCGCGCGCACCTATACGACATCAATCCGGTCGGCACCGGTGCGATGCTGCTGGCAGTGACGGCCGGGCTACTATCCTATGGCGGCGTCGCCGGGCCGGTGGCGGAGGCGTTCGCGCCGTTCGTAGCCTTTGGGGGCGCGTTTGCGGCCGCGCCCGTGATCGCCTGGGCCACGGGCGGGCGCTACTACTTGGCGCGCAAGCCCCGGCGGCATTGGGCACGCCAGGCCGCATTACAGTGCGTCATTTGCGAGAATGCGTTCGAGCCCGAGGATATGGCGTTCTGCCCGGTCTACTCGGGTGCCATCTGCTCCCTGTGCTGCTCGCTCGATGCGCGATGCCACGATGCGTGCAAGCCGCAGGCGCGGGTGGGGCGGCAGGCGGCGGCGCTACTGCAACGCTGCTTGCCGCCTGCCTGGCGGGGTACGACGGCCCTGTCGTTCGCGCGCTACTCCGGCATGCTGGTGCTGCTGGCGTCGGGTATCGGCGTGGTGCTGGCCGCCCTGCGCGTCCACCTGGCCGGCACGCCCGGCCTAGCCCCTGCCCTGTGGGCGGTCTTTTTTGTGCTCATGCCGTTGGCTGGCGTGCTGGCCTGGCTGCTGGTGCTCGGTCAGGACAACAGCCGCGCCGCGCAGGATGAAACGGCGCGGCAGACCGCATTGCTGATGGCGGAAATTGGCGCACACGGCCGCACGGACGCGCAGCTGCAACGGGCCAAAGAAGCGGCGGAGGCGGCAAACCTTGCCAAAAGCCGCTACGTCGTCGGCATCAGCCACGAGTTGCGCAGCCCGCTCAACGCCATCCTCGGCTACGCCCAATTGCTGGAACGAGACCCGGCCATCAGCGCCGCCCGCCGGCACCACATCGGCATCATGCGCCGCAGCGGCGAACACATGGCGGGCCTGATCGAAGGGTTACTCGACATCTCCAAAATCGAGGCTGGCCGGATCGAGATCTACCGTGACGAGGTCCGGTTGGGCGAATTCGTGCAACAGCTGGTCAGCATGTTCCGGTTTCAGGCGGAGGAGCGCGGCCTGGGTTTCGTGTTCCAGGGTCCGCCCCGCATGCCGGAGGTCGTTTATACCGACGAGCGGCGGCTGCGGCAGATCCTGATCAATCTGCTGTCCAACGCGGTAAAATTCACCCAAGCTGGGGAGGTGCGGTTCAGTTTGCATATCCGTAACGAAACCGCCACGTTCGAAGTTGAGGACACCGGTATCGGCATCGCCGAGGCCGACCTGCAGCGCATCTTCGAGCCGTTCGAGCGGGTGGAGCCGGAACGCGCGGCCGTCATCCCCGGTATCGGCCTCGGGCTTACGATCAGCCGCCTGCTTACGGCCATCATGGGCGGCAACCTGACCGTCACCAGCGTACCCGGCGCGGGCAGCCGCTTTTGCGTGCAGCTACGCCTGTCGGAGGCGGTGCATCCGCGCAAGCCCGCCCCGATCGAGAGCCGAATGCTGGGCTATGCCGGGCGGCGTATCACCGTATTGGTGGCCGATGACGACCCGGTTAGCCGCGGCCTGTTGCAGGATTTGCTAACGCCGCTTGGCTTCGTCGTACACATCGCCACCAACGGCGATGACTTGCGTGCGCGCGGCTGCCGCATGCCAGCCGGACCTGTTGCTGGTCGACATCTCCATGCCCGGCCTCAATGGGTGGCAAGTGGCCGAGCGGCTGCGGGCGGACGGAATGGACCGGCTGGTGATCATCGTCGTCAGCGCCAACGCGAGTGAGCTGGAGCGCCCGGAAGGCGAAACGCACTTCCACGACGACGTCATGGCCAAGCCGATCAGCGTGGCCGACCTGCTGCGCAAGGCCGGGCTTCTGCTGCGGATCGACTGGCTGGAGGATGCCGGCGTACCCAAAAACCCCGGCGGGCCGGGCGGTACGCTTGGGGCCGCCCACACTCAGGCGCTGCGGGAATTGGGCGCCATCGGCTACGTCCGCGGCATCCATGCCCGGCTGGACGCAATCGAAGAGGAGCCGGCGTCGACTGGCACCTCCGTCGGCCCGTTAGTGGCCCATCTGCGCCAATTGGTCAGCCAATTCGAAATGCGGGCGTTCATGGACGCGCTCGGCCCGGATGAGCACAATTACGACGGAGGCGGTGCGGGCGAATGAACGGCCTGGTCGCCGGCGCACGGGAGGTGGTGCTGGTGGTGGACGACAGCCCGGCCACGCTCGGCATGTTGAACGAGGCGCTAGAGGCAGCCGGGTACACCGTTCTGGTCGCCCAAGCCGGTATGGCGGCACTGGCGCTGATGGAGCGGATCACGCCCGACATTGTGTTGATGGATGCGGTAATGCCGGGCCTCGATGGGTTCGAGACGTGCCGGCGCATGAAGGCAAGCGTAGGGCTGTCGGCCGTGCCGGTGGTGTTCATGACGGGGTTGACCGAAACCGAGCACGTGCTGCGCGGCCTGGAAGCCGGCGGCGTCGACTACGTGACCAAGCCGGTGTCGCCGGACGAAGTGGTGGCCCGGGTGGGCGTGCACTTGGCCACGGCGCGGCTGACACGTAGTGCCCGCGTCGCGCTCGACACCGCCGGGCGCTTCCTGCTCGCGGCGTCGCGCGACGGGCGAGTACTATGGTGTACGCCGCAGGCCGCGCGGCTAATGGGCGGCAATCCCGGCGTGCCGCAAGTGCTGCCGGCCGGCGCGCTGGATTGGCTGCTGGCCTGCGCCGACACGCAGATGCGACGGGCGGATGCGATTTTTGCGTTCGGCCCGGCGGAAGGCGACGTGCTGCGGGTGTCGTTCGTGGGCCAGGTCGGCCCGGACGAGCTTCTACTGCGTGTCGCACCGGGGCGGACCGATGACGGGATGCTGCGGGACGCGCTGGGCCTCACGGTCCGGGAGGCCGAGGTGCTGCTATGGCTCAGTCGCGGAAAGACCAATCGCGACATTGGCGAAATCCTGGGTCTCAGTCCGCGGACGGTTAATAAGCATTTAGAGCAGGTGTTTTTGAAACTGAGCGTGGACAATCGCGCCTCCGCTACCGCCCTAGCCGTCCGGACCTTGCAGGGGGACTGACGGCGCCGGTCCCGCATGCCTGCCAATGCGGACCGGTCTGCTATTGCGGCAGTGCTGGCGCACACACTCCTGGCGACCCTGGCCTCGTTCGGGCTCGTCTAGTTTCGCGTGCTTGGCGGACGGGACGCTTTCTACACCCTGCTGGGACTAGGTCTGGCCTAAATGCTGGTGCACTTTCGCTTCTTTCTGCACATCGACCCGAAGCGCTCTGCCAGGGCGGACCTGCTCTTGTTGCTGTTCTCGTCCCTGATCGTAGCCCTCATGGTTGGCGGCACGCTGGTCGTACTGTCCAACCTTCGGGGGAGGATGATGTAGCGCCTGCAGGATCAGCACGGCTGGTATGCCAACTTGTTGTCCCCTTTCGATGCAACCGTCTGTGCCCTTATAGGCTAATTGATCAGATCTGATGTATCGCGTCGGGCATTGGCCGCCCGGTACCAACCTTGAGGCATGCATATGGCTGACGTAGACAATCTTCCCCACGCATCCGGCCCAGCCGGAGGTTGGGGATCGATGAAGGGAATGTCGCGTAGCTATCGCGATGCCAAGCCCGAGCTGACGGTTGTGAAAAGCATCGCCCGGATGAACAAGCCCAAAGGGGTGATGTGCGTATCGTGCGCGTGGCCGAAGCCGGCGAACTACTCGGCCTTCGAATTTTGTGAAAACGGCGCCAAGGCCACGCTGTGGGAGCTGACCAGTGAGCGCTGCACGCCGGAATTCTGGTCTGACGACGCGCATACCGTGACTGCGCTACGGGATTGGAACGATTTCGACCTCGAAAAGACCGGCCGCCTCACGCACCCCCTGCGCTACAACGCTGCCACCGACCGGTACGAGGCGATCGGCTGGGATGAGGCATTCGCGGCAATCGGTGCGACGCTGCAGTCGCTGCCAAAGGAGAGCGCGGTGTTCTATTCTTCGGGCCACGCCGGGCTTGAGGCATCGTACCTCTACGCTCTGCTAGCGCGCGTGTATGGCACTAATAATCTGCCCCAAAGTTCGAACATGTGCCACGAGACGACGTCGGTCGGTCTGTCTAAGGTCATTGGCTCGGCGGTTGGCACGATCGTGTGGGAAGACCTGATCGAGGCCGACGCCTTCTTTTTCTTCGGTCAAAACCCCGGCAGCAACAGCCCGCGGTTTCTCCACCCCATGAAAGATTTGAAGGATCGCGGCGGCAAGATCGTCACCTT
>JANPPS010000068.1:0-4272 GCA_031428635.1 Rhodospirillales bacterium
CCTCGGGTCTGGCCCGCCGAAAACAACCATGGCCTCATCCACGCGCTTCGGTGAACGTTGTGAAGATTTCAGGACCTACGTTGAAGGAATGTAGCAAGGGTCTGGTCACGAGACCCGCCGGAGGCCATTGGTATGAATATACAGGTACAGCCGCACCACCTTCCAATCGTATGTATTTCTGCCAACGGTCTGGTTAGGTTCCGTACTGTTGGCAATGTAAGCCACTGAAAAACCTCTTACTCCATCTTTCAAGGCTGTAACACGGGTTCGAATCCCGTACGGGGCATGCCTCGCTGGTCCGCGCGCTTATTTTCATGAAATCAATGGCTTACCAATACCTTGCGATGGCAGAGTAACCGGGTGCACTCACAATGGTCGTGGTCTGCCGTCTGGTAAAAAAACGGTCCCAAACTGATAGGCTTGCCGGGGCTGGTTTTGCAGAGTGTTGGCGGTTACGGTCAGCTTATGGACGCTGGGCCCGACATTTCTTTCGATCAGCGGCTAGAGCTTGAGGAGTATGCACACAAGCGGGCCAATGGCGACGAGATCCTGCTATCGGCTTTACTACCGCTTGTATCGCTCGCCCAAGTAGAGGCCCTTCGGCGCGGTGACGGACGCCTCGCCCTCGGGCTGTTGCAAGAGGCGGCTGCCGTGGTGCGGGACATCAGACACGTACTAACGCCGCCCGATACGGATCGAGAAGGGCTCGGGGACGGGCGGCTGTGGGAGCATTACTTTGTCTGGGTGGTTCCATTCGATAGCGGTCCAGATCGTCCTTGGTGGCAATCAGCCAAGGACCAGGCCGAGGCGGCCGCAGCGGCTTACCTGAAGCTGCCGTGGATGTCGTGCGGGTACCTAGATTGGGCCCTTATTGACGCGTTCACACAAGGTGAGTTCCGTAGCTTTAATTACGAGGTCGTCTCGAAAAAGAAGCAGCCGTTTTGGGAACGGGCTATGGAGGGTGCATTCGCGATTGCGCCTTGGCTACTGGAGGGGGGTGCTCTGGCGCTGTCTGGGGCTTGGCTAGCAAGCGAGTTCTCTTCGGAGGCGGCACCATATCGCTGGTGGTGGGCTGCCGGGATTGGGGCTTACTATTTCTGGTTTGGGTTGAACCTGCTGATGTACGTTCCCGCCGGTATCCGGGCAAAACAGGCCAAGCTGGACGCGAAATTATTTCCTACTACGGCGTTGTTAGCTATGCAGCGAAGCTACTACCAATTGAGCGGCCGGGTTCTTGACCCAACCCGGGTTCGGGACTTCCTCTTGGCTGCTGAAAAGGACAATATCGTTTGGCCGTGTGCGATCTGGCCTTTGCTCGAAACCGCCATCGCCCGACATCCGCACGTATGGCACACGGGATATTAGCCCTCGCTTCGCCAAGTAATAGAGGCCGGCATTTCACTCGCCATCCCTCTGGCCAGGTCCGCTTGATCTGGTGGAGTCCAAGGGCGTGTAGCCAGAGCAAAGTTGGATTTGCAGTCTGACGAGAAGCGAAATATCTCGCCTATTAACGGTCACCGTAGTCAGTCATACGCCAGATAACGATAAGTAACTCGCAACCAGCGACGATGGGCGCTACAGCCGCCAGCTTATTAGTGTGGCGTTTAAAAAAGGCCCCATACGAGAGCGCTGAAAACTAAATTTGCTAGAAAGGCAAAGACAAATTCCGAGATAAAAAATGAAGTAAGCGACACCGACAAACCATTGACCGGAGATTCTCCAGACGCCAAGACCCGTTACGAGTGCAATAACTGTAACTATATAAAGTTGCAGACTATAGCTGAGTACGGACCAGCGTCCTGCCACTTCTTGGACCGCTTCCGCACGCTCCAAAAGGTCAATGTTTGACCACAGCGCAAGTCCTGCCAGCATTATCAATTCAAACCAATACATAGACTATCCCTTTTGTCATCATCTAACGTCCTTTAGCACAGGGCCTCGAAAGTCTGAACTCCGAGGTCGAGGAGCGAAAAGAGGCGGCCTAGCTTCTGCAACGGCTCGGATACGTGCGGCCCCACCAGCCCAACCCGGCGATGCCGGCGCGTAGCACTACTTGATGGCGATCGGATTGATCGGAGAGCCGGTACCGCCGGTGATGTTTAGGGGCGGGCCGGTAAAAAAGAACTCGAACACGTGGTCCTCAGCGCAATCGCGCGCCAATTCAGCCACGTCGAACATCTCGCCCATCGTGAGGCCCATCGCGGGTATTACGACCCAATGCCAAGGCTGCTTTGCGTCGGTACACTCGTTCGGACGGACCTCCACGCCCCACGTGTCGGAGCAGATCGCCGCGATCTCATGCGCCTGGCACCAGTAACAGTTTTCAAACCGAACGCCGGGTGCGTCCCCGCCGGCATAGCCGCCCCATCGGCCTTCGGCCCGGCACCGCTCCATCTGTCCGGTGCGGATGATCACGAAGTCACCCCGCTTGATCGTGACACCCTGGGCGGCTGCGGTCTCGTCCAGCTCCGCGTTGCTGATGCCGTAGCCATCGGGCAGCCAGTCCAGCCCCTTGAACCGGGCCACGTCCAGCAACACGCCACGGCCAACCATTTTGGCGATCGCATGTTCGATGCCGAGTTCATGCACGCCGCCGCTATCGACGCGGTTGGCGCTAAACCCGTTGTACATTTTATCATCGAGGAAGATGTGACCCAGGCTGTCCCAATGGGTTGCTGCTTGCACCGGCATGTTGAGCGCGTCGTCGGCATAGCGGAGCGTTTCGCCGGGGCCGGCCGCATCGAACCGGCCAGCGATAGCGTCGGTACCGGTGGCCAGCATGGTATGGATCGGGTTCCAGCGCCCGCCAAACAGACCGTTTTGCGGTCCCTTATTATTGAGCGGAATGCCCATGGCGAAGACCTGGCCGCGCCGGATCAGGCGGGACGCAGCGACCACGTCCTCCGGCTGGATATGGTTCAGGGTACCGATTTGATCGTCGGTGCCCCAGCGGCCCCAGTTCTTGAGGGCTTTGGCCGCCTCGTAAATGGCCGGCCGCCCGACGGTGAGATCCATGCACGCTTCCCCAACACTGTCTTTTACAGCTGCCGGGATATTCCCGGCCACCAACCTGTCAAGCGGTCGGGAAGTTCAACTCGATCGTGACGCCGTTCGGGTCCTCGAGGAACACTTGCTCCAGGTTGAGGGACGGAACCAGCCGGTCCCGGAACGGCACGCCGGCCGCGCGAAACCGGTCCCGCATCGCATTAACGTCCGAGCCGACGAAGGCCACATGGTCGATCGTGCCGGTGCCCTTCGCGTTCACGTCCTTATCGCCCAGGTAATCCTTCAGCCCCGCGGTATCGTTCGGGTCGATCCCGACGACGTGCACCACGGCGATCTTGTCCTGATACAGCCAGACGCCCGGGAACGGGAATGTCGGCCGCGGCCCCACGGTAAACCCCAGCACGTCGGCGTAGAAACGCTCCGTCGCGGCGAGGTCGGTGGTTCGGATGGAGTAATGATCCAGGCGAGTGATCGACATGACGTGCTCCTTGACGCCCCCACGGCAACCGCGATCTGATACACACGTCAAGAGGGGAACGGTCCTGAAAGCCGCTGCATTTGACTACGTCCGCGCGCACAGCGTGACGGAGGCCCTGGATCTGCTCGCCCAGCATGGGGACATGGCCAAGCTGTTGGCGGGCGGGCAAAGCCTTCTGCCGGCTCTGAACTTGCGGCTGTCTGCGCCGGCGTGGCTCATCGATATTGGGCGCATTCCGGAGCTACGGGGTATCACCGTCCAGGGCACCACGCTTCGGATCGGGGCCATGACCACGCATGCGGAGCTCGCAGCCTCACCCGACGTTTCGCGGCTGGCGCCCATGCTGGTGCGGGCGGTGGCGCATATCGCCCACCCCGCGATACGCAGCCGTGGCACGATCGGCGGCAGTCTCGCTAATGCCGACCCGGCCGCCGAGCTGCCCGCCTGCGCCATGGCCCTCGCCGCCCGCATCATCGTTCAGGGCCCCGGCGGCCTGCGCACCATACAGGCCCAATGCTTCTTCACCGGCCTGTTCGAGACGGCGCTGGCGCCCGATGAAATCCTGGTCGCGATCGAAGTGGATTCCATCGCGGCCCCTTGGGGATTTCAAGAACTATCCCGGCGTAGCGGCGACTACGCCATCGTCGGCCTCGCCGCCCAGGCCGTGCCAGGCTCATCGCCCCGGCTAGCCTATTTCGCGGTGGGGGCAACCGCCGTGCTGGCGCCCCATGCGGCGCTCGCTCTATCGCAGGGTATCGAAGCGGCCTGCGCGGCCTTGCCACGAGACC
>JANPPS010000069.1:0-6652 GCA_031428635.1 Rhodospirillales bacterium
CTATCAAGAAAAGGCTTTCGCGGCTGGCAAAATACCCGGCGGGTTCTTCAAGCGTGAGGGCCGTCCGTCCGAGAAGGAGGTGCTAACCAGCCGCCTGATCGACCGTCCGATCCGGCCGCTGTTCCCGCACGGATTCCGTAATGAAGTCCAGGTTGTCGCCACCGTGTTGAGCCATGACATGGAAAACGACCCGGACGTCGTTGCGATGATCGGCTGCTCGGCCGCACTGACGCTGTCCGGTATTCCGTTCTTTGGCCCCGTCGCCGCCGCCCGCGTGGGCTACGCGAACGGCGAATACATCATGAACCCGACCACCGAGCAGTTGCGCACCAGTGAGCTCGACCTCGTGCTGGCCGGCACGACCGAGGGCGTGTTGATGGTCGAGAGCGAGGCCCAGGAGCTGAGCGAAGCCATCATGCTCGGTGCCGTTACGTTCGGCCATGCCGGATTCCAGCCGGTTATTCAGGCCATCATCGAGTTGGCCGAGCATGCGGCGAAGGAGCCATGGGCACTGCCGGAGCCCGCACCGGAGATGGCAGCGCTAACGGCCCGCATCGACACGCTGGCCCGCGCTTCCCTGACGGAGGCGTACCAGGAGCGTATGAAGCAGGTCCGCCAGGAGAAAGTCGGCACGGCCAAGCGCGCCGCGATGGGCGTTCTGTCGGAAGAGGGCCACGATACGGAAATGGCAAAGGGCCTGTTCAAGAGCCTGGAAGCCGACGTTGTGCGTAACGCGATCCTGGACACCGGACTGCGCATCGACGGGCGTGACACCAAGACGGTGCGTCAGATTGTGGCCGAGGTCGGTATATTGCCCCGCGCCCATGGCAGCAGCCTATTTACCCGCGGCGAGACGCAGGCCCTGTGCGTGGCGACACTTGGCACTGGGCAGGACGAGCAGATCATCGATGCGCTCGACGGCGAGCGGCGCGAACACTTCATGCTGCATTACAACTTCCCTCCCTACAGCGTCGGTGAGGCCGGCCGTATGGGCAGCCCCGGCCGCCGCGAAATCGGCCATGGCAAGCTCGCCTATCGCGCCCTCCGCCCGGTACTGCCGGCCAAGGACGTGTTCCCGTACACCATGCGCGTCGTGTCCGAGATCACGGAGAGCAACGGTAGCTCGTCCATGGCGACGGTCTGTGGCACGAGCCTTAGCCTGATGGATGCGGGCGTGCCGTTGATCCGCCCCGTGGCCGGCATCGCGATGGGTCTTATCAAGGAGGATCGCGGGTTCGCCGTGCTGTCCGACATTCTGGGTGATGAGGATCACCTAGGTGACATGGACTTCAAGGTCGCCGGGTCGGCGAAGGGTATCACCAGCCTACAAATGGACATCAAGATCACGTCCATCACGCCAGACATTATGGAAATCGCGCTGGCCCAGGCCCGCGACGGCCGGTTGCATATTCTGGGTGAGATGGCGCTGGCGTTGCAGGGTGCCCGTAGTGACGTAGCGGCGACCGCGCCCCGCATCACGATCATCACGGTGCCGAAGGACAAGATCCGCGACGTGATCGGCACCGGTGGTAAGGTGATCCGTGAGATCGTGGCCGAAAGTGGCGCCAAGATCGACATCGAGGATGACGGCACGATCAAGATCGCGGCTACGACCGAAGAGGCAAGCCAGAAGGCAATCGACATGATCCAGGGGATCGTGGCGGAGGCCGAGATTGGTAAGATCTACAACGGTAAGGTCGTAAAGACGGCCGAGTTCGGGGCGTTCGTAAACTTCCTCGGTGCCAAGGACGGCCTGGTGCACATTAGCGAGTTGCAGCAGGGCCGGGTTCAGAAGACAACCGACGTCGTGAACCAGGGTGATGCGGTCAAGGTTAAGGTCATCGGATTTGATGATCGCGGTAAAGTGAAACTGTCGATGCGCGTAGTCGATCAGGCCACGGGCGCCGACATCACCGAAACAGTCGGCGCGAAGGCTGGCGGTGGCGGGCGTGAAGGTGGCCGTGAGGACCGGCCCCGGCGCGAACGTCCGGAGTTTGACGCGGCCGAGTAACACTCGGTATCAAATGTTGAGCGCCGGGGTGGTAGGAACCGCCCCGGCGCTCAATGTAATCAGCGTGCAGCAGGGCGGCCCATGAAAGACGTAAATTCAATTCGGATGGGCGGCGTGGACGTCCTGCCTCTTGTCGAGGGTGGCAAGGGTATTGGCGTATCAACGGGCGTATCGTCCGGCTGGTGGGCCAATGCGGGCGGCGCAGGTACGTTCAGCGCGGTCAACGCCGACTTCTATGACGCCGACGGTAATCCGATCGACCAAACCTATCACGGACGCACCCGGCGCGACCGGCACGAGGAACTGATTCAATACGGCATCGCCGGCGGTATTGCGCAGGCTGAACGCGCCCACGACATCAGCGGCGGTCGCGGCCGCATCCACGCCAATTTGCTGTGGGAGATGGGCGGGGCCGAACGCGTAATCAGCGGCGTGCTCGAGGGCGCGCGCGGCCTGATCCATGGCGTAACCTGCGGCGCCGGCATGCCATACCGCCTGTCGGACATCGCGACCAAGTTCGGCGTGCACTACTATCCGATCGTCAGCTCCGCCCGCGCGTTCAACGCATTGTGGAAGCGGGCCTATTCGAAGGCGTCGTCGCTGCTCGGCGGCGTGGTGTACGAGGATCCGTGGTTGGCCGGTGGACATAATGGCTTGACCAATGGCGAGGATCCGGAGAAGCCGGAAGACCCGTTCCCCCGAGTTCTGGCGTTGCGCCAACTGATGCGCACGTTTGGTTTGGACCAGGTGCCGATCATCATGGCCGGCGGCGTGTGGTGGCTGGAGGAGTGGGAGGACTGGATCGACAACCCAGAGCTTGGTCCGATCGCCTTCCAGTTTGGTACCCGGCCGCTACTGACGACCGAAAGCCCAATTAGCGACGCGTGGAAAAGCAGACTACTGACGCTGAAGCCGGGTGACGTGTATTTGAATAAGTTCAGTCCGACGGGCTTTTACTCCAGTGCCGTGAGCAACGGCTTCATCGCCGAGTTGCGTGAGCGGGAGGCGCATCAGGTGGTGTATGCGCCGGAGCCGATCGGCGACCTAGTAGCCATGATGGGCATCGGCCCGCGGAAGCGGCCGGTATACATGACGCATGACGACCAGTTTCGGGCTGAGGGTTGGATTCTGGAGGGATTCACCGAGGCGATGCGCACGCCGGACAACACGCTGATGTTTGTGACGCCCGAGCGCGCGCAGCACATAATCAAGGATCAGGTCGAGTGCATGGGTTGCCTGAGTGTCTGCCGGTTCAGCAATTGGAGCCAGCACGGCCCGGATTTCGACAACGGTAAGAAGGCCGATCCGCGCAGTTTCTGCATCCAGAAGACGCTGCAGTCGGTGCGGCGCGACGACCAGACGCCGGACGCGATCGAACATCAGCTGATGTTCAGCGGACACAATGCGTACCGATTTGCGAGTGACCCGTTTTATTCGAACGGGTTTATTCCGACTGTGAAGCAGCTGATGGACCGGATTGTGTCGGGGCGGTAGCACGACACGGTCTAACGCAACGACACTGGCTTCTCTACTCCCATGAACAGCAGCGCCGACCCAGCCAGGGTGGCTGCAAAGAGCGGAACAATCAGTAGCCAGAACGCCACCGACGGTAGGGCTCCCGTGACCACCTGTGCAAGCGTCGTCATCGATAGGCGAACGATAAAGCCATGCACCAGGTAGTAGCTGTAACTCATGTTCCCTAGCCAGCGGAGCGGAGCCCAACACATCAGTTGGGACACGCGCCCGACCGAGCGGAAGCAGACGGCGCACAGTAGAAAAAAGCATGTTGTCTGTATCAGTTCGCCCATTACGGGACCGACGCGATGCGTGGACAGGATAGCCAGGCCCAGCGCCGGCGCCCAGCCCGCCCAGGCTGGCACGCGGCGTCCCACGCCCTCGGCAAGTGCCATGCCGGCAAAGAACGGCATCATACGCAGGGGCACCCAGTCCAACGTCAGGCTTCCGATCAAAAATGTAGCCCACAAGACTGCCAGCACGATCAGCCGCGCCGCACGCTGGAGACGTCCGACTCGGAGGCCCAGAATTAGAAATCCAGTGGCAATATAAAAGAACATCTCGTAGCTCAAAGACCAGGCGACATCGACGATGCGCACCATCGGCACGATCCCGGCAACTAAGAACAAATTAGCCGCGATGTAGCGGATGGCTGGGATTGCTCCGTCGGGAATACGCCCCGGGATAAACACGAACGTCGCTAGTAGAACCGGGCAGAACACGGCGAGGAAAGCCGGGTAAATCCGCACGATGCGACGCCGCATGAACACCAGGAACGGCGATGCGCGGCGGACGAGCGCGCCATAGATCAAGTAGCCGCTGAGCACGAAGAACAGCTCGACCCCAAAATTACCGTAGCTGTGGAACAAGGCGGCAAAGCTGCCGGTAACTCCGGGTGGCAGTCCAATCAGCTCCGCTTGGACACAGTAATGCTGTAAAAAGACAAGGATGACGGCCATGCCGCGCAGCCCTTCCATTGGCAGCAGCCGGGCGTGGGCGGGGTCCTGCAGCTCGAACGTGCGGCGGAGCCAGTCGGTGACCAGCGCGACCGGCGATAGACTACTCGCTGGCGCGCGCATCAGCCGCACGGCTGGCCATCCGTTAGAGCGGCGGCGTATCTTGCCGAGGGTTCGATACGGATTGCGTGCATCAGGCGGGAATGAACCGTGGGAATGAGTGGGTCAAGCGGTGACCGATGCTGGGGCACCCGGACGCGAAGCCGCACACTATTCACCAGCCAGCGCCAACGCCCGCGCATACACCACCTTCCGCGGCAGCCCCGTCGCTGTCGCCACCAGCGCGGCCGCGTCCTTCAGGCTGTTGCCCGCCAGCGCCCGGCGAAGCTGCCCATCCAAATCATCGGTCGGCTCGTCTGGTGGCGGGCCGACGACCAACGTGATCTCACCTCGCGCCTCGTGCTCGGCGTAAAAAGCGGCCAGCGCATCCAGGGTATCACGCCGCACCTCTTCGAACCGCTTCGTCAGTTCCCGCGCCACCGCCGCCGGACGCGGGCCGAATGCTGTGGCCAGGTCCGCCAAGCACTCCGCCAGGCGATGCGGTGCCTCATGCCACACCAGCGTCGCCGATAGCCCGGCCATCTCCGCCGCGCGCAGCACGCCGAACGCCGCCAGCCGCGCGGCCGACCGGGGCGGGGGAAACCCCAGGAACAAGAATGGCGCCGGCGGCAGGCCCGATAGCGTCAGCGCCATCACCGCCGCATTCGGACCCGGCACGCCCGTCACTGGCACGCCCTCCGCCAGCGCCGCTCGTACCAGCCGGTACCCCGGGTCCGACACTAGCGGCGTGCCGGCGTCCGATATCAGTGCAATCCGCCGGCCATCCCGCAATTGCGCCAGCAGACCTGGCAGCCGCCCCTCCTCATTATGATCGTGCAGTGGCGACGTGGCTGTCGTGATGCCGAAATGCGTTAGCAGCCGGGCGGAGTGCCGCGTGTCCTCACACAACACCACATCGACGCCGCGCAGCACCGCAAGCGCCCGTGCCGAAACGTCGCCCAGATTGCCGATCGGGGTGGCGACCAGATGCAGGCCGCGTGGTAGTGCTGTTACGGGGCCAGAGTCGGCCTGGGGAGTTTCGGGTGGTGCGTCGTCTAGGATCATGGTTGGGTCTCGGGGCCGCATTGGCCGTCGGTGCATGCGTAGCGCAGCAACCGTCGCCGGTCACGATGTCCGAACCGCGCGGAGCCACCATACCGAACGCGCCGGGACCTAAGGTTACGCTGCTGCTACCCTTGACGGGTCAGAACGCGGAAGTGGGCCGCGGCATGCTGCAGGCGGCGCAGGTGGCGCTCGATGGTCCGGGCGCACCGACGCTCGATGTGCGTGACACGGCGGGCACGCCGGCCGGGGCTGCCGCGGCAGTGCGTGCTGGCCTCGCTGCGGGCGCCGTGATGGTCATTGGCCCACTGACGGCCGCCGAGACGCAGGCCGTGGCGCCGATTACGCGTGCGGCCAACGTACCGGTCCTGGCATTTACCTCCGACGCGACGCAGGCGCAGCCTGGCGTTTGGCCGTTGGGCATCACCCCCGCGCAGCAGGTCACCCGCCTAGTCGCCGCCGTGCAGGAGGAGGGAAGGGGCCGTATCGCGGCCGTCCTGCCGCAGAATGCGTTCGGCGATGCGCTTGCCAGCGCGCTGCAGGCGGACACGGGTGGACTGACCCCGCCCCGTGTCGCCCGCCACCCCGCGGCCGGCCCGCTGGCGCCCGCGTTGAACGAGGTGGCGGAGATGACAGTCCGCCACGGCCCGGCGGGCACCGAGCCCGACCCGGCCACCGCCACCCCGCCCGTACCGTTCGATGCGCTGTTGCTGGGTGCGGCAGGGCCACCGTTGCTCCAAGCCCTACCGCTGGCGAAGTACGACATCCTGCCGCCGGGTCCGGACGGTGCGGGCGTACGCGTGCTGGGGACAGGTTTATGGGCGCGCGACTCCGTCCGGCTCGGTGCCTTGGCTGGTGCATGGTACGCCGCGCCGGACCCGGCGGCGCGCGCGACGTTCAACCAGGCCTATTCCGGCCGTTACAAGTCGCAGCCTCGCGACCTCACCAGCCTTGCGTACGATGCGGCCGGTATTGCTCGCGTGGTGGCATCGTCCGGCTTCGCGCCGGG
>JANPPS010000070.1:0-13221 GCA_031428635.1 Rhodospirillales bacterium
TGCGCTCACGCGGCCCGAGCTTGCGGCCCGGCGACGTCGTGGCGCTCAACAATCCGTATAATGGCGGCAACCATCTGCCGGACATCACCGTCATCACGCCCGTGTTCGGGCCCGACGGCGACATCCGGTTCTTCACCGGCAGCCGCGGCCACCATGCCGACGTGGGCGGCACAACGCCCGGTAGCATACCGCCCAACTCCACAACGCTCGAGGAGGAGGGCGTCGTCATCGACGATTTCCTGCTGGTGTCGCAGGGCGTATTTCAGGAGGAAGCGTTCCGCGCGCTACTGGCCGGGGCCCGCTACCCGGCGCGCAGCCCGGACGTGAATGTGGCGGATATCAAGGCGCAGGTCGCAGCCAATGAGCGCGGCGTGCAGGAGCTGGGGCTGGTCGCCGCCCGCTACGGCTGGCCCGTCGTCGCCGCCTACATGGGCCACGTGATGGATAATGCGGAGGCGAGCGTCCGCGGCGTGCTGGACCGGCTGCAGGATGGTAGTTTCGCGACCACGCTGGATGACGGCACGCCGTTATGCGTGGCGGTGCGCGTGGACCGGACAGCGCGACGGGCGACGGTGGATTTCACCGGCACAGGGCCGCAGCGGCCGGGCAACTTCAATGCGCCCCGCGCCGTCACCCGCGCGGTCGTATTGTACGTGTTCCGCTGCCTGGTCGGCACCGACATCCCCCTCAATGATGGCTGCCTGCGCCCGATCGAGATTGTGCTGCCGCCGGGCACGTTCCTGTCGCCAGCGCCGGGTGCGGCGGTCGTGGCCGGCAATACGGAAGTAAGCCAGGGGGTGTGCAACGCGCTGCTGGGGGCGTTGGGCGTCATGGCAAGTAGCCAGGGCACGATGAACAACCTGCTGTTTGGCGACGCAACCCGCCAGTATTACGAAACGATCTGCGGCGGCATGGGTGCGGGCCCCACCTGGGACGGCGCCGGCCCGGTGCAAACGCACATGACCAACACCCGCATGACCGATCCGGAGATTCTAGAGCTGCGTTACCCCGTGCGGCTCGAGCATTTTGGGGTGCGCCGTGGCAGTGGCGGTGCCGGTGCGCACCATGGCGGCGACGGATGCGTGCGCCGCATACGGTTCCTGGAACCGATGGAGGCGGTGATCGTCGCCTCCCGCCGGACCGTGCCGCCGTTCGGTATGGCCGGCGGGCAGCCGGGTGCGGCGGGCCGGCAATGGGTGGAACGGGCGGATGGGCGTATCGACGCCATGACCGGCACCGACCGGGCCGACCTGGCACCGGGTGACGCGCTTATTGTCGAAACACCCGGCGGCGGCGGATACGGCGCTTGACGGAGGTCGTTGTTCAATCGCTCGTCAGCGGTCTGCTGATGGGTCTGATCTACGCGCTGGTCGCGGCCGGGCTGTCGCTGATCTTTGGCCTGATGGACGTGGTCAATTTCGCGCATGGCGAGCTGCTGATGCTGGCCATGTACGCGACCGTCGTGATCTTCGGTGCCACCGGCCTCGATCCGCTGCTGCAACTGCCGATCGTGGCCGGGCTGATGTTTGTACTGGGTGTTGGCATCTATCGCGGCGTGATCGCCCGCGCGCTGAGTGTGCGGTTCAACAAGGGCATGGTGCAGATCTTCGCGACGTTCGGGCTCGCGATCTTCATCCGGGGTGCGGCGCAACTGGTGTTCGGCGGCGACTTCAAATCCGTATCGGGCACGTTGCTGGGTGGGCGGACGTTCAATGTCGGCCACGTGTTCGTGCCATTGCCACAGGTGGCGGCAGGCCTCGTGTGTCTGGCGGCGTTCGCGGGCCTGTTGCTGATCGGCCGTACCGAGTTCGGCCGCGCGTTGGAAGCGACGCGGGAGGATCGGGACGCGGTGGCGCTGATTGGTATCGACCGGGACCGGATTTTTGCGCTGGGCTGGGGGCTCGGGGCCGCGACGGTCGGTATCGCGGGGGTGATGCTGATCACGTTCTATTACGTGTCGCCCAATGTCGGCGCGAACTTCGCGGTGATCGCGTACGTGACGGTGGCACTCGGCGGGTTCGGCTCGATACTGGGGGCACTCGTGGCCGGTATCGTGATCGGTGAGGTCGAGGCGCTGACGGCGCTGGTGCTGGAGCCGAGCCTGAAGCAGGTCGGCATGTTCACCGTTTATTTGGCCGTGCTGATGGTCCGGCCCCGCGGCCTGTTCGGGCGGCTATAATGAGCACATTGGCGCCGATCCGAAACGCCATCACGCGGCGGCGGCGGCGGCAACTGTTGGTGGGTGCCGCCGTGCTGCTGGGCCTGGGCTTGCTGCCGTTGCCGTTCCGGGACGCGTACACCCAAAACCTTATTATCATCACGCTGCTGTTCGCGGGCCTCAGCCAGGCGTGGAACATCCTTGGCGGGTATTGCGGGCAGATTTCGTTGGGGCACGCGCTGTATCTGGGCGTGGGCGGGTACGTGAGTACGAAGCTATTCGTCGACCTCGGTGTTCCGCCGGCGTTTGGCATGTTCGCGGGCGGCGCGGTTGCGGGACTGCTGGGGCTGCTGGTCGGCTGGCCATGCTTTCGACTGAGCGGGCATTATTACGCCATCGCCACGGTTGTCGTGGGGGAGATCGGGTACCTGCTATTCCTCAACTGGGACTGGGTGGGTGCTGCCACCGGCATCTACATCCCGTTCCGGGGTGATAGCCTGATCGACCTGCAGTTCCGCACTACGAAGCTACCGATACACTACGTTGTGCTGGCGTTCGTGGCGCTGACATGGGCGGTGGCCTACGGGATCGAGGGCGGGCGTTGGGGATTTTACTGGCGGGCAGTGCGGGATGACGTAACGGCGGCGCGTAGCCTGGGCGTGCGGGTGTTCCCGTCGAAGATGGCGGCGGCCGGCATTAGCGGGTTCCTGACGGGAATGGGCGGCGCGATCTACGCCCAGTACGTCGGCTACATCGATCCGGACAGCGTGTTGGCCGGGCATCTGTCGATACTGATCGCATTGCCGGCCGTGCTGGGCGGGGTCGGCACGCTGTGGGGGCCGCTGCTGGGCGCGGCGGTGCTGATCCCGGTTAGTGAGCTATCGCGCAGTTATTTGGGCGGCGGCGGGCAGGGGGTCGATCTCATGATCTATGGCGGGCTGATCATGGCCGTGGCGCTGGCGCGACCGGCGGGGCTCGTCAGCCTGTTTCAGCGGGGCAAGTAGCATGGCGTTGCTGGAGCTACGTGGCGTGAGCAAGACGTTTGGCGGCGTCGCGGCCAACATCGATATCTCGTTCGATGTGGCGGAGGGCGAGATACTCGGCCTGATCGGCCCGAACGGCGCGGGTAAGACCAGCCTGTTCAATTCGATCAGCGGGGAGGTGACGCCCGACCGCGGTACGATCCATTTGGACGGGCGCCAAATCAGCGGCACCGGCCCGGTCGCCTGCGCGGGCGCCGGTGTCGCGCGCACGTTCCAGGTCGTACGCAGTTTCGATAGCATGACGGTACTGGAAAACGTGATGGTCGGCGCGTTCTCCCGCCATGGCCGTGCGGGCGCCGCCATGGCGGAGGCGACGCGCGTGCTGGCCTTCACTGGGCTCGATCATGTGATGGACCGCGATGCCCACGCGCTCACGCCCCCTGAAAAACGCCGGCTGGAGATCGCGCGCGCCCTGGCCACGTCGCCGCGCGTGCTGCTGCTGGATGAAATGCTAACCGGCCTCACACCCACCGAGGCGGCGGCCGGCGTCGCCCTGATCCGCGCCGTGCGGGACCAGGGGGTGACGGTCGTGATGGTCGAGCACGTGATGGAGGTTGTTCTTCCATTGGTGGATCGCGCGGTCGTGCTGAACCTGGGCCGTGTGCTGATGCAGGGCACGCCGGCCGAGGTGGTGCGTAATCCGGACGTGATCCGCGCCTATCTGGGGGATCGCTATGCTGCTTGAGCTTGACGACGTGTCCGCCAGCTATCGCGGGCTGCGGGCGTTGCAGGGCGTGACACTACGGGTGTCGGCCGGGGAGATCGTGGCCGTCGTCGGCGCCAACGGGGCGGGTAAGAGCACGTTGTTGCGCGCAATCGCCGGCCAGGTCGCGACGGAGGGGGCGATCCGCTTCGACGGTGCCGCGATCGCCGGGGAAAAGCCGCATTTGATCACGCGGCGCGGCGTGGGTTTGGTACCCGAGGGACGCCGGCTATTTCCCCGCCTGTCGGTCGAAGACAATCTGCGCCTCGGCGCCTATGCCCGCCGCGGTGACCCGGCGCGGTTCGAGCCGCTATCGCTGGTATTTGACCTGTTTCCACGCCTGAAGGAGCGCCTACCGCAGCGGGCGGAGACGTTGTCGGGCGGTGAGCAGCAGATGCTGGCGATCGGCCGCGCGCTGATGACCCAGCCCCGCCTGCTGATGCTGGACGAACCGAGCCAGGGTATCGCGCCGAAGCTGGTGGATGACATCCTGGCCGCCGTTGCGCGCATCCGCGATTTGGGTACGACCGTGTTGTTGGTGGAACAGCGGCTGGCGGAGGCGCTGGCGCTGGCGGACCGTGCATATGTGCTACAGACGGGCCGGATCGTGATGGAGGGTCCGGCGGCTGTGATCGCGGGCGACGCCGGAGTGCGGCGGGCGTATTTGGGAATGTGATTTGGCATCGTCCCATTTGATCGACGCGCTGTATCTAGGCCGATTTGGCCCCCGACCTGACCCCAGACTGGGCGGATGACCCCCCGCGACACGGTGCTGGCCGCACTGACGTCGATCGTCTGGGGTCTGGCGTTCGTGGCGACCCGGTACGGGTTGGACGGGTTTACGGCCACCCAGCTGATTGCCCTTCGTTTCCTGATCGCGGCCGTGCCCGTGCTATTTTTGGCGCGGCCCCCGCTGCCGTGGCATCGGCTTATGGCGATCGGCCTGACCCTATTTGTTGGTCAGTTCCTGCTGCTGTTCCTTGCCTATCGCGCCGGCATGACGCCGGGACTGGCATCGGTCACGCAGCAAAGCCAGGTGTTCCTGACGGTTCTGTTGGCTGTCCTGCTGTTTCGCGAGCGCCCGAGCCGGCAACAGAGCGCGGGTATGGCCCTGGCGGCGGCCGGCATCGGTTTGGTGGCGCTGACGACCGGTGCCGACCTTCCATTCGGGGCGTTGCTGCTGGCGCTCGGTGGCGCATTGAGCTGGGCAATCGGCAATATCTTGCTACGGCAAGCCCAGGGGGTATCGATGTCGGCCCTGATTGCATGGGCCAGCCTGGTGCCGCCAGCGCCCATGCTGCTGCTATCGGCATATTGGGGAGAATCGGCGCTGCCGGTGGCAATCCACCACGCGTCTTGGGCCAGCCTGGGCGCGGCTCTTTACCTCGGCGCCGCAGCAACGCCGCTATTTGGCCTGTGGGGCGGGCTGCTCCGGCGCTATCCGGCGGCGTCCGTTGCGCCGTTGGCGCTGTTGGCACCCGTGACCGGCATCGTGGCGTCGGCCGTGGTGTTCAGTGAGCGGTTTTCGGCCATGCGGCTGACGGGCATGGCTTTGATACTCGCCGGGCTTGCGGTCGTCGTCGTACCGCGGGGCCGGTGGATGGCGCGGCGATAAGGCCCCGCGCCGAGGCACGGCAGCGACCCGAACATGCTATGATCGGGTCGGATCGAAGCAGAGGCCGTGCCATGACTGGATCAAACGCGACCCTTTTAATACTGATCATCCTGGCCCTGATCGTCGTCATCGGCGTGGGCATGGGGGTGCGGACCGTGCCGCAGGGCTACGTTTGGACCGTCGAGCGGTTCGGGGCCTTCACCCGCCTGCTGCAGCCCGGCCTGAACCTGATGGTACCGGTGGTGGAACGCGTCGGCCACAAGATGAACGTGCAGGAGATCGTGCAGGACATCCCCGAGCAGGCCGTCATCACGCGGGACAACGCGGCCGTACTGGTGGACGGCATTATGTACTACCGCGTGCTCGACCCAGCCAAAGCGGCGTACGGGGCTCAAAACCTGGTGCAGGCCCTGACGAGTATGGCGATGACCAACATACGGTCTGTGATCGGTGCCATGGACCTCGATGGCGCATTGTCGGGGCGGGAGGAGATCAATGCCAAGCTGCTCGTGACCCTCGATCACGCGACGGCCCCGTGGGGGGTGAAGGTGAGCCGGGTGGAGCTGCGCAAGATCGAGCCGCCGGCCAACCTGGTGCAGGCCATGAACCTGCAGATGACGGCCGAGCGCGAACGACGGGCGACGGTCGCGCGCGCCATGGGGGAGCGGGAAGCCGAGATCGCGCGGGCCGAAGGTGCGAAGCAGGCGACGGTCCTGGGTGCCGAGGCCCGGCTAGAGGCGGCGATGCGCGACGCCAGCGCCCGCGAACGCCTGGCCGAGGCAGAGGCGAACGCCACGCGCCTTGTTGCCGCCGCGGCCGAGGGTGCCGGGGCAGAGGCGCTGCGCTATTTTATCGCGCAAAAATACGTGGACGCCATCGGGCGCCTGGCGGCCAACCCGTCCGGGCGGACGCTGGTTATTCCCATCGAAACGGCAGCGCTGGCGGGTGGTATCACGCAGGCGATCGCGGCAATGCGGCTGGATGGCAAGCCATGACGGCGGCCGCATGGTGGATCGTGTCCGGGCTGTTGGCGTGCGGGGCGGAGATGCTGGTGCCGGGCGTGTTTCTGGCCCCCGTTGGCGCGGCGGCGGTGGTGGCGGGCCTGGCTGTGGTGCTGGGCGCCGAGGGCAGTGTGGCCTGGGGCGTGTTCGTGGCCGCGATGGTGATTTTAGTGCTGGTTGCCTCCCGCCTGCGGCCCGGCCGTCCGGTGACGGACGTGACGAACGGGCCGCAGGCCGGGTTGGTGGGCGCCACCTGCGTCGCCGACGCGTTCGCGGGTGACGAGGGACGGGTGCGGCTGGGTGACGGTGCCTGGCCCGCGCGTATGGCCGACCGGACGGAGCCGGCGTTGGGCGCCCGGCTGCGGGTGGTCGCGATCGAGGGTACGACCCTTGTCGTTTCCAAGCTTGTTTTATAAGTATGCAGCCGTACAGTTAATGTTCTGTTATCGATCCGGCCGTAGACTACGCCAGGATCCGGAGACGAAGTTTTGCCCGACAATATCGAAGTTGTGGTCGTTCTCGCCGTCCTGGCCGTCGTGGCGGCAGCCGGGTTCGCGGTCATGCGGATGCGGGCCCGGCTCGCAGCCATGGCCGATCGCCTGGCGGAGGTGCAACTGGCGCTACAGGGGGCGAATAACCGGCTCGAACAAGCGCGCAGCCGGGTTGCCTTGCTGAGCAACACCGACCCGGTCACCGGGTTGCTCGTCCGGCACGTGATCGTCGAACGCTTTCAGCTCAGCCTGGCTTTGTCCCACGCGCAGCATACGGTGTTTGGCGTCGTGCTGATCCAGCTGGCGGATTTTGAAGACTTGGCCGACCTGCATGGCCGGATGGTGGCGGATACTCTGCTGACCGTGGTGGCCGAGCGGCTACAGGCCGCCACGAGCGAGACCGACACCGTAGGCCGAGTGCGCGATCACGAATTCGCGATGCTGGTCCCTGTCCTTAACAGCGAAGCGCAGATGACCGTTATCGCGGATAACCTGCGCGAACGGCTGCTTGTCCCGATCGGCGTACCGGGTGTGAAGGACCAGTTCCGGCTGACGATCCATGTCGGCAGCGGCACGTACCCCCGTGACGGCGATAACTGGCAATCGTTGTTAAAACGGATTGATGAGCGGCTGCGGACCAGCCGGATCACTGCGGGTTAGGCCCAAATTAAGCTGGCGGTACGACGGCGACATTGACGCTGACGCGCAGGCCCAGCAGGTCACGCTTGCTACCCAGGTAGCCCCCGCTGACCGGCGTCGCCTGCTCCGGCGTTCGGGCGGTGCAGATACGAATGAGGTTGCGGCCCGCGATCAGCCCGTTGGTGGGATCGTACTCCACCCATCCGGCGCCGGGCAGATACACCGCGACCCACGCATGGGTGGCGCCCCCGCCCACGTTGGCCCGCCCGCCCGCAAGCCGGTCGTTATATAAATAGCCGCTCACGAAACGGGCGGCCAGGCCGAGCGCCCGGACCGCCTCCATCATCAGCAGCGCGTAGTCGCGGCAGGCACCGCTGCGAGTGGCGAGCGTGTGGGTCGGGCTATTGGTCCCCTGCGCATCGCGGGCGGCGTACTGGAATTCCGCCCGGATCGTGCGGGTCATGGCGGCCAGCATGTCCAACGTGCGGGTGGGGCCGGATGGGTTCAGGAAGCTGCGTGCCCACGCGTCGACGGCGCGATCCGTATCGGGGTACTGCCGTTCGATCGTGCGGGCCAGGTCCGGCGCCTCATCCGTGCTGTAGCCGAACGGAAAAATCTCGGCGGCGGGTTCCAACGGCAGATCGGACGCGATCGGATAGTGATCTAGCTCGAGGCTGGAGACGATGCGCAGCAACGGCGTATCAAGCCGACCCCACTCCAAATACGCGAGTGAATTGCCGAATACGTCATGGGCCCACCGGGTGCGCACGGGCGGCGGTGTCACGGTTAACGTGGCCGAATGCAGCCGCAGGTCGTGACTGTCTCGCGGCCGCAACATCAGCCGATGCGTGAGTGGCCGCACCGGCCGATGATAGGCGTACTCGGTCGAATGGGTGATCCGAACGCGGGGCACCCGATTAGAATACGCCGAGCACTTGCGGCGGTACGTTATCCGGTATCGTAATGTCGATTACCCAAAATAGATCACTACTCATAGTAACGTTCCCAGCTGCGAAACCGTAATAACGCGGCGGCGCGATCCCGGTTGCCGTCAGGCGGGGCGAAGGCGCCCGAGCATGGAAGACAGGCGACGACGGGCACTACCGATCCGTCCGACGGCACCCAACAGCCGATCGAGCAACGCGAGCGTCCGTGTTTCCCCCTCACTGCTATCCTGTAGCCAGAACAGCAGCGTCGTGCCGTACACCGCGGCCATGATCGCGCGTTTTGTGTACCAACTGAAATCGGCGGATGTATCGCCCGCGGCGTGCCAGATCGTGTCGACCGTGCGGGCCGTGCATCGGGTCGCCAGCACGACGTGGCCCGGTACGGCCAGCACCGCTAACGCCCGGCGGACGGCACCCTTGTACGGCCGGTTCTGTTCCAACCGCAGCGCGATGATAGCGCGGACCCGGTCAGCCAGGCGGGGGGCGACGATGGCCGCGGCGCCAGCCTCCATCCAGCGGTCGCCCAGGTCGCAATAGGCCTCGATCAGATCGGTGGTTCCGCCGGGAAATAGCAGGTCCGCGTCAGGGCCCGCGGCCCGTTGCAGGGCGGCGATGCTCCAGCCATCGAAGTCGGCGAATGGAAGGAGTGCCATGATGGCTGCATCACGCTCAGCGCTGCGTTCGGGATGGGACATTGCGGGCACCTACATAGTAATGGACGGGCTGCCGTAGCGGGCGAGCTCCTCATTAAACGCAAATAGGCGGTGGTCGTTCATGCGCATCGGGTAAAGGATACCATCGAGGTGATCGACCTCGTGCTGAATAAGGGCGGCGTGGAAGCCCTCGGCCTCAATATCGACGTGTGTTCCGTGCTCATCGACGCCTGTGAGGTGGATGCGGGCGGCGCGGGGCACGGCGGCGCGTAGGCCGGGTATGGATAGGCAGCCCTCCCAATGCGTGGCGATGTCGGTGCCGATCGGGGTCACAACGGGATTGATCACGGCGCTTGGCGGCTGCGGCATGGTGACCCCGGCGCGATCGGCGGATAGGCGATACACGAACAGCCGGAGTGGCACGTGAACCTGCGGTGCCGCCAGGCCAGCACCGTTGGCGTCTTCCATCGTCTCGATCATGTCGGTGATCAGGCGCTGGATGTCGGGCGCGGATCGGTTGGCGACTGGATCGGCGATGCCGAGCAGGACGGGATGACCCATACGGGCGATTTTAAGGATGGCCATATCGCTGTTCTACACATTGGGCGCACGCCGGGCTATCGCCACGCGTGCGGGTCGTGGTACAGGGACGGCTCCAACCGCGGCCAGTCCGCGGCCAAATCTATTGCGTATCACGCTTTACGACAGGAGCAAGCGACCAAGTGCAGGTTATTGTCCGTGACAACAACGTCGACCAGGCGCTGAAGGCGCTCAAGAAGAAGATGCAGCGGGAAGGCGTATTCCGTGAGATGAAGCTGCGTCGGCACTTCGAAAAGCCAAGCGAGCGTCGCGCCCGTGAAGCGGCCGAAGCCGTGCGCCGCGCCCGCAAGATGGAGCGCAAGCGGCTCGAGCGCGAAGGCTTCTAGCCCAATTGGGGCAGCGCCCGGAGTGCGCTGTAGCCTGTAATGGCCATCGGGGAGCGTCGCATGAACCGCAGGATATTGCTCGCGGCCGCAGCGTCTGCCGCCCTGGTGCCTGATCAGGCCGTGGCTCAGGGTGCCGCACCGGCTTCGGCCAAGACTTACGTTTTGGTGCATGGCGCCTATGGTGGCGGTTGGATCTGGCGGGACGTGGCCGATGGCCTGCGGCGACTCGGTCACCACGTCCTGACCCCGACCCAGACCGGTATGGGCGAGCGGTCGCATCTGATGTCGCGGCAAATCACCGTCGATACCCACATCGAAGATATAGCGAACGTGATCGAGACGGAGGAGTTGTCCAACGTCATCCTCGTGGGGCACTCCTACGGTGGTATGGCGGTGACAGGCGTGGCCGATCGGTTAACAGATCGCATTCGCCACATCGTGTACCTCGATGCGCTTATCCCCGAAAACGGCGATACGGCGTTCACCGTGCTACCGGCGGGCCTGGCCGATAGCCGGCGCAAACTGGCGCGCGAACAGGGCGGCGGCGTGGCGTTGCCTGTACCCGGGCCCGAGGCATTCCCAATTCCGGACGGTCCGAACAAAGACTGGTTCATGCGCCGGCTGCGCCCGCACCCGATCGGGACTTATGAAAGCACGGTTGTGTTATCGAAGTCCGCCGGCGCAGGCCTTCCGGTCACCTACGTCGCGTACACCAACCCGTCGCTTGCCTCGATCGAACCGAGCCGCCAGCGCGCCCGGGCCAAAACTGGCTGGCGATACTTGGAATTGGCTGTTCCGCATGATGTGGAAATACCGTCACCGGAGAAGGTCGTGGAGTTGCTGGCCGGTATCGGCTGACCGGTATTCGCTAAACAGCGGGGCGGATCACGCCTGGGTCAAGCCCGCCGCGATCAGATCTGCCACCCGCCCCTCATCCCCGCCGCCCTGGGCGCGTAGCCCCTCTACCACGCCGTGCCGGTCCGCCTGGCTGCGGTTCTGGCTCATCTTCCACTGCGCCTCGATCCGGGTAGGCGTGAGCCGGAACGCGCGGATACCGGCAAGCATCGCCGCGCGATACGTGTCCGGCAGCGCGCCGACCTGAAACCCGGCCGGATCATGGGCGGCCATCGCCTGTAGCCGGTCTGTCACGTCGGCGTCGTCGGCCATCATCGACAGTACGCCGTGCACGTGGACCGCAACGTAGTCCCATGTCGGAACCGATGGCTGGGCCGTGTACCAACTGGGCGACACGTAGGCGTGTGGCCCGGCAAACACCGCCAGCGCCGTGCCGCCGTCCAGCCACGCGCATTGCCGGTTGGCGGCCGCTAAATGCCCACACAGCTCAAAACCGGCACCCGCGTTATCGGCACTCGTATCGTGCACCGTGAACGGGATGTGCGATGCGTCCATCCCGTCGGCTGCCGTCACCAGCAGGCCGAACGAGTGCGCTTCGATCAAAGTCCGAATACGGGCCGGATCGGTCTCGGTAAAAGCGGGGCGGAGGTGCATAGCGTAGCGTTGTCGGTCTGGGTATACGGATGCAACCCATAAACACGGGTGGGCGGGTATGCTGATACACAGCCGGCCGCCGCACGGTACGCGGGACGGAGGTATCTATGCGGGCGTTCGAGTGGGTTAATGTGTTCACCGCCACCCCGTTCGGCGGCAATCCGCTGCCGGTCGTGCTGGACGCGGGCGGGCTATGCACATCCGGGATGCAGGCTATCGCGCGTGAGTTCAACACGGTCGAGACTACCTTTGTCCTGCCGCCCACCGATCCGGCGCATACCGCACACATACGCATTTTCACGCCGCTGCGGGAGCTGCCATTCGCCGGCCATCCCAACGTCGGTACCGCCTACGTGCTCGCGCGTCAGGGTCATGTGTTCGGCCTCCCGGTGCCGGACGTGCTGCTGTTCGAGGAGTTGGCAGGGCTAGTGCCGGTGCAAATCCTGCGCGCGGGTGGGATCGTGACCGGCGCAGCGTTCCGGGCACCGGAGGAGTTCACGCGCCGCCCGGCACCGCCATTGGCGCTGATCGCCAGCGCACTGGGGCTGGACCCCATCCATATCGACACGGCCGCGCACGGGCCGGTCGTGGGCTCCGTCGGGTTGCCATTCGTACTGGTGGCGTTGCAAACGCGTGACGCCCTGGCCGCTATGGCGCCGGACGTGCCGGCACTAATCCGGCTATTTGCCGCGGCGGGGGCGACCGGCGTGCTGGCCTACGCGCCCGCCGGGTCACGGGACGAGGCAGCTGGACCCTGCGACTGGTCATCCCGGATGGTCTGCCTGCAGCCCACCCTGATCGAGGACCCGGCGACCGGCAGCGCCAATGCCGCCCTGGTCGCACTACGCGCCACGCTGGCGGGGGCGCCGCAATCGTACCGTATGGCACAGGGCGTGGAGCTCGGCCGGCCGAGCCTGCTGCAGGCGTGGACGGATGCGGACGGCGTGCATGTGGGCGGATCGTGCGTGCCGATGATGGTGGGTCATCTGACGTACACGTGACGGCGACGTCTGGATCGTACGGACACCAACCGCCCCAGTCACTGACAGATACCCGAAGCCGGCGTGTCGCCAAGGCGACGTGGCTGGCATCGTTGACGCGTTCGTGCCGGGCTGTCGCGACAGGCTTCGACGATCTGGTCGTGGACTTTTTACGCGGTTTGGTGAAGGCAGTTATCCCGTTGGTACGGCATCAACGCCGGAACTGATCATCGTTCTGTCGGCATCGACACAGTGTGGCGCTTTCTCACGATGTGATGGAGGGCGTTGGCGGACGCGTTTCCGCCGTCTACACCGGCTCCCGACTTAGAGTCCGTTTGAGAACTCATCGATGTGCGATCCGTCGCAACAGCAAACTGCCCATCGCCACGTGGATCATGGCCTCGGCTCTCTCGAGGGTAGCGTCCGCGCTCGTGGTGGAAATTGGATGAGTTCTGCGGGTGGGGTTCGCCCTTCCCGCAGAACAGGTTTGAGGTGGCCATCGGATCAGCAGGCTACGGTGGAGTTGCGAGGCTTCACCCGAACCGATGAGGACCCG
>JANPPS010000071.1:0-3701 GCA_031428635.1 Rhodospirillales bacterium
GTCCAGCACGCCGGCGGTCGGACTCGCCTCTCGCCCAGCCCGCTCGCGGTGGAGCATGAGCGACACGTCGTGGATCGTCTGGAACAGCATGCGGCGCACAAACCGGCGAAACCACCAGTAAACCGTCTGCCAAGGACCAAAGTTAGTCGGCCGCATACGCCAGCCCCCGCCGCTGCGGGCCATGTAGCGGATCGCGTTCAGCATTTCCCGAAGGTCCACGCTGATCTTTCCGCCACGTTTGGGCGGTTTGGGCATGAGCGGCTCGGTCGGGACCCACTCTTCGTCGGTCAGGTCAGTCGGATACCGCTTGGTCTTGCGCGCAATGTCGGCCATCCGGCCACGGTTCTCTCGGGTCCACACCCCAAGCTTGAATCACAACCGCCGAAGCCGACACAACCATTCTCAAACGGGCACTGAGCTCGTTAAGTAATCGCTGCGAAGTGGACTCTTACTGCTGGCAAGAACGTTGGCCGCCGTTGGCAGTTTGTAATCGATGGAGGCGGAGAGACAATAAATTACATTTCCGGACGTGCTGATAGTTAAGCTTCATGATCTGTTGGAACTGTAGCTCATTACTTGGGGCCATGAATGGTGTTCCGGCGTGCCACCCCATGTCCAAGCTGTCCGCCGATCATGCGCCTCCCTGGCCTCCTTGCCGTCCTTGGCTGGAATGGGGGGGGGCCTGCGCCGACACTTCCCGACACCGCAGCACTGACCGGCCGACGCGTTATGAAGCCTGAGAGCCAAAGCCGAGGCGGTCGCGCGGATACTGAACTGCGTCGGTGCCGGCACGACAGACGGGGCACCGTGGCCGTTATGACAGCGGTCATCATCATCCCTCTCATTATGGCCATGGGGATCGGAATTGAGGTCACGAACTGGACTATGGTCCGCTTGCGGCTTCAACGCACGGTTGATGTGGCGGCACTGTCAGGGGCGGCGGATTACGCGCTGAACAATGATGCAAAGAAAGCAGCCTACGTCGCCGCGGGCGTGGCGGAACTAAACGGCGCAGAAGGCACGGGAAATGCGGCCGGCCAGAGTTGGAATGCGGTCACCCAGACACTAACCGATAATCGGATCTCGATTCAGGTCGGGCCAGGCGTGCAGAATAGCAACAAAACCGGCGTTATGGTCACAGTAACGCAAGCGATACCTTTGGCTTTCACGCGTGTGATGAGCTCTCTTGGCATGGTGACCATCACCGCCAGCGGGTGGGCCGAGGCCGTCGGCTATAGCCAGCCCTGTATTCTTGCGCTTGGGCCGAGTCCGACGGGTGTCGTGGCGGGCGGTACCCCGCAAGTCAGTGCTCCAAATTGCACTGTGCGCTCTAACAAGTTGATCTTAAGCGTCGGCTCAGCTGCCATGGCGGCCGCGGCCTTTTACGCGAACGGCTCCATTATCGGCGGTGGGATCACTGGTACGCAATACCCCAATAGCGGAACTATCCCAGACCCCTATGGAAACGATATTGCTATAAAAAACGCCTTCGCCTTCCTGGCAGCCAGTGGATTCGGAACTTCCCTTGCACAAAACTCCAACCCTGTCGCTGGAACAGTTTATTCCGATTGGACTATACAAGGCACAGCGAGCGTCTCCCTTGCGCCTGGCACCTATTACGTCAACGGCCCGATTACGTTGTCGGGGCAGGCCAGCCTAGCAGGCGTTGGCATAACCATTGTCAGTTCGGGGGCCATTTCGATTTCAGGCGGCACGAAAGTGAATCTCTTGGCGGCGCTCAATGGGGGTACGGATGGTGCGATACCCGGCGTCGTCATCGCCAGCAGCACAATCCAGCCCAGCCAAATTACGGGAAACTCCCCGCCGTTGCTCACAGGAATCGTGTACTTTCCAAATGCTGACCTCACCTTTTCGGGTACGTCCCAAACTGGCACACAAGGGTGCCTGGAGATCGTTGCTAACAGCGTCACCTTCGCGGGGACCACCAGCTTAGCAGTGGGGTCGAATTGCTCGGCCTATGGGGCGCTCGCGTTCTCAAGCACAACCTCAACCCCAGCGGCACTTGTCCAATGAAGCACGCCTTTAGAAAGCCCATTTGGACTAGCCGCGGAGTAGCAGCGGTAGAGTTCGCGTTGATTGCGCCCTTGTTCGTACTGATGATTACGGGCGTTGTGGACTTCGCTCTTGCATTCTGGACCAAGGGCTTGCTGGCAAGCTCGGTCGCGGAGGGCGCCGCATACGCCTTTGTAGCGGGGCCCGGCGTGTCAACGTCTAACATCAAAAACGTTGTCGCACGGAAACTGTCGCTGCCGATGTCGGCCATCAACGTGACGGGACTTGGCTGCTACTGCCTATCCGGGACGCCCGCAACGGCTGCCAGCCAGACGTGCGGAAACCCCTGTCCCGATGGAAGTACCCCGGGCACGTTCGTAACGATCACCGCTCAGTACACTTACCAATCGTTGTTCGTTTATAGTCAGTTGAACAGTCCCATGCTCACGGAAACAACGGTGGCTCGGATTAAATGAGAAATACCCTGCGGCGCTGTCTGTGCTGTCGGAAGGGAGTCACGGCCCTGGAGTTTGCGCTCATCGCTCCGACATTTGTCTTAATCCTGATTTCCCTGCTCGAAGTTAGCCTGGTACTTTGGGCGCGTGGCGTGATGCAGCTGACCGCATCACAGACCGCCCGGTGCACAGCGATCAACTCGTCGAAGTGTAACGACCCGCAGGGTTTTGCGACGTCGATTATTAGCTCCTACGGCGTGGGTGGCATTGTTCCATCAATCAGCGTCTCGGTGCAGAAAAATTCAACGTGCGGCAGTACCGCAGGTGTGTTCGATATGGTGACGATCACCAACACGGGCGGCCTGCCCATCCAGATTGTTGCGCCATTTGCAGGCACGGTGCTCACCATCTCTGCTTGCTATCCGTCTGGACCGTAAGCAGACCAGGCCGCATCAGCGAGCGTGCGAAGCTTCGCAAACGGCGAACCAAGCCGGGTGCGAGCGGCCAGCTTCGTCTGGTTAATTGCGCTTCGTGAGCCACTCTCGATCTATCCGGCTTGCCTTGAGCAGCCATAAGCCGCGACTACTTCTGCGCCGGGGGGCCGTCGCAAGCTGCACGTAGTCCACGTCATCCCAAGGCCGGGTGATCCCGTTCTGGGTACTCTCGCAGTCGTCGTAGTGGCATCCTACCCCCTCGATGCGCCCGCCAGTGTGCGATCTGTCCTTCCAAACGACGATGTCCTCGGCTCCCTGCAGGGTGGAGAAGGCTTTATCGCATTCTCTCTGTTTGTCGCCGATTGCCACGCGCGCGGATACGAATCGCACAGAGCTTCTACCGTATTTCTCCCGGTAAGGGCCGTTCACGGTGTCGGACGAGATCCCCCAACCGAACGTATGTCCCAAACGCCTGGTCCATTCCCGCATCTGGATGACTAATTGCGTCCCCGGAGAACTCTGTCCCCTCGTTGCAGGTGCAAGCGCCAATGCTGCGAGGGTCGCGATTGCGATCGAAAGGCCCTTCTTCACCATAGGATTTGCCCCTCCTTGAAGACCTTCTCAAAGTACGACGGAGCTGCCCGATGTCCTACGACCAACCTGTCGGGTCGCATCCACAATGGGGCCTGCTGCTGCCACTAGGTGTTTGGTCCCAGGATAAGGTGACGCGGTTCGAGTTTGAAGATGTCGGGCGTTTTGGTCCAGGCCTGGCAGATCACTTCGAACGGCGTCTTCCAAC
>JANPPS010000072.1:0-17769 GCA_031428635.1 Rhodospirillales bacterium
CATTCGCCGCGCGATGTCCGTGTCCTCCCCATAGAAGGTGAATCGGTCACTGATGCCGCCAATGCCGGCGAGCGCGTCGCGCAGCACCACGAAGTTTCCGCCCTGGACCATCGATCCCACACCCAGGACGCGTTTGTTAAAAATGTAAGCAGCGTAGCCCAGCGCGTAGAAACTGCGTGCCGCCGTTCGGATACGCCATGGCACATCGTAATAGTCATACGGACCGCTGAGGCACACGAGCTTTGGATCCGCCTCAAACGACGCCAGCACGCGGGCGAGCCAGCCCTCCGGCAACAGCGTGTCGGCGTCGATATTGGCGATCAGCACGCCCGAAGACGCCTCGAACCCGGCACTGCGTGCTTGCACCAGGCCCTTGATCGGTTGGTCCACGACGGTCACGCCCGGTACGGCCGCCGCCACCTGCGCCGTCGCGTCCGTGCTGGCGTTGTTCACGACGATAATCTCGGCCGCGCAGGGCGTGCGTGCCAACTCGGCCTTGATGGCATCGAGGCATGCAGGCAACAGCGCCTCCTCGTTGAATGCCGGGACGACGAAGCTGACGCGGGGGCGGTCGGTCATGCTGTGTTAGGTCTCCGTGGTGCAGGACCCGTTTACGAGTGGGGCTGCGGCGGGGCAACGAGTCTATTGGCAGGTTGTTCCGTCTACCGTCGGTTTGATGGCAGGGGAACCATAATTTGTTGACACCGGGCCGGGCCGGGCGTAGCGACTTACCCCTGACTGTGACGTCGCTCCGCGTGATCGCGCAGCGGCGCCTTTTTGTTGTGTGGGGTGTTTTGTATGTTCGACGCGCTGTCGGGCAAGCTATCCGGGGTATTCGATGGGCTGCGCAAGCGCGGCACGTTGAACGAGGCTGACGTTACCGACGCATTGCGGGAGGTGCGGCTGGCGTTGCTGGAGGCCGACGTCGCACTGCCGGTCGTCAAGGACTTTATCGAGCAGGTCCGGCTACGTGCGGTTGGGACAGAGGTGCTGGACAGCGTCAGCCCTGGCCAGACGGTCATCAAGATCGTGAACGATGTGCTGGTGGACGCCTTGGGTGGCGCCGGCGTCGTCCCGTTGAATTTAAACGCCGCCGCACCGGTGCCGATTCTGATGGTGGGGCTGCAGGGTTCGGGTAAGACGACAACGTCCGGCAAGCTCGCCTTGCGACTGACCAAGCGTGATAAAAAGCGGGTGTTGCTCGCGTCGCTCGATACGCAGCGTCCGGCCGCGCAGTTGCAGTTGCAGCAGTTGGCGCAGCAGGCGGGCGTCACTAGCCTGCCGATTATACCCGGCCAGACGCCCGTGCAGATCGCCCAGCGCGCGATGGAAATGGGCCGGCGCGAAGTGTTCGACGTGGTCATCCTCGATACCGCCGGACGGCTGTCCATCGACGCGGCACTGATGGCGGAAGTGCAGCAGATCCGCTTCGTCACCAACCCGGCCGAAACGCTGCTGGTGGTCGACGCGATGACCGGCCAGGACGCGGTGCAGACCGCGCGCGCGTTCAACGACGCACTGGGAATTACCGGCATCGTGCTGACCCGCATGGATGGTGACGCCCGCGGTGGCGCGGCGCTATCGATGCGGCAAGTGACCGGCGCGCCCCTGAAGCTGATGGGTCAGGGCGAGAAGCTCGACGCGCTAGAGGAGTTCCATCCCGAGCGTGTTGCGGGTCGTATCCTCGGCATGGGCGACATCGTGGGCCTGGTCGAACGGGCCAGCGAGACGATCGAGCAGGAAGACGCCGAGCGCCTGGCGAAGAAGATGATGCGTGGCCAGTTCGATCTGGACGATTACGCACAGCAACTGCGTCAGATCACCAAGATGGGCAGCATGGAGGGGATACTCGCGATGCTGCCCGGCGTCGGCAAGATCAAGGAACAGCTTGCGGGCGCCAACCTCGATACAAAGGTGCTGGGGCGGCAGGCGGCGATCATCTCCTCGATGACGAAGAAGGAGCGGAAGACGCCCGACTTGATCAAGGCGAGCCGTAAGAAGCGGATCGCGGCCGGATCGGGAACAAGCGTGCAGGATGTAAATCGGCTGCTGAAGCAGTTCGACGACATGTCCACGATGATGAAGCGGATGGGCAAGCTGGGGCAAAAGGGGCTGATGCGTCAGGGCATGAGCGCTTTGATGCCGAAGTCGATGCAGCAGCGCCGTCCGTACTAACTCTTTTACGAACAGGAAGTTACACATGGGTCTTAAGATTCGACTGGCACGGGCGGGCGCGAAGAAGCGGCCGTATTACCACATCGTCATCGCCGACAGCCGCAGCCCGCGCGACGGGCGTTTCCTAGAGAAGGTCGGTAGCTACAACCCGATGTTGCCCGCCGGCCATGAGGAGCGGGTGCGGCTTGTGAATGAGCGCATCACCCATTGGATGAGCGAGGGCGCACTGCCGACCGATCGCGTCGCCCGCTTCCTGGGCGTGGCCGGCCTAGCGCCGATGCCAGCGTATAAGGAGCAGCCGATCCAGTCTGCGCCCAAGAAGAAGGCGCAGGAACGCGCCAAGGCTAACGCCGCCGCATAATGGAGCCACGCCGCATCCTGATGGGCGTGGTTGGCCGACCGCATGGCGTGCGGGGGCTCGTGCACGTGCAGAGCTACACGGCCGATCCGGCAGCGCTCGCCAAGTACGGCGTGCTGCTGGACGACCATGGTCGCCACTGGACGCTGGCCTGGCAACAGACCGGCGTAGCCCAACTGCGTGACGCAGAAGGGCAGCCGCTGGCGGATCGGACGGCGGCGGAGCGGCTGACCAATACCCGGCTATATGTCGAGCGAGAGCGGCTGCCCAAGCCCGGTGCGGACGAGTTCTATCTGACCGACCTCGAAGGGCTGCAGGCTATCGACCCGGCCGGAATGGCGCTCGGTCGGGTTACGGTGGTCCATGATTACGGGGCTGGCGTCAGTCTGGAACTGGATACCGGTGCGCTGATCCCGTTTACGCAGGCCTGCGTGCCGTCCGTGGACGTGCTGGCCGGGCGTGTGACGATTGTCATGCCAGACGAGGTTATTGTACCAGACGAGCCGTCATGACCTGGAACGCGAGCGTTTACACGCTGTTTCCGGCCATGTTCCCCGGGCCGCTCGGTCAGTCCCTTGCTGGCCGTGCGGCGGGGGATGTGTGGCAGCTGGATGTGCATGACATTCGCGACGCCGCGACCGACCGGCATCGGACGGTCGATGACACGCCATACGGTGGCGGGGCGGGCATGGTGATGCGCGCCGACGTGCTCGACCGTGCTCTGGGCGTCGATGACGGCCGGCCGCTTATCTACCTGTCACCGCGCGGCACGCCGTTGACCCAGGCCCGCGTTCGCACGCTGGCCGCGGGCCCTGGCGCACGCCTGGTCTGCGGCCGGTATGAGGGTGTGGACCAGCGCGTGCTCGATGCCCGGGCGATGGAGGAAATCAGCGTCGGTGACTACGTGCTGTCGGGCGGTGAGCTTCCGGCGCTCGTGCTGATCGATGCCTGCGTACGATTGCTACCTGGCGTGATGGGTGCCGCGCTATCGGCGACGGAAGAAAGCTTCTCCGGCTCCTTGCTCGAGTATCCACACTACACCCGCCCCGCCACGTGGGACGGCCGTGCCGTGCCGGACGTGCTGCTATCGGGCCACCATGCCGCCATCGACGCGTGGCGGCGCGACCAGGCCCTGGCGCTCACCCGCCGCCGCCGCCCCGATCTTCTTCAACCTCTCGACGTGGCTGTTGCTGCGCCGTAAAGCCCTGCGTGTTAAAGGAACGACTATGAACATTATCCAGACTATCGAGGCCGAGCAGATTGCGAAGCTGACCGCCGTTCGCCCCGTGCCGCGCTTCCAGCCCGGCGACACTGTAAAAGTGATGGTCAAGGTCATCGAGGGCGAGCGCACCCGCGTCCAGGCCTATGAGGGCGTGTGCATCGCGCGCAGCAACAAGGGCATCAACAGCAACTTCACCGTGCGCAAGATCAGCTATGGCGAGGGCGTAGAGCGCGTCTTTGCCCTGTACGCGCCGACGATCGCAGAGATTGCAGTCGTGCGCCGGGGCGATGTGCGCCGCGCCAAGTTGTATTATTTGCGCGGCCGCAGCGGCAAGTCGGCGCGTATCGCCGAGCGTGCGCGTGAAGTGACGCCGCCGAGCGCGAACCTGGCCAATGCGGGGCCGCTCGCGCCCGTTGAAGAAGCGCCCGTCGCCGCCGTCGTCGCGCCCACCGCGGGGTAAACCATGCCCCGCACGCTGTTCGATAAGATTTGGGACGCGCATGTCGTCGAACGGGCAGCGGACGGGCCGTGTGTGCTTTATATCGACCGGCACCTAGTGCACGAAGTGACCAGCCCGCAGGCGTTCGAGGGCCTGCGGGTCTCCGGACGCCGCGTGCGCCGCCCCGACGCGACGATCGCCGTCGTGGATCATAACGTACCAACCAGTGACCGCTCACTGCCGATCGAGGAGCCGGATAGCCGGCTGCAGGTCGAAACGCTTGAACGTAACGTAATCGAGTTCGGCATCCCGTACATTCGCCTCCGCGACCAGCGGCAGGGCATTGTGCACATTATCGGGCCGGAGCAGGGGATCAGCCTGCCGGGCATGACGATCGTCTGTGGTGACAGCCATACTAGCACGCACGGCGCGTTGGGCGCGCTGGCGTTCGGTATCGGCACGTCGGAGGTCGAGCATGTGCTGGCGACCCAGACTGTCATACAGCGCCCGGCGTTGAATATGCTGGTGCAGGTCGATGGCGTTCTGGCGCCCGGCATCACTGCCAAGGACATCGTGCTTGCCATTATCGGCAAGATCGGAACCGCGGGCGGCACGGGCCACGTGATAGAGTACGCGGGTGAGGCAATCCGGGCGCTCGACATGGCCGGGCGGATGACGATCTGTAACATGAGCATTGAGGCCGGCGCCCGCGCCGGGTTGATCGCGCCCGATGACACAACGTTCGATTACATCCGCGGCCGTCCGTTCGCGCCGAAGGATGGTGCGTTTGATGCGGCCGTCGCCCAATGGCGCACACTGCCCTCCGACCCGGATGCGCACTATGACCGTTTCGTGACGCTCGATGCCGCCATGATCGAGCCGATGGTCAGCTGGGGTACGAACCCAGAGGCGGTGCTGCCAATTGGCGGTCACGTGCCAGACCCGGCCGACATCGCCGACCCCGATGCCCGGGCGCAGGTGCAGCGAATGCTGGATTATATGGCACTGACCCCCGGCCAGGCGCTTGCCGGGGTACCAATCGACGTTGTGTTCATCGGCAGCTGCACCAATGGCCGTATCGAGGATATGCGCGCCGCCGCCGCCGTGGCCCGGGGCCGGCATGTCGCCGATGGCGTACGCGCCATGGTCGTACCAGGCTCCGGCCTAGTGAAAGCCCAGGCAGAGGCGGAGGGTCTGGACCAAATCTTCGTCGCCGCCGGTTTCGAGTGGCGGGAAGCGGGGTGTAGCATGTGCCTCGGCATGAACCCCGATAAGCTATCGCCAGGTCAGCGCTGCGCCAGTACGAGCAATCGTAATTTCGAAGGCCGGCAAGGACCCGGTGGCCGCACGCATCTGCTCAGTCCCGCCATGGCCGCCGCCGCCGCCGTCACAGGCCGTTTGGCCGATGTCCGGGCGCTGACATGACGCCGTTTATCAGCCTCACGGGCCCCGCGGCACCCTTGCCGCTTGCCAACGTTGATACGGATAAGATCATCCCGGCCCGTTTCCTGAAGACGATTCAGCGCAGCGGCCTTGGCGTCAATCTATTTGACACGTTGCGCTACGACACGACCGGCGCCGAACGGCCGGAGTTCGTACTGAACCAGCCCGCCTATCGCCACGCCGAGATCCTGATCGCCCACGAGAATTTCGGCTGCGGATCGTCCCGCGAACACGCGCCGTGGGCGTTGTTGGATTTCGGTATACGCTGCGTGATCGCGCCCAGTTTTGCCGACATCTTCCACAGCAACTGTTTCAAGAACGGTATTCTGCCGGTCGTGGTGCCCCGCGCCCTTTGCGACGCGTTGATGGAAGATGCACGGCTCGGCGGCAACGCCCGGCTGACCGTCGACCTGGAGCGCCAGGTGATCGTGCGTCCGAACGGCGATACTGTGCCGTTCGAGGTCGACTCGCACGGGCGGCATATGTTGTTGTTGGGCCTGGACGAGATCGGCCAGACCCTGACCCGCGTCGATGCGATCACCGGGTATGAGGCCCAGCGCCGCGCCGCCGAGCCTTGGATGCCCGGGCTGGCCGTCTAAAGGAGTACACGCCGTGGTCGATAAGTCTCTGTTGATCCTGCCGGGCGACGGCGTGGGTCCCGAGGTTATGCGCGAAGTACGCCGTCTAATCGCGTGGATGGATCGTCGCCGAGGTATTCGGTTCAATATCACCGAGGATCTGGTTGGCGGCGCCAGCATCGATCAGCGCGGCACCCCCATCACCGATGAGACGATCAAGCAGGCACTAGCGGCCGACGCGGTCCTGTTCGGCGCGGTCGGCGGCCCGAAATGGGACCAACTTGGCTTCGACCGTCGGCCCGAGATCAGCATCCTGCGGCTGCGGCAGGAGCTTGGTCTATTTGCCAATTTGCGCCCAGCGACGGTGCTGGAACCGCTGGTCGATGCCAGCACACTAAGGCCGGAGATTGTGCGCGGCCTCGATCTCATGATCGTGCGGGAAAGCACTGGCGGCATCTATTTCGGCACGCCCCGTGGGATCGAGCGGCTGCCGGACGGGCAGGAGCGGGGGTTCAATACCGAAAGCTACAGCACGCATGAAATCGAGCGCGTGGCCCACGTTGCATTCGGCCTTGCCCGCACGCGCCAAGGCCGGGTCACGAGCGTCGAAAAGGCGAACGTGATGGAAAGCGGCCTGCTGTGGCGGCAGGTTGTGACGGCGCTGCATGAGCGGGAATACCCGGACGTGACGCTTAATCATATGTACGCCGATAATTGCGCCATGCAGCTGGTGCGTAACCCGCGCCAGTTCGATGTGATCGTGACCGGTAATTTATTCGGCGATATTCTGTCGGACCTGGCCAGCATGCTTACGGGCAGCCTTGGCATGCTGCCATCGGCCACGCTGGGCGCCGAAAACGACGGCCGCCGCCGGGCGCTATACGAGCCGATCCATGGCAGCGCACCGGACATTGCCGGCAAGGGGATCGCCAACCCGCTGGGGCAAATACTGAGTTTTGCCATGCTGCTGCGCTATTCGTTCGCTTTGGAGGCAGAGGCGGCGCTGATCGAACGTGCCTGCGTCAACGTGCTGGCCAGCGGATTGCGCACAGCCGACGTGATGGGGCCTGGCACGGCGAAGGTCGGCACCTCTGTCATGGGTGATAGCGTGCTGCGGGAGCTGGATAAGCTGGCGGCGTGACGCGCATCTACGTCGACGCGGACGCCTGCCCGGTTCGGGAGGAGATCTTTCGCGTCGCAGTCCGTGTGGGTGCTGCGGTGAGCGTCGTGTCGAACGGGTCGCGCCCAATCCGTCCGCCGGGTTTGCCCGGGGTGGACATGGTGGTCGTGCCGGATGGGCCCGACGTGGCCGATGATTGGATCGCCGAGCGGATTGGCCGCGGTGACGTTTGCGTGACGGCGGACATTCCACTCGCCTCGCGCTGCCTGGCCCGGGGCGGGCGCGCATTATCGCACACCGGGCATGTGTGGACGCCGGATAACATCGGCGCGGCCCTGGCCGGCCGAGAGGTCGCGCGGCATCTGCGTGAGCTGGGTGTGGGCGGTAGTGGGGCCAGCCCAATGACCAAGGCGGACCGGTCGCGGTTCTTGTCTGCGTTGGATACCGCGCTGGTGGCGGCTAAGCGCGACTAATACTAGACGTAAACAGCTGTCTTTGACGGCATATGCATATAAAACCGGCAGATTAATTAGAGTTGTGCGGCGCACTGTGCTTCGTTTACGTACAGTTAGCGCGCTCGCCTCTTGTAGCGCGTCGCCCGGAGGACGCGTTTGCCCCAACTTACCCGCCGAATTGCCCTGGCTGCGACCGCCGCCGCGCTGCTACCGCGGGTCACCCGCGCCCAGGCCGTGGGGCCGGAGGTTAAGGGGGTCAAACTCGGGTACATCGCCCTAACCGACGCCGCCCCCCTGATCGTCGCACAGGAGCGGGGCTACTTCGCCAAGCACGGCATGCCCGAAGTCGACGTGGCCAAGCAGGCGAGCTGGGGCGGTACGCGCGACAATTTGGTTCTGGGCGGTGACAGGGGCGGGATCGATGGCGCCCACCTTCTCACACCCATGGCCTACCTGATCCATTCCGGTCGGGTCGTGCAGAACGGGGTGGCCGTGCCGATGGCGATCCTGCTGCGGCTGAATGTAAACGGCCAGGCAATCTCGGTAGCGTCGTCACTAAAGGGTGCGACGGTCGATAGCCGGCCGCTCAAGTCGCAATTCGCCGCCAAGACTGACAGCAAGGTCGCGATGACGTTTCGCGGCGGGACCCACGATTTGTGGCTGCGGTATTGGCTGGCCGCGGGCGGTATCGATCCGGAGCGAGAGGTGCAGACCATCGTCGTGCCCCCGCCGCAGATGGTCGCCAACATAAAAGTCGGCACGATGGACGCGCTTTGCGTGGGTGAGCCGTGGAACGACCAGTTGGTCCATCAAAAGCTGGGCTACACCGCCTGCATCACCGGTGAAATCTGGCGCGACCATCCCGAGAAGTCCCTCGTTATGCGGGCCGATTGGGTGGCCAAGAATCCCCGTGCCGCGCAGGCGCTGACGGCTGCCGTGATCGAGGCGCAAATCTGGGCCGATGATCTGGCAAACAAGGCCGAACTGGCCACGCTGCTGGGCAAGCGTGCCTGGTTCAATGTGCCACCCGCCGATATTTTGCCGCGTAGCCTTGGCGAGATCGACTATGGCGACGGTCGCGTCGTGGCCGGATCGCCGTTGCGAATGAAGTTCTGGGCCGACCATGCCAGCTATCCATTCCAGTCGCACGACTTGTGGTTCCTGACCGAAAACCAGCGCTGGGGTATTCTGCCGGCCGATTTAAATACGGGCGCGATGATAAAGGCGGTGAACCGGGAGGATATCTGGCGCGGCGCCGCGTCCGCCCTGGGTGTTGCGGCCCCGGATGGCACGAGCCGGGGCGTGGAGACGTTCTTTGACGGCGTCACGTTCGACCCTGCTGACCCGGCCGCGTACCTCGCAAAACTCACGATACGGAAATCGGCATGAGCACCACCCTCGGTTCTGCGACGAGCACGGGCGTCCGTCCGGCTGTACCTGCGCGCAAGCTGCCCCGCCCGGTAGACGTCCTGGCCGCGATACGCCGGCGCATGGTGGACGTGACGCCACTCGTGATTGTAATCGCGGTACTGGGTACGGTTTGGCAGGTCGCCGCCAGTCGCCCCGGCAGTGCGCTGCCACCGCCGACGACGGTCTGGACCACCAGTCACGAGCTGATCACCAACCCGTTTTACGACCGCGGCGGACTGGATAAGGGCTTGTACTGGCACATTCAGGCGTCGCTCACCCGCGTGCTGCTCGGATTTTCACTGGCCGCAATCGTGGGGGTTCTGCTCGGGCTGTTGGTTGGCACCAGCGCTTGGGCGACGCGGGGGCTCGATCCGGTGTTCCAAGTGCTACGGACGGTACCGCCGCTGGCGTGGTTGCCGCTTAGCCTGGCCGCGTTCCGGGATGCACAGCCGAGTGCGATCTTCGTCATTTTCATTACCGCCATCTGGCCCGTGATTATCAACACGGCCGTGGGCGTGCGGCAGGTTCCGCAGGATTATCGCAACGTCGCCCGCGTGATCCGCCTACGTGGCCCCCGCCTTTTCACGCGTATCATCCTGCCGGCGGCGGCACCGTACATCTTCACCGGCCTGCGTATTGGCATTGGACTATCCTGGCTCGCGATCGTGGCAGCCGAGATGCTGGTCGGCGGCGTCGGTATCGGGTTTTTCATCTGGGACGCGTGGAATAGCAGCAATATCAGCGATATCATTGTGGCGCTGATCTACGTGGGACTGGTGGGGTTCGTGCTGGACCGGATCGTGGCGCTCGCTGGGCATCTGGTCACGCGCGGGGTGGTGGCATGAAGCCGTTCCTGGAGATCAGCGACGTTACCGTCCGGTTCCGTCTCGGTCAGCCGGCCACGCTGCGCCGGGTCTCGTTGCCGGTGCAGAAGGGCGAGTGGGTCAGCATTATCGGCCACTCGGGCTGCGGCAAAAGTACGCTGCTGAACGTTGTTGCCGGTTTGCAACGCGCTACTGAGGGCGGTGTGCTGCTGGAGGGGCGTGAGGTCGATGAGCCCGGGCCCGACCGCGCCGTCGTGTTTCAGAACCACTCTTTGTTGCCGTGGTTGACATGTGCGGAGAACGTGCGGCTGGCGGTCGATCAGGTCGGCGCCCGATCGCGGGCCGAAAAGGAAGAATGGGTCGCCGAGTGCCTGGAGCTGGTAAAGATGACGCCAGCCGCGACCAAGCGCCCGCATGAGATCAGCGGCGGCATGAAGCAGCGGATCGGCATCGCGCGTGCCCTGGCGATGGAGCCGAAGGTCTTGCTGCTGGACGAGCCGTTCGGCGCACTCGACGCCCTGACCCGCGCGCATTTGCAGGACCGCGTGATGGATATCCACGCCCGGCTGCAGACAACGGTGCTGATGGTGACGCACGACGTGGATGAGGCTGTCCTGCTATCGGACCGCATCGTCATGCTGACCAACGGGCCGGAAGCCGGCATCGGCGAGATACTGACGCCGGGCCTGCCGCGTCCGCGTGACCGGTTGGCGCTCGCAACCGATCCGCGTTTTATCGAGGCACGGCGCGCGATGATGGAGTTCCTCTATGCGCGCCATCGTAGCCCGGCTGAAGCGGCGTGATCCGTCACACAGGCGCGGCGGGTGCAAGCCCGCACTCTGTTATCGTGGGCGCGGGCCCGGCCGGCGTACGCGTGGCGTCGCTGATCGCGGCCGGCGGGCATCGGGTGACGCTTCTCGGGCGGGAGGCCGGGGTGCCGTACAACCGGGTGGCGCTTAGCGGCTTGCTTGCGGGCGACATGGAAGTGGCGGCGCTGGAGACTGTTCCACACGACGCCGTCGCGTACCGCCACGGCGTTCACGTCGAAACCATCGACCGCGTCGCCCAGTGTGTTCGCCTGACGGATGGCGAGCCGATTGCTTACGACCGGCTGGTGCTGGCAACCGGGTCCCACGCTGTGCGGTTGCGGCTACCGGGCGCCGATCTGCCGGGCGTTGTGCTGTACCGGACGTTGGCCGACGTGAAGGCCATGATGAACGCGGCGGCCATAGGTGGGCGCGCGATCGTTATCGGTGGCGGTCTGCTGGGGCTGGAAGCAGCGGCCGGCCTGGCCCGGCGCGGTATGGCGGTGACGGTCATTCACGCCACGGATCGCCTGATGGAGCGGCAGTTGGACCCGGGCGGCGCCGAACGGCTGCGGCAGCGGCTGGCGCAGCAGGGTATCGATGTCGTGCTGTCGGCCACCACCGTGGGCATAATCGGCGGCGACCAGGCGCGCGGCGTTGCTTTGGCCGATAGCCGCGTGATCGAGGCCGACTTGGTTGTGATGGCCGTCGGTATCCGCCCGGCGATCGAGCTGGCGGCGGGCGCGGGCCTGCCGGTCAATCGCGGCGTGATCGTGGATGACGCGATGCGCACGGGTGACGACGCGATCTATGCCGTGGGTGACTGCGCCGAGCATGACGGCGTCTGCTGCGGGCTTGTGGCACCCGCATTTGCGCAGGCGGCGGTCGCAGCCACCAACGTCCTGGGCGGCACTGCCCGCTATGCCGTGGCGTACGACGCGACCGCGCTGAAAGTCGCCGGCGCCGCAATCTGGAGTGCGGGTGAGGCCATGGCCGCCGATGCCGAGAGCGTTGTGCTCGATGACGCCGAGGACGGCCAATACCGTCATTTGCTGGTGCGTAACAACCGGCTGGTGGGCGCGGTTCTGCTGGGTGAGACGGCCGACGCGCCCTGGTACCTGAACCTTATTCGCGATGGCGCCAACATCGCGGCATTGCGGCATGCACTGCCGTTCGGACCCCAATTCGCAGCATGAGTTTCGCCGCATGAACGACCCGTTTTCGACCGAGCAGCAGGAATACCTGAAGGGCTTTATGTCCGGCGTGGAGGCGCGGCGGGGCACGATTGCGCCGGCCATGGACGGGCCGGCCGCGGACCCCACGGACCTGCAGCGCGCCGCGCAAGACCGGACGGTTGCGGCGGGCGGTAAGCTCACGCCCGAGGAAGAGAGCAAGCGCGCCCGTCATCCACTCGACCGCACGGACGAGATCGCGCGCCTGGCGGCCGACGGACGGTTTCCGAAGGGCACCGACGTGTTTCTGACCAAGTACCTTGGCCTGTTTTATGTGACGCCGGCGCAGGACAGCTTTATGTGCCGTATGCGCATGCCGGGCGGCATACTGACGGCGGCCCAGTTCGCGGGTGTAGCGGACCTGGCGGATGCGTGCGCCGGTGCGTACGTCGACATCACCACCCGCGCCAATTTGCAGGTGCGTGAAATCCCGGCCGGTGCCGCGCCCGAGGTGCTGCACCGGCTGGCCGATCTAGGCCTAACCAGCCGCGGGGCGGGCGCCGACAACGTCCGCAACGTGACCGGCAGCCCCACCGCCGGCATCGACCCGCAGGAGCTGATCGACACCCGCCCGCACGCCCGCGCGATCCACCACCATATCTTGGATCACCGCGAGCTGTTCGGCCTACCGCGTAAGTTCAACATCGCGTTCGACGGCGGCGGTCGCGTGCCGGTGCTGGAAGACACGAACGACATCGCGTTTCATGCCGTGCAGCTGCCGGACGGCGTATTCTACGCGTTATCGCTGGGTGGCATCACCGGACATCGCGACTTCGCCCGACCGAGCAACGTTGTCGTCGCACCCGCTGACACCACGGCGGTGTGCGATGCGATCCTGCGCGTGTTTATCGAACATGGCGACCGCACGAGCCGTAAGACCAGCCGGCTGAAATACCTGCTGGACCGCTGGGGCCATGACCGGTTTTTAACCGAGGTCGAGGCGCAACTCGGCCGCCCGTTGCGCCGGGAATACGACATGCCGCTGCGCCCGACGCAGGAGAAGCACGGGCATATCGGCGTGCACGGTCAGTCCCAGGCTGGGCTGCATTACGTGGGCGTAACCTGCACCGTGGGTAGGCTCACGTCGGACCAGGCGCGGGGCGTGGCCCGGCTTGCGTCGCGTTATGGGTCGGGCACGATCCGGTTGACGGTTTGGCAGAACTTGCTGATTTCCGACGTGCCGGCGGCGGATATGCCGGCCGTGCTGGATGGACTAGCGACGCTGGGGCTCGGGTGGCAGGCGACGCTGGTCCGGGGCGGACTGGTGGCGTGCACCGGCAGCGCGGGCTGCAAGTTCGCGGCGTCGAACACGAAGCGGCACGCGGCGGAACTGGCGGACTTCCTCGACGCGCGGATCACGGTGGCCACGCCTATCAACATCCATGTCACCGGCTGTCATCACTCCTGCGCGCAGCATTTGATTGCCGATATCGGTCTATTGGGTGCCCGGGTCGCGATCAATGAGGACGACACGGTCGAGGGCTACGACGTGCACGTGGGCGGCGGTGCCGGGCCGGAGCAGCGGATTGGCCGGCTGATCCGGGCGGCGGTAGCGTTCGACGAGCTGCCGCCGATGATGCTGCAATTACTGCGTGAATGGGACGGGCGCGGCACGTTCCAGGACTGGAGCGCCGCCCAGTCGGACGCCGAGTTGGCCGCGATGCTCGAAATGGTACCCGCATGAACGCCATGATGCCTGGCCTACCGTCGCCCGACTCCGTGCCGCTGATACCCCCCAGCGCGCCCTTCAGCCCATCGCAACGCGCCTGGCTCAACGGCTTCTTGGCTGGCATCTACGGCGGCGGGCAGGGTGCCCCGATGTCGTCAGTGGCCGCCGCCCCGCCGATCGAGGACATGCCCTGGCACGACCCGGCGCTTGAGTTACCCGACCGGCTGCGCCTGGCAGAGGGCCGGGCACCGGCGCGGCAGCTGATGGCGGCCATGGCGCAGCTGGATTGCGGCCAGTGCGGCTATGTGTGCCAGACGTACGCCGAGGCCCTGGCCGATGGGCGAGAGAGTAGCGCGGGCCTGTGCGTACCCGGTGGCAAGCCCACGATGAAGGCCGTGAAGGCACTACTCTCCGCGGCTCCGGCCGTCGCGGCCGCGCCGCTGCCGGAGCCGGTGACGGCCACGGTCGGATCCCCCGTCACGATCCTGTCGGCTGACCTACTCAGCGGCCCCGGCTCGGCCAAGGAGGTCCGACACATCCGCATCGGCCTCGACGGCAGCGGGCTTGCGTACCTGCCGGGCGATAGCCTGGGTATCATGCCGCAGAACGATCCGGCCTTTGCTGACGCCGTACTGACGGCCTACGGCATGCCGGGTCACGCAACGCGGGATAGCCTGATCACGCAATACGACCTGGCCCGACCGCAGGACCGGACGCTGGCTTTGCTCGCGGGTGCCGCCACGAATGCGCGGGAGGCTAAGGCGCTGCGGGCATTGCAGGACGGCGATGACGGGGCGGAGCCCGATGGTGCGGACCTGCTGGACCTGATCGAAGCGTTTCCCTCGGCCCGCCCGCCTATCGCCGATTTGGTCCGCAGCCTGCCAGCGCTGAAGCCGCGGCTGTATTCGATCGCGTCGGCGCCTGAGGCCGCACCCGGCGAAGTGCATCTATGCGTGTCGGTTGTGCGCACCGAACGGCGCGGGCGCGTCCGGCCCGGGGTAGCGAGCGCGTACCTGGCGGATCACGCGACGGATGGGCGTCGGGTGCTGGCCACCGTCACCACCAGCCATTTTCGTCTACCGTCCGACCCGGCTACGTCGGTCATTATGATCGGACCCGGAACCGGCATCGCCCCGTTCCGCGCGTTCCTGCAGGCACGCGCCCACCAGCCGGCGCCCGGCCCGGCGTGGCTGTTCTTCGGCGATCAGCACGCCGACCGGGATTACCTTTACCGGCCCGAGATCGAAGCATGGCAGGCCGACGGTACCCTCAGTCACGTAAGCCTGGCCTTCTCACGGGACCAGAAACAGAAAGTCTACGTTCAGGACCGCATGCGGGAGGACGCGGCGGATTTGTGGCGTTGGCTGCAGGGCGGCGCGCATGTGTACGTGTGTGGCGATGCGAGCCGCATGGCGCGGGACGTCGATCACGCGCTGCGGGACGTGGCGCAGTCGCAGGGTGGGCTCGACGAAGCGCAGTGCCGGGACTGGATCGTGGCATTGGCGCGACAGGGGCGGTACCAGCGCGATGTCTACTGACGTCCGCACGACGTGCCCCTATTGCGGGGTCGGATGCGGCGTGGTGGCAACGCCGGACGGGAAGGGCGGGGCGGCGATACAGGGCGATGCAGATCATCCCGCCAACTTGGGGCGGCTATGTAGCAAAGGGACGGCGCTGGGCGAGACGCTCGGCAGTCATGGGCGGCTGCTGTATCCCGAAATGGGCGGCCACCGGGTCACGTGGGATGCGGCGCTGGACCAGGTCGCCGACGGGTTCCGCGCGGCGATACGCGATTACGGGCCAACTAGCGTTGCGCTATACGTGTCCGGCCAATTACTGACCGAGGACTATTACGCGGCCAATAAACTGGCGAAGGCGGTACTGGGCACGGCCAACATCGACAGCAATAGTCGGCTATGTATGGCCAGCGCCGTGGCCGCGCATCGGCGTAGTTTTGGCGAGGACTTGGTGCCCGGCGTGTATGCCGACCTCGAACTAGCCGACCTTGTCGTGCTAGTTGGCAGTAATCTGGCCTGGTGTCACCCGGTGCTGCACCAGCGCCTGCTGGCGGCGCGCGCGGCCCGGCCGGGTATGCGCATCGTGGTCATCGACCCGCGCTGGACGGCAACGTGTGAGGGCGCGGACCAGCACCTGCCGCTACGCCCTGGCACCGATGTCGCGCTGTTTCGCGGCCTGCTAAAGCACTGTGGCGGAGACGGTCCGAACGTGGCGGCGGTCGCGGCCGAGTGCGGGCTCGATAGCGTTGAACTGACCGCGTTCTACAATGGCTGGCGGAACACACCCCGTGTCGTGACCCTGTTCAGTCAAGGCGTGAACCAAAGCGCGCAAGGTACTGATAAGGCGAACGCGGTTATCAACTGCCATGTACAGACCGGGCGTATCGGACTGCCAGGCGCCGGGCCGTTCAGCATCACCGGCCAGCCGAACGCGATGGGCGGGCGGGAGGTGGGGGCGCTATCGAACACGCTAGCTGCGCATCTGGATTGGGACCGGCCCGGCGACCTCGATCGGCTGGCCCGGTTTTGGAACACGTCCGTACTGCCTGCCGCTCCGGGCTTGAAGGCGGTGCAGCTGATGGATGCGGTCGGCGCTGGCCAGATCAAGGCGCTTTGGATCATCGGCACCAACCCCGCCGTATCGTTACCCGAGGCTGCGCGGGTACGGCGTGCTTTGGCCCGGTGCGACCTGCTGGTCGTATCCGAATGCGTCCCGAGCGACACTGCCGATCTCGCTCATATTCGCCTACCAGCCCTGGCGTGGGGTGAGAAGGACGGGACCGTCACCAACAGCGAGCGCGTCATTAGCCGGCAGCGCGCGTTCTTACCGCCCCCCGGCGAGGCTCGGCCGGACTGGCAGGCGTTGGCGGGCGTGGCGGCGCGGCTGGGCAGGGCTGACGCGTTCGCATGGGCCGGCCCGCGTGACATCTTTGCCGAGCATGCCCAACTAAGCGGGTATGACAACGATGGCGCACGCGTGTTCGATATTTCAGGACTAGCCGGCGTGGATTATGACGCAATGAAGCCGACGCGATGGCCCGCCCCGGCACGGGGCGCACGGCCCGAACGGCTTGTGGTGCGCGGTGAGACGCCGTCCGGCCCCGCGCGCATCGTGCCAACCCCGCCCCGCCCGCCCGCGCAGCCCGCGACGGCAGAGTACCCGTTCATCTTGATGACCGGCCGGGTGCGCGACCAGTGGCACACCATGACCCGCACCGGCCGCACGCCCCGCCTGTTTCAGCATTGGCCGGAGCCGACGGTCGCGATCCACCCGGACGATGCGCCCGCCGACGGCAGCCTGCTGCGTGTCACCGGCGCCGAGGGTGAGGCGGTGCTGCGCGTGCGACACGATTCCGGCCAGCGCCCGGGCACGTTGTTCGCCCCCATGCATTGGACGGCGCGATTTTGCGGTGCGGCCCGGATCAACAACGCAACCAGTGCAGCCACCGATCCAACAAGTGGTCAGCCCGACCTGAAGCACGCCCCGGTTCGTATCGCGCCGTATAATGCGACATGGCACGGCTACGTCATCAGCCGGGCCGAGCCGCCGGCTGACCTCGCCGAGTGGTGTGCTCTTATTCCCTTGGGTACCGGGGCCATCGCCGGCTGGCGCGCCGAGCTAGCCGGAACTGGCGATCCGGCGGCGGCGGCGGCGCGGATCGAGGCCTGGGGGGCGGGACCCGGCACGTGGCTCCGCCTACAGGATAGTTCCGCCGGGCTACTGCGGCTGGCCCGCGTCGACGCGGGGCGGCTCGATCTGGTGGTGTTCATGGGTCCAACCCACGTGCTGCCGCCGCGGGAGTGGCTGGCCGGCCTTATTCAGAACGATACGCTAACGCTACCGGAGCGCCGTAGCTTGCTCGCTGGCCGTCCCGCGAGCGGCCCGGCGCCGGAGCCATCGATTTGCGTCTGCCATGGCGTGGGCGCGACGACGATCGCCGACGCCGTGCGCGCCGGGTGCGATAACGTGGACGATATCGGTAACCGCACCCGGGCCGGCACCGGCTGCGGTTCGTGCCGG